>CAZRRU010000081.1:0-21620 GCA_964602635.1 uncultured Gemmatimonadota bacterium | reverse complement strand
CCAAGGCCGATGTCGAACACGTAACCGAGGCGACCCCCGAAGTACGGATCGTTGTCGAGGCGCCACGGCACAGGGTCGTTCTCGAACTCGGTGTCCCCGAGGCCGTTCAGCATTCCGTAAAAGGCGTTGATCTCCAGACCGCCACGGCCGTCCTTGATCTGGGCCTGCAGCGGCGCGGAGCACAGCGCTATAGCCGCCGCGGCTGCAAAGCCGCCCAGGCTTCGCTTCAGAAGTCGGGATATGGTCACGATGAGCCCCCTATCGGTTCGCGAAAGGATTGAGAGATGCGCCGCACTGGCCGCGCATCGGAGTTCTTGGCACACGACGACTTGATATGCTCCCACCGTACTGGGGTCAAGACTTCAGGCGTGTCTATGCGTCGGCTTCGTCCGCCTCAGCTTCGGGCATGCTGAACACGCCGACCTCCGATCCGATCCCGACCAGGAGCCTCTGGACGGGGTCCATCCGCCTTCGAATCTCGAGCACCTTCCGGGCGAGCCCCGGGTCGTCAGTGATGATCCCGTCCACGTCTCGACTCATCATGGCGCTCATGACGTACGGGTCGTTCACGGTCCACACATAGACATCGCGGCCCCGAGCATGCGCCCGCTGGACGAATCCACGCGTTGCCGCTGCGGCGTTGACGGCCAGGAAGTCCACGTCGAACGCCGTCGGGTCACCGAGATTCACGGTGGTGAGGAGTCCGTACCTCCAATCCGGGCGCCGGGAGCGGACCTTCTGCACCTTGTCGTACTTGAGCGACATGACGACTACCTGATCGGCCATGTCCGCTCGCTCGACGACGTCTATGACGCGGCGCTCCAGGTCCTCGTCGTTGCCGTAGTACTTGAGCTCGATGTTGACCCGGGCGAGTCCCTTCGCCGCGAGCAGCACCTCCTCCAGGGTCGGCACGCGCTCAGCCGAAAACCCCGGATCGAACCAGCTCCCGACGTCGATCGCGTCGATATCCGCCCGCCGCGCGTTCCAGATCGCCAGGGGGTTGCGGGCCGTCTTCATGAAATCGCTGTCGTGGAACACCACGACCTCGCCATCGGCGGTTTCCTGGACGTCGATTTCGATGTAGTCGGTCGAGTCACCGATGGCTCTATGCACCGAGGCCATCGTGTTCTCGGGGGCATGCATCATCGCGCCACGATGCGCGATGATCAGGACATCGTCTTCCAGGCGGACGGATCTGACGAGCAGCACGGCCGCGGCCACGGCAGCCACCACCGCGAGGGCCCCGCCCCACAGGATTCCCTTGCGAGGGATCCGGATCGCGGGCCGCTCTCCGAGGGAGCCCACCTCGGCCAATTCCGAGGACAGCTGACCGGGCCCCGAAGAGTCGCGGTACAGGCGAACGACGAGCAGAGCGATCAGGGACGCCGACACGAACGACAGGATCGCGTTCGCGCCCAGGCTCACGAGGCCGATCGCTCCCATGGCGAGCGCCACGAGCGCCACGGTGTCGCCGCTCCGCGGAACCACCAGCCGGCCCACGAGGCCGATCGTCCAGGTGAGGGCGGTGGAGACGAGAGCCCCGGCGATCAGCCAGGCCACGATCCACCAGAAGATGGTCCAGCGGTGACCCTTCGAATCCGCGATCGAGTCCCGGATGGCCGCGGGCGGCCTCAGGTTCTCGAACAGTACGGCCGGAAGCGCCAGGACCCATTGGACGACCTTGATCGCAAGCAGGACGGCCAATACGGCCACCAGGACACCGGCGATCCCACCCGCCCACAGGAACGCCGGAGGGCGGTTGGTCAGGTAGTAGTTGATGTCGTACTGCCGCAGGAAGGTCCAGTAGACACCGCCCACGAGCGCCAGCATGGGTCCCACGAGGAGCGCGGCTCGCACCAGAAGATGCGATCCGAGGAGGAGGATCCGCGGTGACTCGTGGAATACGTATCGGAGGGCGCCGAACCAGCTGATCCGCCGGTCTTCGGCCGCGCCGTATCCCACGACCATGAGGCCCGCCTGCTCGAGCAGTGAAATCCCGATCCAGATTCCACCCACCAGGACCAGAGCGAGAACCCCGACCGGGCTCAAGAAGAAGAACAGGATCTCTTGGTCGCTGAGGGCGGCCCGACCCTGACGTCCGATGAAGAACCGGAGGAGGAGCGCGGCGCCAGGGGCGAGAAGCATCGTGACGGCGATGCGGGTGGCCAGGGTGACCAGCAGCAGTTGCGGCCAGGTGCGGCGGAAGTCCCGCAAGGCGAAGAATCCTGGCTGCAGCCTATTCTGCGTCATCCGGTCCACAGGGCTTGGGATTGTGAAGACGTTGGCAAGTTGGAAAGTAAGCTAACGGCATTTCAGCCCGGCCGCCGTGTGGCGGCCGGGCTGAAGGTTCGAGTGAGTAATTCCGGCGCTCGCGCGTCGCGATCAGTAGCCGGGGTTCTGTGTCAGGTTCGGGTTCGCCACCAGCTCTGAGGCCGGCAGCGGATACAGGCTGAGGAAGTCCGGAACCGCCTGGCCGGCCTGCTGGCCGCCCTTCCAGGACCACAGGTAGTCGCCCGACGTGAACAGTCCGTACCGGATCAGGTCGGTCCGCCGGTGACCCTCCCACCACAGCTCTCGGGCCCGCTCGCCCAGGACGAAGTCGAGGGTAAGCTGGCCCTCGGTGATGTTGGCGCTCTGATCGCCGTATGCCCGCTCGAGCAGCGCGTTCACGTAGGTCACCGCCTGCGCTGCGCTCCCACCGCCACCACGCAGATGCGCCTCCGCATACATCAGGTACGCATCGGCCAGGCGGAACACCGGGAGATCCGTGTCGGGAAACGTCGGGTGCGATCCCTGTGAGCCGCCGGACGTGATGTTCGTGAACTTGGGCGCCGCGTACCCGTCTTGGAACTCCGCGATCACGTCGACCTCGAGGCTCTGACCGTCAGTGAAGAAGATCGCCCGGCTGTCCAGGCTGGTCGCCCCGCCCGGGAACTGCGCCACGAACTCCGGCAGGACCCGAAGGCCCGCCCAACCACCGTCGATCCCGTAGTCGCCCGCGTTCATGCTGCCACCCACCGACGCGTGAATCAGGAACGTCAGGCCGCCCCACAGCTTCTGGTTGTCGCCGTCCTGCGGGATCGAGAACACGATCTCCGGCGAGTTGTTGTTGTCGGCCATGAAGTTCGCCTGGTAGTTGGGGGTGAGCGAGTACGCACCCCCGATCACGTTCTCGACCTCGCTCAGGGCGTTCGCGTACTCGGCCGCGCCCACGTAAGCCCCGGCATTCATGTATACCTTGGCCAGCAGCATCGAGAGAGCGCCCTGGTCCGCACGGCCGTACGGGCCCGTTCCGGCCGCCGGCAGGTCGTTTCGGATGTCGTTCAGCTCACTCACGATGTACGCGTAGATCTCCGCGGCCGTGCTCTGCTCCGGAGGCGTCGCTCCGATCTGGAAGTCCTCCGTCACCAGCGGGATGTCCCCCCACAGATCGAGGCCGTGCCAGTAGCTCAGCGCCCGCAGGAACCTCGCCTCGGCGCGGTACGCCTGAATGTCCTCCGCAAGGCTCAGGTGTCCACGCTCCGCCAGTTTCTCCTCCGTCGTCTCGCGCAGGAAGTCGTTCACCAGCGACACCTGGTAGAACACTCGCGAGTACATCATCTGGACGAACTGGTTCGACGACGCCCACCCCATGGTGACCATCTCCGGGAGGCCGGCATCGCCCCAGGCGACCACCGCCTCGTCCGTCGGCAGCTCCTGCAACTGCCACAGCTGACGGCCGTAGCTCGAGAAGCCCTCGTCGAGGCGCGAGAAATCCGCATTGCCGTCCGGACCGACCTGGCCCGTTGCATACAGCCCGGCATACAGCTTCGCCAGGTACCCCTCGTAGGATTGTGTGTCGTTGAACACGTTCGCTTCCGTCACCGTGCTCTTCGGCTCGGTGTTGACGTCGCAGGCCGCTACTGCCAGTAAGGCGGCAGAAGCGACGAGCATCGCCTTTGCGCTTCGCATTCGCATCTTGATTTCCTCCTTGGTCGATGTGGGTCTCAAGGGAGGACCCGGACGGCCGCATTGACTGCGCGACCGCCCGGGTTCAGGTACGCCCGTTGAGGCTGAACGGGACGCACCGTGGGTCCTCCGTCAGGCTTTACAGGTTGGGCAGAACCTCCGCCCCCACCCACGGATTGGTGCTCACGATCACGAGGATCAGGCGGAAGGCCTCCTCGACACCGTCCGGCGCCAGGGCGCCCGCGGCGACGGCGAAGGTCTGCAGGCCGGCCGCCGTCGTGATGTCGAACGTGGCAACGGGGGTAGTGCTCCCCGTCGGGGCCACGCCGATCGTCAGGTCACCCACCGGAACTTCGAGACCCATCGCGTCCGACGACTCGCTCCACGCGAGATTCTGGAACAGCACCGCGTCGATTTCGCCCGCGTCCACGGTGCCGATGTCGACGGCCGGTGCATCACCCGAGGCGTGAATCGCGCGCACCCGCGCCGTCTCGGTCGGATCGAACAGTTCCTCGAACGCGAGGAGCGTGAACGCCTCTTCCGTTCCCTCGAGCTCAAGCTCGCCGGCTGCCACGGCCAGGTAGGCCGAGCCCGCCATGAGATCGGGCGTGTCGAAGCTGGCCGTCGGGCTTCCAGTGCCGGTACCCGTCACGTAGAAGTCCAGCGTGTAGGAGCCCGGCGGAACCTGCACGGTCCCACTCAGCTCGCCGAACGCGATGTCCTCCACGAGCAGCGTCTCGCCCGCGTAGATATCCACCGCCGGAGCGTCCGGGCTGCCGTGCAGCGCGTACACCACCGGGTTCTGCTTGATGAAGCCCAGCGAACCAGTGCTTGCTACCGCGAGGAGGGAGAAGCCATCCTCGGCGCGGGCCGGCTCGGCCAGGCTGCCGGTGGCGATCACGAAGATCTCTTCGCCGTCCGGCAGCGCTGGTGTCGTGAAGGCCGTCACTGTCGAGCCATCGGCCACGATCCCGACCTGAAGCGCCTCGCCACTCGGAAGCGCGATGCCCGCCTCGCCGGTGTCCGCGAATCGCTCGAGATCGGTGACCTCGGACGAGCCATCGTTGCCCACGTCGATGTCCACCGTCGGCGCGTCCGCGCCTGCGTGGACGATGCGCACGACGGCCGACTGGGGCGCCATGAAGTCCTCGACGAGCGGCAGAATCCGGAACTGGTCGGCCGGATCCATCGAGGTCAGGAAGCCGGCTGCCACGGCCGTGATCTTCTGATTGGCCGCCAGGTCGATCGAGCCCGTCTCATAGGCGACCGGGTCCGTCTCCGTCGACGGGTGGGCGCGCAGCTGAATGTTGTACGAGCCCGCCGGGACCTCGAAGTACAGAGAGGCATCACCGTATGCGAGCGCCGTGATGATCGGTGTGGCGAGGCCCTCCGCCCACACGTCCACTGTCGGAGCGTCCGGAGAAGCGTGGACCGCGCGGAGCATGGCGCTGCCCGCGTCGGGACCATCCTGCTGGATGAACGCGGCCGAACCGCTCTCGTCCACGGCGAGCAGCACGAAGGCGTCGTCCGCGGTGATGTCGGTCTGGCCCACCAGCCCCGTTGCGATCAGGAAGTACTCGGTCCCGGCAGAGAGGGGCGGAGTCGTGAAGCTAGTGAACGGAGTGTCATCGACCAGGATGCCGATCGCCAGAGGGGAGCCGCCGGGCAGATCCACGCCCGCAGCACCCGTGTCAGCGAACCTGGCGAGGTCCATGACCTCCGACGTACCGTCGTTGCCTACGTCTACATCCACAGCCGGAGCGTCGGGCGAAGCGTGGAGCACGCGCACTATGGCGTTGCCCGAACCCGGAGTCGCGAAATCCTCGAACAGCGGGATGATGCGGAACTCGTTCGTGGAGTCCGTCGAGCTGAACAGACCCGCGGCGACCGCGGTCAGAATGACGTCGGCGCCGAGCGTCACGTCTCCGGTCTCGAACACGGGATCCGTGGAGGAGTCCGCGCCCGCGGGCCGGAGCTGCACATTGTAGGTGCCGGCAGGCACCGTGACATACGCGGTGACGTCGCCGTACGCCACGTTGGTTGCGACGGGCGTGTTGTCTCCCTCCACGTAGATGTCTACGGCTGGAGCGTCAGGAGAAGCGTGAACGGCCCTCAGCTGCGCCGTGTCCTGCGGCGGATTGGTGCCGTTGTCATCATCGTCATCGCTGCACGCGACCAGGCCGATGCTCAACCCGAGCACCGCGGTCAGCGTCATCAACCTCTTCCACCTGTTCATTCTTCCTCCCTGGGTCATTGGAACATCGTCTTGTTTAGCATTTGTCCAACAATATGTAGCTCTCGCGTCTAATTGTCAACCCTTTGTCTATAATGTTCCCGATGGCGGCCTCGACAGCGGTGGAACGGGACCCTGTTGGGGCCGTGTGACCCTCCGCCCGTGCAAGTCGTCTTGTTGCTGGAGGCCCGGAGAGACCGGGCCGCGGGACGCAGATGTGGGAGTCGAGACGATGCCGATCCGACTTGGAGCTCTCGGAATGACACTGGCGGCCGTATTCGCGATCGCCCTCCCGGCCTCCGCCCAGGAGACGCCGGCCGATGCGGCCAATCCAACCGCGCAGGAGCAGAGCACGCAGACACGTGAGAGGGCCCGGATTCACGTCGATGGCACGGAGCAGCAGCGCACGCGCCAGGAGAACCGGGTCAACGAGCGGGTGCGAAACAGCGACGGGACCGGCCAGGCGCAGCGCGCCCGGTCGCAGCGTCAGAACCAGACCCGGTCAGCGCAGGATGCCCAGCGAGACATGAGCCGTCAGCTTCGGGACACCAGCAGGTCCCGGGCGCATGACTCGGCCCGGATGCGGTCTCGACAACACCGAACCGCACAATAGTGTTCGCGAGGCAGTAGGATCGAGAGGGGGGCGCCTGGCGTCCCCCTCTCGCACATCAGGACAGGGTGTTCTCCACGAACGAGCGCGCTGCCACAGCCATCTGGTCGTAGACTTCCGCCGCCGAGTGGCCGGTTCTCTTCAGCACGTCGAATCCGTGATCGCCATCCTCCACCACGTGCAGCTGTGCGCGGCGCCCAAGCCCATCGACGACGGATCCGATCCGGCTCATCTCGGCCAGCCGGTCCCGGGTCCCCTGCACGAACAGCATCGGAACCTCCACGTCCCGCAGGTGGTCCGCCCGGGCATCGGACTGATCTCCGGGCCGGTGCAGCGGAAAGCCGAAGAAGACGATTCCACGGACGCCCGGAAGAGAGCTCTCGGCCTGGGCGGCGGAGGTCATCCGGCCTCCCATCGACTTGCCGCCCGCCAGCAACGGCAGATCCGGCTCGATTTCCCGCGCCGCGGCGACCGCCGCCCGTACGGTCGCGGTGAGCGTGTGCGCCCGGTCCGGACGCCGGCTGCCGGCCTCGAAGTACGGGAACTGGTAGCGGAACGTGGCGATTCCGCGCTCGGCCAGCGCCAGGGCGATTCCATCCATGAACCGGTGTCGCATTCCGGCCCCGGCTCCATGCCCCAGCACCAGGAGGGCGTCGGCACGCGGAGGCTTGAGCAGGATCGCCGAGACCTCGCCGGCCGTCGGAGTCGCCACGAAGCGCATCTCGCTGACGGTCGGCTCGATCACGGCGCCTCCAATCGGTACCGGTCTTCGACCCACCTCCCGCGCGTGGCCGTGATCTCTCCGTTCCGTACGTCGAACAGCCAGAATCCCTCCAGCTCGTGCATCGTGGCGCTTCCGGCACAGAAAACCTCGGGTGCCAAGACGGGAAGCCGGACGCGGTACGTCTGGTGTACGTGGCCGCACAGTACGGCCCCGCGCCTGACATCGGCGCAGACCCGAAGGTATTCCTCGACGTTTTCCAGCCCGTGCGTCGGGGTATCGGGGCTCCCGTCCTCGAGGCACGGCGCATAGTGCGTGACGATGAATACAAAACGATTCCCGATCTCGGGTCGCTGGAGGAGCCTGCGCACCGCATCCAGCTGCTCGGCCGGGATCCGGCCGCTGGACCTCCACGGCACCGGATTCGGCTTCGCGCTGTTCAGGGCGATGACGGCCACGTCGTCCCCGAGCAACCGAACGATCGGCCACGGACCGTCCACCCTGGAATCAGGAAGGTCCGTCTCGAGCAGGCCCTCGAACGTCCTCTCGAAGCGTTTCTCCCGCACTACCGTCCGGGTGTAGATGTCGTGGTTCCCGGCTACGCACACGAACTCGGCCGGCGATCTCACGAAGGGTTGAATGGCGGCGCGGGCGGTGGCGAACTCGGCGCGGGTTCCCATGGCAGTGAAGTCACCGGAGAACACGACGAGGTCCACGTCACCGGATCTCGCGAAATCCGCCAGGCGATCCAGCTTCTGCAGTGCCCCCTCGAACCGGCGCCCGCGACCCCGGAGGAAGTTGATGCCCCCGGCGAGCCGCTTGCCGGGCCAATCACGCATGGGAATGCGTCCCAGCCCCAGGCTGATGTGGATGTCGCTGAAGTGGAGTATTCGCACCCGGTTTACCTTACGCGCGCCGGTGGCGCGGGTTATTGTTCGTCCACGATGAAACTGCTCACCGTGGCTGCACAGGACCTTCCCAAACTGCTTCCCATGAGGGACGCTGTCGAGGCGATGAAGTCGGCGTTCGCCGCCCTGTCGGCTGGCCGTGCCGTTGCGCCGCAGCGTGGCGTCGTGCCGGTGGACGAGGTGGACGGCATATCGCTCCTGATGGGCGGCTACGTTCCAGGTGAGGGTCTGGCCGCGAAGACCGTATCGATCTTCGACCGCAATCGCGATCTCGGGAAGGCCGTGGTCACGGGACTCGTACTGGTACTCGATCCGACCTCCGGCGAGCCGATCGGGTTGCTGGACGGTGGAGCGCTCACGGCGTGGCGGACCGGTGCCGCGGCCGGGGCGGCGACCGATCTGCTGGCCCGCCCGGACGCCCGGACGGGGGCCCTGATCGGGGCGGGAGTGCAGGCGCGCACGCAACTTCTGGCCATGGACGCGGTGCGGGAGCTTACGGCAGTCAAGGTTTTCGGGCTCGATCCCGCCCAGGTGGACGACTTCATCCAGCGGCTGCAGCCCGCAGTCGAGGCCCGCCTCGAACGAGCTGCCTCGGCGGATGAGGCCGTAGCCGGTGCGGATGTGATCAGCTCGGCCACCAACTCCCCGACGCCCGTGTTCGACGGCCGCGCACTGGCCCCCGGCGCCCACCTGAACGCGATCGGAACGTTCACGCTGGATCGGCGGGAGGTCGATCTCGTCACCATCGAACGGGCCACCGTGTTCGTGGATCTCGTGGAAGCGGCGATCGAAGAAGCGGGCGAGCTGGTCGCGGGAGTCGCAGCCGGCCTCACGAGCCCCGAGACATGGACCGAGATCGGGGATGTGGCGGCGGAGGCGAAACCCGGGCGCACGCGGCGAGACGAGATCACTTTCTTCAAGTCCGTCGGGCACGCCGTCCAGGACGTGGTGGCGGCGGCGCGGGTCATGAAACGGGCTGCCGAGACCGGCCTCGCGCGCACCGTGGAGCTGTGAGATGAAGGCCGGATTCGGGGTACCGCCTGGCTGGACACGTATCGAGACGATAGACGCTCACACCGCCGGGGAACCGCTGCGGGTGATCACGACGGGCTGGCCAGAAATACCGGGCGACACGATCCTCGCCAGGCGACAGTTCGCCCGGGACCACCACGACGCCCTGCGCCGGGCCCTCATGTGGGAGCCGCGGGGCCACGCGGACATGTACGGATGCATCCTGACCGAGCCCGAGACTGCCGACGGCGACGTGGGGGTCCTGTTCATGCACAACGAAGGTTACTCCACGATGTGCGGACACGGGATCATCGGCCTGGTCAAGGTGGGGCTGGATTGCGGTTTGCTTGATCGAGCCGGCCTGCAACGAGACGCTGAGGGCCGACCGGTCATAAGGATCGACACCCCCGCTGGTCGGGTGACTGCTACCGCCCACCCGGGAGACGATCCGGCGAGGGTCGGGCGCGTTTCCTTCCGGAACGTGCCTTCCTTCGTGCTAGAGCCGAACCTCCAGGTCGAGGTGCCGGGGTTCGGTCCCGTGCGGTGCGACATCGCGTTCGGCGGCGCGTTCTACGCCTATGTGGAAGCCGCGGACATGGGTCTCACGGTCGGGCCCGAGGATTACTCCCGGCTCATCGACGCCGGACGGAGAGTGAAGCGGGCCGTGATGGAGCAGTACGAGATCGTGCATCCGCAGGGAGATCGGGACCTCAACTTCCTTTACGGGACTATCTTCGTCCAGGAGGCCGAGGGAGACATCCACAGCCGCAACGTGTGCGTCTTCGCGGAGGGCGAGGTGGACCGGAGCCCGACGGGGACCGGCGTGAGCGGCCGCGCCGCGATCCACCACTCGCGCGGAGAGCTGCCACCGGGCGAGACGATCACGATCGAGAGCATCATCGGTTCGTCGTTCGACGTCAGCGTGGTGGCGGAGACGACCGTCGGCGCGCTGTCTGCCGTCGTGCCCGAGGTCACGGGCACGGCCCACATCACGGGCCGGCACGAGTTCACGATCGATCCCGAGGATCCGCTGCGCGAGGGATTCTTCCTACGCTGAGAGAGCTGCCCACAGCCAGGAAAGTCGGCAAATATGGACACACCGATCCCATTCGCCGGGTGCTTCTCGGACGAGCCGGATCCGACTCTGCCGCTCGCCTTCGCCGGCCTGCCGTGCGATGCGCAATCCACCTACCGTCGTGGCCCGGCCGAAGGCCCTTCGCGCATCCGCCTGGCGTACGACGGGCGCTGCTACAACTCCACGACCGAGCTCGGAGCAGACCTGGGCGGTCTGGTGTCCGACGCAGGCGATTGGCTGCCCGGCAGCTCGTGGGAAGGGACGCGCGAGGACTACCGTTTCCGGGCCGAGGACCTCCTCGCCGGAGAGGCCGTGCCTTTCTTTGCGGGCGGGGACCACGCGGTCACGATTCCGGTGGCCGAGGCGCTCGCCGTGCTCGGGGAGCCGGTGCACGTGGTGCAGCTCGACGCCCACCCCGACCTGTATCCGGAGTATGGCGGCGAACGGTGGTCACACGCGTGTGTCGGGTCGCGCATCCTGGAGATGGAGCACGTGGCCTCGCTGACCCAGATCGGTGTCCGTACCCTGAACCGACCTCAGCTGGAAGTCGCGCGTCGGCACGCCGGTCGCCTGACGATCCTCGAGGCGCGTGACGCACCGTTCCGGCCCTCGGACCTGTCGCACGTTCCGGAGGACGCCGCGGTGTACCTGACCCTGGACCTCGACGCGTTCGATCCCGCTTATGCGCCGGGCGTGTCGCACCCGGTGCCCGGCGGGCTCACGCCGCGGCAGGCGCTCGGCCTGATCCAGGAGGCGCCGTGGCGCCTCGTCGGAATGGATGCCGTGGAGGTGAATCCCTCGTACGACCAGGGAGACCGGACGGCGGTATTGGCCGCTCGGCTTCTGCACGAAGCGATGGGACGCGTGGAGGAGCCCGAAGGCTGAGCTATCCTTTCTGCGAATAGAGCCCGTTGAACTGGGTGCTCCACGTCTGCCCCTCGTCAGTCGACGTGTCCCACGTCTGCCGGACGTCGCCGCCTTCCAGGGGCTCCCACGTGATCCGGTGCATGACCTCGGCTCCGTCTTCGCCCGGTCGGTGTCCCTCCAGCACCATGTTTCCGTCCTTCAGTCCGCCGTCCAGCTCGAGAAGCAGGCCCCCGTTGTCGACCCACGTCTGATGCCACTTGTCGTTGGCGGCGTCGTAGATGTTCAGGCTCTTCCCGGAGTACGGACCCCCGTTGCTCTGCCATTCCTCCAGCAGGACGCAACCGCCCAGGATCGTGGTGATCCGGTTGGTGCCCGCCACGTTGCCCTGCGCGTTGGTGACTTCCCAGGTACCCACCCAGAAGTCGAACTGGCGGTGCGCTTCGTCCGCGCAGGGCTGCTGGGAACCCTGACCGAGCGCGTCGGCGGCAGGGACCAGAAAGGCGAGGGCCACGACCAGCCCCATCCGCGAGCGTCGAGCCAACCTTGAATCCAGCATGTGGCCTCCATGGGGTGGTGACTTCACCGGCGGCTCCCGCCGCCGCCGGGACTCTACACCCGGCGTGGGCGCACATTGTTCCGGCCGGCGCGCCAATCCGTTTCGTACGTTAAGATTCATGATTATGCGTCACCCGAATCTCCGGAGTCTCACATGAGAACGCATGAGCCCTCGTTGCAGTGGCACGTCCGGCCGCGTAGGTGCTCGCTGGTTCTGCTGGCAGCGGGACTGACGGCGTGCTCGACGGCGGCTCCCCGGCAGACGGGATTCCAACAGTCCCTCGGGAGCGAGGTGACGTCTCGCGAGATACGCATCCGGGCGGCGGAGTACGCCCAGACCTTCGCGCAGACGGTGGAGCTGGCGGCGGACAGCATCCTGGAGCTCGCGACGGAGCGTTCGGTTGCACGCAACGCACTGATCTGGAAGGCCTACGCCGTGCCGGCCATCTACCGCTCGGGGACCTTGCCGGATCCGCTCGCGGCTTTCATCGACAGCCGGGTTCTCACGTACCAGATGCGGGACTATTTCACGACCGGATCCGGTAGCGAGCTGTTCGCCGATCACCAACAGCTGGCGATCGAGGCCGCAACATTCCTGGAGGGCGAGTTGCTGCGCGCCAGGGGGCTCTCGGGCCAGGAGGCCGATCCGGAGCTCGACGCCGACGTGATCCGGTTCGCCGCGGAGAATCCTCTGGACAACCCGTATTTCTTCCGTCGCTCGACCGTGGAGGTCCTGGCGAAGTACATGGGCGAGGAACGGGTCTCCGGCCTGCAGGCCGTAGGCAGCATGACGGAGCTCATGGAGGACATGAGCCAACGTCTCAACACGTATTCGGAGCTTCTTCCTCGAACGGGCCGCTGGCAGGCGGAGCTCCTGCTGGTCGAGCTGGCAAATCCCGAGCGCTCCGCCATTTACCTCGAGATCCTCGACCAGCTCGAGGCGATGGAAACACTGAACGCTTTCCTCCTGAGCGCGCCCGACCTGGTCGAGGAGCAGCGCGAGATCCTGCTGGAGGCGGTGGATTATCAGCGCGTCGCATTCGAAGCCGCCCTCGAGAAGTACGTGGCCGGCGCCACCGGCGAGATCCTGGCCGGCCTCACGCCCGAGCGGGAAGCCGCGATGGCTGAGCTCGACAGAATTCTGCACGAAGAAATCGAGGAAGCCGTCACCCGTCTCGACGCGTCCATCTCGCAGGCCGTCGTGGACATCGACGGGGCCCTGGTGCGTGCGGTGGACCAGCTGTTCGTGCGCCTCCTGCAGCTCGTTGCGATCGTAGGCGTAGCGGTGATTCTACTTGTACTTCTGCTGCGAAGACGGCTCGCTCCCAGGCTAGCCGAATAAAGTCGCCGCGGATGGGTAACGGAGAACGGAAGGGAGCCGGTGGGCTACCCGTGAAACCGAAGATGACGGAGCCGGAGCGCGATCGAGATGCTGGCCCAACGGTCGAATCCACCCTCGTGCGTCGAGCCCAGGCGGGAGACACGGCCGCTTTCGGGGAGCTCGTATCCGCATACATGCATCGGTGTTACTACGCGGCCCTCGGCATGGTCGGATCGCCGCAGGACGCGGAGGACCTGTCGCAGGAGGCGTTCGTCCGCGCATTTCGCGCCCGTGCCCGGCTGGATCCGGAGCGCCCGTTCTATCCCTGGCTGTACCAGATCCTCAGGCGCCTGTGCTACAACTTCACGCGCGACACCAGCTCGCGGCGAAAGAAGCTGGCTCGCGCCGGGGGATGGCTGGTCGCCGAGGCGACGACGCGAGCCGCCGTCGATGACCCGGAGCGGATCAGGGCGACGGACGAGCTCCGGGGTCGGCTCGAAAGAGCCATCGGTGAGCTCCCGCCGGCGCAGCGAGAAGTCTTCGTGCTGAAGGAGTTCGAGGGGCTCAAGTACAGGGAGATCGCGGCGTTGCTGGACGTGCCCATGGGAACGGTGATGTCACGACTGTACGCCGCGAGACAGAAGCTCGCGGAGCTGCTGGAAGGGATTGAATGACGGAGAACAGGGGCCGGATCGACCGGAGCACGGAGCTCCTGATGCTCGCACTCGACGGCGAGCTGGAGTCGGCTGACCGGGCTGAGTTCGAGCGGCTTCTCTCGGACAACTCGGAGCTGCGAGAGGAATGGAATCGCCTCTCCAGGCTCAAGGAGGTGACGGCGAACATGAAGCTTCGAAATCCACCCGAAGAGATGTGGGCCGGGTACTGGAACAGCGTCTATAGCCGCTTCGAACGGGGCCTGGGCTGGATTCTCGTTTCGATCGGCGCCATCGTCTTCGGCTCGTGGGGCGCCTGGCAAGTGGTCCGTGACCTGATGGCCGACGCCGACCTGCCGACGTACGTGAAGTGGAGCATACTGGCTTTGATCGTGGGACTCGTCATGCTCCTGGTGTCCGTGCTTCGGCACCGCATCTTCGTCAGCCAATCCGATCCTTACAAGGAGATCGAGCGATGATGATCACTCCTTCGGCGGCCGTTGCCGGTCACCGGATCACGCGGACTCTGGGTCTCGTCCGGGGTAACACGATTCGCGCTCGTCACGTCGGCAAGGACATCCTTGCCGGATTCCGGAACATCGTGGGCGGCGAGGTCAGCGAGTACACCAAGATGATGGCCGAGTCTCGCGAGCAGGCCCTGGACCGGATGACGGCCGAGGCCGAGAACCTGGGGGCTGACGCGATCGTCAACGTCCGTTTCGCCACCTCGTACGTGATGGGCTCGGCTTCCGAGATCCTGGCGTACGGCGACGCCGTGAACCTCGAGAAGGAACCGGAAGTCACCGGTTTCTGATCGCACCGACGCCCCCCGCGGGCGCTCACTGAAGAGGAGATTTCGATGCTTGAGAATACAAAACGGGTAGCAGTGACGATGCTCGTGGCCCTTGCCTTCCTGGTCGCTTTCGCACCGGCGCAGGAGCTCGTGGCGCAGGAGGCGCCCTCGCTGGTCGGCGACTGGACCGGCATTCTCGCTGCGCCGGATGGAAGCGAGATCGAGTTGATCTTTCGCGTCACAGAAGGCGAAGACGGATCCCTGGCGACGGCGCTGGACGTACCCGTCCAGGGTGCGGCCGGGATCGTCTGCACGGATACGTCGGTGGACGGCGCGGAGCTCCACATCTCGGGTTGCGAGATTCCGGGTGGTGGCGGGTACGACGGCACGCTGAACGAGGAAGGTGCCCTCGCCGGCAACTTCAACCAGGCCGGCATGCCGTTCCCCCTAGAGCTGGAGCCGGTGGTCGAATCCGAGTGAGTCGGCAGGATTTCGATCTTCTCGAGGGGCGCCGCCGCGGCGCCCCTCGTACAGCATAGAGGCTGCAATTGAATCGTAACGGGCGAGCCATGGCAGGAATGGCCGGTATCATCGCGGCCGTCGCGCTGGGGAGCTCAGGACTAGTCCACGCACAGGAGACTCCAGTGAGCGACGGGGTCGCGGGAACGTGGGCCGGAAGCCTGGATGCCGGTGGGCAGGTTCTGCGCATCGTGTTTCACATCGAGCGGGACGAGTCCGGCGATCTGTCAGGGACGATGGACAGCCCGGACCAGGGTGCTTTCGGCCTGCCGCTCTCGGCGGTCGAAGCCGATACTGAGAATTCGGTCCGTTTCGAGCTCGCCATGGCCGGGGGCGTCTACACCGGGCGCATGACTGAAGGTGGTTCCGGGTTCGAGGGGCAGTGGTCCCAGGGCGGCGTGAGCTTTCCGCTCACCCTGGAGCGGACTGAGCGCGCGGCAAACGCACCCGAGCGTCCACAGGAGCCGGAGCCACCGTACCCGTACGAGGCGATTGACGTAGAGTTCGACAATCCGGAGGCGGGCAACCGGCTGGCCGGGACTCTGACCGTACCCCCCGGCGGAGGGCCCCATCCCGCCTTAGTCCTCATCAGCGGATCGGGTGCCCAGGATCGGGACGGGACGGTCTTCGGTCACCGCCCGTTCTGGGTCCTGGCGGATCATCTGACGAGGCGGGGAGTCGCCGTGCTCCGGTACGACGACCGGGGCGTCGGAGGATCCACCGGCGACATAGCCGTGGCGACCATGCCGGATTTCGCGAGCGACGCCCTGGCGGCCGTGGCCTACCTGGCGGCCCGGCCCGAGATTGACGCCACGCGGATAGGACTCGTGGGACACAGCGAGGGGGCCAGTGTCGCTCCCATGGCGGCAAACCGTTCGGGCGATGTGGCGTTCGTGGTTCTCCTCGCGGGCATGGGAGTGAACGGCCGCCAACTTCTAGAGATGCAGCTCATTGCCATCAACGATGCGATGGGAATGCCGGAGTCCGTTACAAGGCAGCGCTCGGACCTCCAGGTCAGGCTGCTCGACGCAGTGGCGACCGCGCCCGACGACAGCTCGGCGGAGGAACGGGCCCGCGAAATCCTGGCATCGGCCGGCCTGACGGGAGCCGCTGCCGACGGGCAAGTCCGGGCACTTCTGACGCCGTGGATGAAGCACTTCCTGGTCTATGACCCGCTGCCGGCTCTGCGCGCACTCGACGTTCCGGCACTGGCGCTCAACGGCGAGAAGGACACTCAAGTCCCGCCGGCCGAGAACCTGGGTCCGGCGGAGGAGGCTCTGCGTGAAGGTGGCAATCCCGACTTCACGGTGCGCGAGCTCGAGGGTCTCAATCACCTGTTCCAGACGGCGGTGACTGGTTCACCCACCGAGTACGTGCAGATCGAGGAAACCATGGCGCCTGCCGCCATGGAGCTGATCGCCGCTTGGGTTGCCGAGCGGACGGGGCTCGATTGACCCTCGGTCAGTCCTGAGACCTGCCCTTCTTCCTGTCCTTGATCCCCCGGTGCAGGTCGGCTGTCCTGCTCTCCAGGTAGTCGACGATCAGGTCCGACCCCCCCTCATCGAGGATCGTCTGCGTCGCTGCGTGCCGCTTCAGGCCGTACAGGTTGAGCCACGCTTCGAAACGCTCGCCGATCCCGATCACGGCCCGGAGAAACATGCCCCGGCTCTCGGCGGGCAACACCATGTCCGCCACGACGGCGGCCAGGGCCAGCGGGGCGAGCACGATGTCCTTCAAGCCGTCCACCGCCAACTTGAGCTCGAAGACGCCCAGGTCGCGAGCCAGCTTCCATCGGCTCCCGTATTCCGGAAACGTCGCTGTCGTCACGGCGCGCTTCTGGGGTACGTAGCTCTCGTTCATCTGTATCCGCCGTGTGTGAGTAGCCGTGCTTCAGGGCCGGAACCTACGTACCGGAGGTTGCCGGCGTTTCAAGGCCAAACCTCACGTCCCGCACGTCCTGGCCGGATGGGTGCTGGAATACCCTGAGACCGAACTCCGGAATGATCGCCAGGATGTGATCGAAGATGTCCGACTGAACCCCCTCGTACTCCGCCCACCTGGTGGTCGCCGTGAAGCAGTAGATCTGGATCGGGAGTCCGTCGGGGGTCGGCTCACGCTGCCGAACCAGAAGCGTCATGTCCTGCCGGATCCGGGGGTGGGCCTTCAAGTAGTTGAACACGTAGGTCCTGAACGTGCCGACGTTGGTGAGCCGCCGTGCGTTGACCGGATCTTCGCCCGCCTCCTCCAATGGACGATTCGCCTCCGTGAGCAGCGTCTCCTTTTCGGAGATGTACCCGCGAAGCAGCTCGAAACGCTTGAGCCCCTCGATTTCATCGTCCTCCAGAAAGCGGATGGTGCCCTGGTCCACGTACAGATCGCGCCGGATCCGGCGGCCACCCGACTCGGACATGAAGCGCCAGTTCCGGAACCAGTCGCTGCTGAACGCGTGCGTCGGGATCGTGGTGACCGTCTTGTCCCAGTTCTGGATCTTTACGGTATGGAGGGCGATCTCGATGACGTCCCCATCGGCGCCGTACTTCGGCATCTCGACCCAGTCCCCGATTCGGATCATGTCGTTGCTGGCGATCTGGATGCTGGCCACCACCGAGAGGATCGTGTCCTTGAACACCAGCATGAGGACGGCGGTCATGGCTCCGAAGCCGCCGAGCAACACGAGCGGCGACTGGCCGATGGCGATGGCCACGATCAGGATCGAGCCCAGCACGTACATGAAGATCTTGAACAACTGCAGGAAGCCGCGGATGGGACGGTCCTTCGCCATCGCGAGCCCGTCGTAAATTTCGCCGACCGCGTTCACAAGTCCGTCCGCCGAGCGCATCACGGTCCACACCATGAGAACCAGAACGATGTTCTCGATCGTGTTGTAGACGGTGGGCGGAACGTTGGGTACGAGGTCGATCCCGTAGTAGACGATCGCCAGTGGAATCAGCTGCGCAAGCCGCCGGAACACGCCGTGGTGAGCCACCACGTTGTCCCAATCGATCGGGGACTTCGCGGTCAGGCGCTCGACAAGTCGTACCAGGTAGCGCCGGGTCACGAGGTTCGCGAACCATGCCACAGCAAGCAGGACCAGGATTCCGGCGGCCGTTTCCAGCACCGGGCGGGCCTCGAGCCACGAGCGAGCGGCGGCGAACCAGCCAGGATCCGGGGTTGTCTGTGGAACCATCAGCATCGGTCGAGACTCCATCGAAATCGGACGCTGTGTCCGAGCGTGTGAAGCAGTAGTTTCCGGGCACTGTCGGGTACCGTACAGGATTCTCGCGGCCGGGACGGACCCCGGCAAGGAGACGCAATGGGCAGGCAGGGGCAACTTCGCCCGTCCCTCGACCGACGACGGTTCGTGAGGCGAATGACGGCGGGCGCCGCCGGTCTCGTCCTGAGCCGCGTGGGCCGTTCGCCCGCCACCGGTCTGCGCGCCGACCCGGCGATCGGCGAGGCCGTTCCACGTGCGGGCGGTCCTGAGCCCCTGTTCAATATGTCGCTCGCCCAGTGGTCACTCCACAACGCGCTGGGAGCCGGTGAGCTGGAGAACCTGGATTTCCCGCGCGCCGCGCGCCGCGAGTACGGGATCGACGCCGTGGAGTACGTCAACGTGTTCTTCCAGGACAGGGCACGGGACCAGGGCTACCTGCTCACCCTGAAGGACCGGTGCGACGCGGAAGGAGTGAAGAGCCTGCTGATCATGTGTGACGACGAAGGCCGGCTCGGCGATCCGGATGACAGCGCGCGCACGACGGCGATCGAGAACCACTACCAGTGGGTCGAGGCCGCACGTCTGCTCGGCTGCCACTCGATACGCGTCAATGCGGCCAGCGAGGGGAGCTGGGAGGAGCAGCGCGACCTCGCGTCTGACGGACTGCACCGCCTGGCCGAGTTCGCGGACGGATTCGGCATGAACGTCCTCGTGGAGAACCACGGCGGACTGTCCAGCAATGGGAGGTGGCTCTCTTCGGTAATCGAGGCCGGCGATCATCCACGTCTCGGCACCCTTCCGGACTTCGGCAACTTCCGGATCAGCGACAGCGAGCGCTACGACAACTACCGTGGCGTCGAGCAGATGATGCCCTATGCCCGCGCCGTGTCGGCCAAGACCAACGACTTCGACGAGTCGGGTGAGGAAGCGACCCTGGACTACGAGGAGCTGATCCGCATCGTCCTCGACTCGGGCTACCGGGGGTGGATAGGGATCGAATACGAGGGCACGCGACTGTCCGAGCCTGACGGCATTCGTCTCACGAAAGCCCTGCTCGAGCGGGTGCGGGAGAAGCTGACGCCTGAATACTCCTGAGTCCGGGCGGCTCTCGAACCGCTACATCTTTCGATTCTGGACACCGCTCGCCGCGACGTGGCTGACGATGGCGGCCGAGGGGCCGTTTCTCGCCGCCGTGATCGCCCGGCTTCCCGACCCGAAGTACAATCTCGCGGCACACGGGGTGGCGTTCGCCTTCGCCATCCTGATCGAGGCGCCCGTCATCATGCTGATGAGCGCCTCGACCGCCCTCGTCGAGGACGCCGTCAGCTACCGAAAGCTGAGAAACTTCGCTAACGCTCTGAACATCGGCTCCACCGCCGTGCTTCTGGCGGTGCTGATCCCGCCGGTGTTCGACTTCCTGATGCGTACCCTGATCGGACTGCCGGCCGAGGTCGCGGATCTGACCTACGGAGCGCTGTGGCTCTTCCTGCCGTGGCCGGCCGCGATCGGAGTGCGGAGGTTCATACAGGGCGTCCTGATCCGAAGCGGGCGCACCCGCCTCGTGGCGACCGGCACCGTCATCCGCCTCATCGCGATGGCGACGACGGCGGTGATCCTGTTTCTGTTTACCGATCTGCCCGGCGCCTGGTTGGGTGCCGCATCGCTCTCCGCCGCCGTGATCACCGAGGCGATCGCCGCCCGCTGGATGGCCTCCGGGGCGATCAGACAGCTACTGGCGGGCCCGGAGCGCCCGGATGCGAACGAAACGTCGCTGGGGTATCGGCGCATCTCGCACTTCTACTTCCCGCTGCTCCTCACCTCGGTCATCGGACTGACGGTGCACCCGATGCTGACGTTCTTCATGGTCCGGGCACCCTCTCCGGTGGAATCGCTGGCGGTGTTCCCGGTGGTTCACGCGCTGTCGTTCATATTCCGGGCCCTCGGGCTGAGCTTCCAGGATGCGGCGATCGCTCTCCTCGGCCGCGACAACGAGCACTTCCGTGAGTTGGCCCGGTTCGGCGCGGGTCTGGGGCTTGCCGCGACGGCAGGACTGGCCGCCGTAGCGTTCACCCCGCTGGCCGATGTGTGGTTCGTCGGGGTCTCGGGGCTGAGTCAGGAGCTGGCGGACTTCGCCCTCACTCCGACTCGCATCATGGTCGTCCTTCCGGCGCTGTCCGTTCTGCTCTCGTTTCAGCGGGCCATCCTGATGCAGGCCCGGGTTACACGGCCGATTACCGTGGCCACCGTGATCGAGATCATCGGGATCGCGATCCTGTTCGCGATCGGCGGTTGGGGTGTTGGCCTGGTGGGGGTCACGGCCGCCTTCCTGTCGTACGTCGGCGGAAGGACGTTGAGCACGGCGTACCTGGCGTCGCGCGTACGACGGCTGCTACGAGCGAGTTGACATCCGAGCGAATCCGTGACATGTTATTAACAGTAAATTAACTGTTATCTCTCCGGAGCGTTGATAGCATGTTCCAGGTGGCCGACATCTTCTCGCTTAGCGATTTCCAACGAAGAACGCGCGAGCACATCCGACGGCTGCGTGAGACCGGTCGACCGGAGGTGCTAACCGTCAACGGCAGGGCGGAGCTGGTGGTCTACGACGCGGAGACGTACCAGGAGATCGCTGACGATCTCGAGCGAAGAACCGGCTATCCACGTGAGATGGCTGACACACCTGAGGATCTCGCGGCGGACGCCGTCGCCGAGGTGTACAGGAAGGACGTGGATCGCACCCTCCTGCGACAGAATCTGCGGCGCACGGTGCAAGAGAGAGTGGACGGCCTCGTGGCCCTCCAGCGGCTGGCCTCGGAGGCGAGGGCAGCCGGAGGCGCCGCCCGATGACCGACTTCAGGACTCTGCTGGAGGTCCTGGTGGACTCCGAAGTGGAATTCGTGATCGTCGGCGGCCTGGCGGCTACGGTGCACGGCTCGGCCCGGCTCACGCAGGATATCGATGTGGTTTATGCCCGGAGCGAGGCCAACCTGGAGCGACTCGCGAATTCGCTGGAACGCCTCGCGCCGTACCCGCGGGGGGCTCCTCCCGGTCTTCCCTTCGAGTGGTCCGCGGCGACGCTACGCCGCGGTCTCAACTTCACGCTTACGACCACGGCCGGCTACCTGGACCTGCTGGGCGAGATCACGGGCGGAGGGGGCTACGAGGACCTGCTCCCGCACACGCTGGAGATCG
>CAZRRU010000080.1:0-17811 GCA_964602635.1 uncultured Gemmatimonadota bacterium | reverse complement strand
GCTGGGGAGACGCCGGTCTCCTCCTCGTCTACCAGCAGCGGGATCCGCCACCACGTGGCTTGGGCGTCGGGGTCGACCGTCGCGGCCTTCACGCCCGGGATGTCCTCGATCCGCTGCAACAGCGCCTCCACGGAGCGGACTCGGGCTTCGACCATCTCCGGCAGCTTGCGGAGTTGGGCGAGGCCGACGGCGCCCTGCAGCTCGGTCATCCGGTAGTTCAAGCCCATGAACTCGTGATCCGGCGCCTTGGCATCGTAGTTCCACCCCTTGTCAGCCCACACGCGGGCCCGGCGCGCCAGATCCGGATCCGATGCCAGGACCATCCCGCCCTCTCCGGTCGTCATGTGCTTACCCTGCTGGAAGCTGAACGCGGCAATGTCGCCCATCGTCCCGCACAATCGGCCCTTGTACGTCGCCAGGTACGCCTGGGCCGAGTCCTCGAGAACCGGAAGCCCATGCTTCGCCGCAAGCGCCAGAATCGGGTCCATGACGCACGGATTCCCGAACAGGTGTGTAACGATGATTGCGCGGGTGCGAGCCGTGATTCGTGGCGCGATGGTCTCCGCGGTCACGTTGAGCGTGTCGGGGTCCACGTCCGCGTGAATGGGGATCGCACCCTGAAACAGGATCGGCGTGATGGCGCCCATGTCGGTGATCGGAGTCGTGATCACCTCGTCGCCGGGGGCTATGTCGAGCGCCCCGAGCGCCGTGTGAACCGCTGCCGTCCCCGATGTCACGGCACGGGCATGCGGCGAGTCGAACGTCTCAGCGAACTCCCGCTCGAAGCGTGGCACCATGTTCCCCGGAACGCAGAACAGGTTGCCTCCATCGATCACCTCGTGGAGTAGCTCGATCTCCTCCTGGCCCAGGCTCCTCCCGGTGGAGTCTCTGTCCGAGGGCAGGAACATCGTGTCGGATGCGTTCATGTCTCTATCTCTGGTCAGATGGTTTGGTTCAAGCGACGGACACGGTGGCGCCGTCGAATGCACTGATGATCTCCCTCAGCGGAAGGATGCGTCGGGACCTCCCCAGGGTGCGCAGACTCTCTTCCGCCAGCGAGAGCTTGGCTTTCAGATCCGTCTCCATCCCTGGATGACGGGCGATTCGGGGGTCCAGGGCGTCTCTCGCAGTATCGAGGAAGTCGACCGCATGGAACTGGTACGTCACCGGGCCGCGCCGCAAGCGGGCCCACGCCCCAATGGTCCGAAATACGGATCGCGGCAGGACATAGCGGAGCGTGTGGTAGTACGGCAGCCGCGCTCCCGGGGTCGTGCTCACGGGTACCTCCCACAGGGGTCCTTCAGTGGTCGCCAGCCGATGTATGCCTGTCGGCCCGAACACGCCGTCCCAAAGCCCGGACCTGGTGCTCACCGACCCGCGACTGCTTCGCGACGCGATGGACCGCCGTAACAGCGGCAGGAGGATCGACGGGTAGGCGGACGCGTCATAGGAATAGTCGGCTCGCGCCAGGCGGGCGCACAGCCCGGGATCCGCGTCCCAGCTTGGGGCCCGGAATCCGACCACGGGCTTCCCGCTCAATCGCTCGAGCAGTGACTTCGAATCGATAATTTCCTCGCGCGCCCGTCTGTCGTCGAGACTCGCGAAGGGGAGCCGGTGCGTCATCGAATGGCTCGCGACCTCGTGACCGCGCTCCGCGATTTCCCGCACCGTGTCAGGGTAGGTCTCCGCCTCGCGGCCTATCATGAAAAAGGTGGCGCGTGCTCCGAGGCGCTCGAACAGTTCCAGCGCCCGAGGAACGGCGACGCGTAGGGCCGTGCCATCGTCCGGCGGTCGCTCGAAGCCATAGCCTTCGAGGTGGCTGGCGACCGAGTCCACGTCTACCGAGAGGCCCGCAATCTTCATGCAGCGGACTCGCTGCTGGCGCTGCGGTTGCCTCGGGCGGCGACTAGCCGTTGGGCTACTTCGTTTGCGAGTCCTATCGACGAGTTCCACGAGGTCACGTTAGGGTACACCTGGGCCGTGGTCGCGAGATAGACGCGGCGGGGGACCAATTCCAGCGGTGGGACCCGGCGCGAGTAGCCCGGCGTCCAGATAGGCTCCACGTACGGCGTCCGGAACACGTGCCGCGAAACGATGTCGCTCTCCTTCAGGTCCGGAACGAGCTCGAGCAGTCCTTCCACGTACGACGACACCAGGTCCTCGTCCGTTCGCGCGAACTCCTCCGTGTCACGGTGGACGTAGTTCAGTAGATACACGAGGTGTTGGCCGCCAGCATCCTCCGGTTCCAGCACTCGCGTGGTTTCCACGATACCCCGGAAAGGCATCCCGCACTCCACGACCGGCAGCCAGTAGTAGGGCGTGAGTGGGCGACTCAGCATCAGGAGGACGTTGACTACCCCCTGGTGGTCGAGATCGAGCGGCAGATCCCGCATCAGGGATCCCAGCGTCTCATGGTCCGCGAGGCGCGGAACGGTCGCAAACGGGGTAGCGAACACCACGGCCTCGAAAGGTAACTCCACTCCGGCCACGCGCAGGCTGACGCCCCCGCGCTCCGTCGAGAGTGCCACCCTCTCTACCGCGCTGCTCGTTCGAAGCTCCGCTCCCACCTCACGGGCCGCACGGATCAGGGCCTCGGCGAAGGCCCGGTAGCCGCCCCTGATGTACCCCTTGATCTCCGCTTCCGTCCCCTTCTCCCGGTTGAAGCTCGCCCAGTACCACAGAGCCGGGATGGTCCGATAAGCGTCGCCGAATTTCGCCTCGAGCAGCGGACGCCATAGGCGGTCGAATGCCCTGCGGCCGGAAAGCTTGCGCAGCCAGTCCTCAACCGTGATCTGGTCGAGCGGGCCCGGCCGGGCCACGTGCGCTGCCCACAGGGCCGTAAGGCCGAGGCGGATTCGATCGGTAAACGGAACGGGGTCGAAGCGTAACAGGTCCAGGGGGCCTGCGAGAGGGTACATGCGGCGCGCGTACAGGAATCCGAGGCAAGTCTCCTTCCAATAGACTGCGTCCTCGAGGCCGAGTTCCCCGGCCAGGTCGAGAAGATGCTCATCGGAGGGCAGAATGACGTGATAGTACTTGTCGTAAGAGGTGCCTTCGTGGTCGAACTGCCCACCGAGTCCACCGAAGCCGTCGGACGCCTCGAACAAAGTCACCGGCACCCCGGAGCGGGCCAGCCTGTAAGCAGTGGCAAGGCCGGAGATACCCCCGCCTACGATGGCGACACGACCAGCAGGAACGGCACTCATTCGCGGGGCCTCGCGAGCCGGCGGCCCGCCGACGGCAGGTTGCGCCCGATCACAACCAGATACCGTCCCACCGTGTGACCGATGTCCATCTTCGACTCGGTAGGCTTCAAGTCGTATCGGAGGACCAGAGGGACCTCGCGGACGTCGGCACCCACGGACCGAAGCTTCAGCAAGAGTTCCATCATGCACGAAAACCCCGACTCATCCACCAGCCGGCCATGCGAATCAGACACCCGCTCGAGCGCGGCTGTTCGATAGGCCCTGAAGCCGCTCGAGTAATCCTTGGCCGTGCCGACCGGGAAGAGCGTTCGAAGAAGACCGCTTGCCGCATGGCTGAGTACCTTGCGATGGCCCGCCACGCCGACTTCCTCGCCGCCCGGCTCGAATCGCGAGGCGATGACCAGGTCGGCGCCCTCCTCGATCTTCGCCAGCATCGACAGAATCGTCTCTGGATCGTGGGAGTCGTCACCATCCATCGTTACGATCACGTTCGATTCGACCATCGCCTCGAGCAGGCCAACCTCCAGTGCTCCGCCCAGTCCTCGATTCTCAGAGAGACGGACCACTCGCACGGGCAGCCTGTCGCTCCACTCCTCCGCGAGCTCGGGCGTGCCATCGGACGACATCCCATCGACTACGAGAAGGTGCCACCCGTCGGGTAGCTTCGGAGCTACCCGCACAAATCTGGCGAACAGCGGCGGGATCGCTTCTCTCTCGTTACGTACGGGGATCACCACGGTAAGTTGGGTCATCGGATCTGGACACCTCCCGCGCCGCGGGCAGTCGAAGGGGAACCGGGTCGGCCGCTCACACTATTTTCCGGACCCTGTAGAGGGATCTTCCCGGCCGCCGCTGGTAGACGATCATCTCTCCAACCAGGCCCAGGCTCACGATCTGAACACCAAGGGCCACGAGCAGCACGCTGAGTAGAAGCAGCGGCCGGTTCGCGATCCCCTGGCCGCCGAGTCTCTGGACAGCGAGGACCGCTCCGATGGCCACACCGGCAACCGCCAGCGCCGAACCCGCAGCGCCGAAGAATCTCAATGGCTTGTCGGTGAACTTCGCGATGAAGAAGAATGCCATCAGGTCGAGCGCCTGCCGGAAGTACTCTAGCGGCCAATAGACTCTCGTCTTTGCGTCCAATGGGTGCTGGGCAACCGGGACTTCCTTGACCGAGAAGCCCTCGAGCTGGGCCAGAGCCGGGATGAACCTGTCGAGGCCGCTATACAGGGGCAGGGAAGCGGCCGCTTCCCGACGCATGGCCCGCAGCCCGCAAGCAAGGTCCTTGAAGGAGTACCCCGAGGTTAGACGGAGCAGCCAGTGGAACGCCCGGAGCTGAAGTCGATTCACGACCCCATCCGACCTCGGCGAGCGATAGCAAACAACCACGTCATCGCCGTCCTCCAGTGCTTGCAGCGCCTTCCCAATTCCTTCGGGCTCGACCTGGAAGCAAGACGGCAGCGTGACGATGACGGCGCCCGAGCTGTGTTCGATTCCGGCCCTGATCGCGGCGGCTTCCCCGAACGACTGTACGAAGCCGTAGGCCTTGATCCTCCGATCCCCCCTGGCCATTTCGTCGATCCTGGACGCTACGCCATCTGTTACTCCGTCGAGGACGAACACGAACTCGAATTCGGTTTCCATGCGCTCGAGCGGCTCTGAAAATGCGCGATACAGCTCAGCCACGTCGTCGACACGATCGCCGACCGGGACGATGACGCTTACATCGACCTGCCGGTCCTTACAAGTGGCCCGATCGACGCTCCTCGATTGCTCTACGGTGGTGACCTGGGTCAAGAAAGCCTCCGCAGCATCGGATCGATCTCCGAAGGATCCAGGTTCGAAGAGAGTGCGGTTTCAGCCAGCAGCCCGAGGAAGATCAGGTAGACCGTGGTAGCCAGCCACAATACTGCGGCGCCGGGAAAAACAAGCGCTTCCGCCTTCACTTCGGCGTAGGTAGCGAGCGCCAGGATCCACATTCCGCCGAACGCGAAGGCCACCAGGACCGAGAGCAGGGCACCGAGCCCAAATCCCCTGATCGGGTTGGCGCGGAAGTGGACGAGCATCTGGAGCGCGATCAGGTCAAGCGCGACCTTGAAGACCCTCGCCAGCCCGTACTTGCTTTGCCCGTACCGGCGCGGGTGGTGACGCACAGGCATCTCGGACACCCGAGCGCCGTGGCTGGCGGCCAACGCCGGGATGAAGCGATGCCGGTCGCTATACAGGGAGAGCCGCTCCAGGAGGTCTCTCCGATACGCCTTGAGCGTGCAGCCTGTGTCGCGAATCCGGACGCCCGTTACCCACCCGATGGCGATATTGGCCAGTCGAGAGGGCAGTCTCCGGGTGAGGAATCGGTCCTGGCGGTCGTGGCGATACCCGGCAACGAGGTCGAAGCCGCTCTCGATCCTCGAGAGGAGGGCCGGGATGTCACGGGGATCGTTCTGCAGGTCCCCATCCATCGTCACGACGACGGCTCCGCGTGCTTGATCGAAGCCGGCTTGCATCGCTGTCGATTGGCCGTAGTTGCGCGCCAGTTGGATCAGGCGGATCCTCTCATCCGCTCTCGCCAGCAACGCCGCCTGTTCTCCAGTAGAGTCCTCGCTGCCGTCATCGATGAGCAGCAACTCCCACGACGGCCCGGGCTCCAGCGCCGAACGGACCGCCTCGACGAGCGGACCGGTCGCCTCCTCCTCGTTGAACAGGGGTACGACGATCGATACGTACGGTTCTGTCATACCAGATCCTGGAGCAAACCGTGTGCCACGCGCGGCTATCGTCGAGATCAACAAAATGCCCATAAAACCGGGCTTGGCGGCTGATCTTCTTTACCAACCCGGCTGCCGATCGGCGATGACGTGTAGGCGGCGTGCAACATGTGCTGCGCAGCCCCTACCCCGCGAGGGCATGTTAGCGTTTTCAGGGCGTCGTCGTCGACCGGCTGCCTCGTGGAAACACGGCTCGAACCTCGTCGATCTCGGCCGCCGTTCGCGTGTCGGTCCAGGCCAGCTCGGCTGACAACAACTTGGCGCACTCCTGGATTGCGGCGTCCCCGGGGTCGCCACCCGAGCCGAGCTCGGTGCGTCGGAACACCACGTCTCCCAGCTTGCGAGCCGCCTCATCCCGAACCGCGCTCACGACCTGGGCCTTCAGGACGGTCGTTCCGTGGAGGGTCCGCGACCAATCAGGACTCTCGACTGCATGTGCCAGCACCCCTTCGTGCTCCGAACCATGATTGCGTATGAGCCCGGGTATGGCCTCCGCGGGGACGTCCGGGTACCGGGCTTGCGCGCCAGCCATTTCCTCGCGGAAGGTCGTTATGTCTCCTCCAACCAGCGGGACGACATCGGTGCCGGCGGCACCCGCGGCGCGACCGAGCTGCCGGCAGGTCATCCGGATGGCCCGATCGGCCACGCCCCTTGCCGTGGTAGCCCGGACTCCAATGACCGTGATGAGTCCTTCGATTCCGTGGCGCTTCGCGTGGTCGACGATCCTGGACCGCTTGCCGTAGCTGAGGTTCCGGGCCCCCGGTGCGTTCTTGCCGAACAGGACGAGACCGGCATTGACGAAAGACACATCGGCCAGCGTCAGGTCCGCCGCCGGATACGCCCAGTTGATCTCGTCGATGAAGGTCTGGATCTCGCCATCATCGACGGCCAGCCGGTCCGGGTCTCCGTCGAAGACCTGGTGCCAGACGCCCACCAGCGTGTGGTCGCGCCATGGCACCATGAACAGGTGGCGTGCCTTGCGGCTCACGATCGCATCGGGGTCGCTCGTACGTCCCTGAACGGCCAGGGCCCACGGCGCGTCCCAGCGCCTGGGGACGACGAAGCACGCGTCCCGGGAGTATGTGCCGGGGCTGAGAGCCAGGTCAGCCTCATGGTTCAACAACCTCTCGGCCCATGCACCGGCACAGTTCAAGACGACCCTGCTACGCACCTCGAAGGTCTCTCCCGTGAGGGTATCTCGCGCCCGCACTCCCGCCACCGCAGCGCCGTTCCGCAGGAAGCCGGTGGCCTCCACGTAGTTGGCGACCACGGCACCGGCAGACCTGGCGGACTTGAGGAAGGCGAGCACGAGACGAGGCGTGTTATGAACCTGTCCATCATGAAAAAGTGCTCCGCCGGTGAGCCCCTTGGACTCCAGGTGCGGAAGCGCTTCCAGGCACTCATCTCGTGAAGCCATGCGGCAACGGGGAATGCGGCGATCTGGATCACTCAGGCCCCTGTTGCGGTCGAGCGTGAGGGAATCGTACGCGAGCATGCCGGCGGAGAGCAGCGCCCTGCCTTCTCGACCGTGCCCATAGGTAGGTATTAGCACCGGAAGCGGGCTCACCAGGTGCGGAGCGATGCGCAGCAGGGCGGTCCGTTCCCGGCTCGATTCCCTGATGCGGTATACATCGGCGTGCTGCAGGTATCGTATGCCGCCGTGGACCATCTTGAACGAGTTGGCCGAGGTGCCGCTTCCGAAATCGCGCCGTTCGATCAACGCCACCGACAGCCCTCGGAGCGCCGCGTCCCAGGCGGCGCACGCACCGAAGATCCCGCCGCCCACCACCAGGACGTCGTACTCCCGGTTCGCCAGGGCGCCCAGATCTCGCTCGATCACAACCATTCCATTCGTTCGTACCACCTGGCGGTCCGGGCAGCCCCCTCTTCGAAACTCAACCGTGGTGAAACACCGAGTACGCGTCGAGCCTTCCTTGTCGAGATGGAGAAGCTCTTTCGGAAGAAGTCGAGTCGTCTGCGGTGGAGCGGCGGTTGCACGCCCAACGGTCGCATGGTCAGCTCGAGCATCGTAGCCAGCGCCGAGAAAGGGGCAAGGGGTGCTCTCAACCGGGGCGGCGGGCTTCCCACAGCCAGTGCCACGGCGCGAACCATCTGGTTCGTAGTTACTGGTTCCGGACCGGCGAGGCCGAGGACCTCCCCCACGGCAGCCGGTACCGCTGCTGCTCGCACGAGACCCTGCAGTAGATCGTCGACGTACATCGGGTGATGCCAGTTTTCGCCACGACCGATGACGAAGAAGCGGCCTCGCTTGATCGCCCGAAAGAGCTTGAGAAGCCGACGATCTCCGGGGCCGTATACTTCCGGCACGCGCAGGACGACGATGGGCAGGCGATCGCGCCAGCCAAGAACCACACGCTCTCCCTCCAGCTTCGTTCTACCATAGATGTTCTCGGGCCGGCACGGAGAATCCTCATCGATGGTCTCGTCCGACGGGCCATAGACTCCGATCGTGCTCGCGTGCACGAAACGGCGGACTCCTGCCCGGGCGCCGGCCTCGAGGACGTTCCGCGTACCGGTGACGTTGACGGCCGTGAACCGCTCATCGGGAACGTTCATCTCATGTTGGGCGGCGGCCAGATGATAGACGACGTCGGTTCCGTCGATCACCTGGTCGAGAAGAGCCGAGTCGGTTATCGAGCCGAGGAAGACCCTGGCTCCCGACTCCTCCAGGAGCTGGCGGTTGGCGGATTCGGCGTGAGTGTTCTCCTGGCCCAGGATGAAGACCGACCCGCCTTGCTCGAGATAGCGCAGCGCCAACCGCGATCCGATGAATCCGGTGCCGCCAGTGATAAGCACCTTCATGAGTGTCTCAACCCTGCCGCAATGTGGCAGCGGCACCACACCTTTCTTACGTTCACGTCACCGTTTATCAATGACTTACGCGCAAGAGATATGGCACGGAGTCTGCCTGTGTCAACTTGCTGTACGTGAGCCCCCAATCCGCTTCGCTGGCGGCTCAGAACTGGTCACGCTCGACACTCGTGCAAGAAAGGAACCGCACAGCATGTACGTCCTGGGACTCGGGGACCATGTCGACTGTGGGAGCGCTCTTCTCGAAGATGGGGTCGTGCTGGCGGCGATCAACGACGAGCGGCTCGTGCGCGAGAAGATGGTGTTCGGCGTACCCCGGGAGTCGATCCGCGCCATCCTCGATCTCGCAGGAGTGCGGCCCGATCAGATCGACCTGGTGGCGGTAGGGACACGGAACCAGCACCTGGTACCGCAGTACACGGACTTCCGCGGAGGCTGGTTCGGACTGAAGCGGGACAAGTCCAAGAAGCTTCTGTTCGACGTCGGGTCCAGGCTGGCCCGGTTCCACAACTACCTGCCGGGGCTCGAGTTCGCTTACTACCTGCTGCGGAGGCCCTCATTCCTCAAGCGGCGGCGGGCTCTTAGACGGATCCTGCGAGAGGAACTGGGCATCGCCGCCCCGGTCCAGTTCGTGGACCACCACTACTGTCACGCCACATCGGCCTACTATTCGAGCGATTTCGGTCGCGAAGCCACAGTGATAACGATCGATGGCGGCGGCGACGGAATGTCGGCAAAGGCGTACGAGGTCTCGGAAGGACGTTTCCGGGAGCTGACCCGGGTCGGCAGCTACCACTCGCTCGGAAACATGTACTCATACGTCACCGAGATCTGCGGATTCAAGGCGGGCCGGCACGAAGGCAAGATCACGGGCCTGGCGGCGCACGGCGAACCGATCCACGAGGAACTGCTGGATTCCCTTCTCACGTACCGTGACGGAGGATTCCACAACGTAGGCAACATCTTCTTCCACTCGGCCCTCGGCGAGCTTCGGCAGCGCCTTCCCGAACCGTTCGATCGAGAAGACCTGGCCGCAAGCGTACAGCGTCACGCCGAACGGCTGTCGATCGAGTTCACGCGCTACTGGGTATCCAGGACCGGAAACAGGGACGTCGCGCTGGCCGGTGGCCTGTTCGCCAACGTGCGGATCAACCAGAAGATCCATGAGCTTCCGGAGGTCGACCGGTGCTTCGTCCACCCGGGAATGACGGACAGCGGGATCGCGGTCGGCGCGGCCCTGGCGGCCTACCACGATCGAGATCCCCGGCCGGAAACCAACACGCGTTGCCTCGAGACCGTATACCTTGGCCCTTCATACTCGTCCGAGGACATCGCGGCCGTGCTGGAGAACGAGGAAGTGGACTTCGGGATGCCGGAGGATCTTCCTGCCGAATGCGCGCGACTCCTGTCGCAGGGCGCCGTAGTGGCGTGGTTCGACGGTCGGATGGAATACGGACCTCGAGCGCTCGGCAACCGATCCATCCTCTACCAGCCGACGGATCCCAGCGTCAACGACTGGCTCAACAAGGCCCTGTCACGCACCGAGTTCATGCCGTTCGCCCCGGCGACGATCTACGAGGATCGGCACCGGTTCTACCACTCGCTGGCAGGCGCGGAACGCACCGCCCGCTTCATGACCATGACCTTCGATTGCACGGACGAAATGAAGAGCACGTGCCCCGGAGTGGTCCACATCGATGGTACGGCTCGTCCTCAGCTGGTGAGGAAGCAGGACAACCCCTCATATTACAGGGTCATCGAGGAGTACCGTTCCCTGACGGGCCTTTCCTCGATCATCAACACGAGCTTCAACCTCCACGAGGAACCCATCGTGTGCTCGCCGCAGGACGCCGTGCGTGCATTCAAGCTCGGGCACCTCGACTATCTGGCGATCGGTCCGTATCTGGCCCGGAATCCAGCCCCGATCGAGGCGGCGGAGCGTCGGGCGAGAGGAGCCACGGCCGAGGCACTCCTGCAGACCGCGGAAGGTGGGACGAGGTTGCCTCATGTCTGATTCAGTCGCCGATGCCGATCGCGAACAGGCTTCACGCCGGCTGTTCGACCGCTGGGCGCGCAGCTATGACCGCGGGAGAATCACCGGTTGGTTCCAGTACACTCAGCAGCTCGCGATCGACAACCTCGCCCTCGAACCGGATTCCTTCGTCCTGGACGTCGGCTGCGGGACCGGTCATGCAGCTCTGACCCTCGCTCCAAGGCTGCCCGAGGGTTGGGCATGTGGAATGGACATCTCCGCGGCGATGGTCACGGCGGCTCAGCACAAGGTGCCTGACGCGCTCCGGCACCGCGTGGGCTTCGTGCAGGCGAGCTCGGCCTCGCTTCCGTACGCAAGCGGCAGATTCGATCACGTGATGTGCACGAATTCATTCCACCATTATCCTGATCCGCAGCACGCCCTTGCCGAGATGAAGCGGGTCCTGCGTCCCGGCGGGCAGCTCGTGGTGTTCGAGAACGCTCCGGACCTGTCCTGGTACGCGAAGCTATGGGATCGTTTGCTCCGAACGGTGGAGAAGGGACACGTGCGCTACTACCCCTCGCAGGAACTGGGTGAGATGATCGAAGCAAGCGGCTTCGAGGATGTGGATCTGCGGGTGCTGCGCAACGAGTTCATGAAGTACGGGAAGCTCTTCGCGTCCATACAGCTGTGGAGCGCGCGAAAAGGTGCACGGGGTGCACATGTTCCGGACAAGTCTTGAGCCGGCGCTGCGCGTTTCGTCGGCGGTGGCGGTGAGCTCCGAGCGCGGCGGGTCGGAGCCCGAGGTCGCGGTCGAGGGGCGGTTACCCTGGCCGAGCGATTCGAGAGCGAGAAGCCGGTGGTTCTTCTGGGGGCGGCTGGCGTTCACGCTCGGCCTGCTCACCCTTCTGTTCTCCAGGGTCGATCTCGGCGTCTTCGTGGACGCAATTCGCGGAGCCCTCGGAGTCCTTCTCGTCCTGGCCGCCGTCGCCAACTCGCTGCTCTTCATCATATCGGCTGCCAAGTGGGACATTCTGTTGCGAGCCCTCGGCGTGAGCGCTTCCAGGCGGATGCTGGTGGAAGTGTACACGATTGGCTTCTTCGTGAACGCCTTCCTGCCCAGTGTGGTCGGTGGAGATGTGGTGCGCTGGCAGATGGCCGGCCGCCGAACTGGAGAACGCCTGAAGACTGCCGCGACGATCCTGGCCGAGCGCGCCACGGGCCTGGTAGCCCTTCTCGCGCTCAGCTTGCCAGCAGCGGTCTTCATGCTGCCGAGCGCGACGCTGCCAATGATCGTTCTGGCTATCGTTGCTGCCGCCGCGGCGATCGCGTGCGGATTGTATGTGGCCCTGAATCGTCGGCTCGCGATATGGTTGCTGATTCGCACCCGGCGCCAGCGGGCGAGTCGCCTCGCGCGTCGTGTGTACAGGCTCCATAGGGCACTCCGACGCTTTCCCCGGAAGCCCCTCCTGACCGCTGTCGGATTCTCGGTCCTGTTCTACATGAGCGCAGGCTTGACGTTCTTCCTGATCTGTCGAGCCTTTGGAGTTCATATCTCGATCGTCGAGGCCGCGTCGGTCCAGGTGCTCGTCATGCTGCTCATCATGATCCCAATCAGCCTTGGTGGTCTCGGACTCGCACAGGTTGGGGATGTCTACCTCCTCGGCTTGCTCGGGGTCGGCGCAGCCGAAGCGCTTGGGATCTCCGTCGCGCGTCTGCTGATCAGGTACGTATACGCCCTGGTTGGATCTATGTTGTTCGTTCGATGGAAAGGCAGATTCGGGTGAGGACATCAGAAAGATGAGAGCCACGGGCGACATAGGTATCCTGGACTCTGGTACTCCGTATGACGTGTGCATCGTGGGGTCAGGATTCTCCGGAACGGTGCTGGCTTGCGCGCTCGCCGCTCGGGGAGTGCGGACACTCGTGCTGGAGTCCGGTGGCAGCCTAGCGCGCTGGCTTCTCGATAGCCGGCTAAAGGCTATGTCGGCGTACTCGGTATCTGGAGACGCGGACTATCCTACGGAGCGCACCATTGCCCGCGTGGTGGGGGGTAACTCCAACTTCTGGACCGGTCGCTGCGAGCGGTTCCATCCGACGGATTTCGGCCGCCATCCCTACACGCCCCCGACCAACCCATGGCCTCTGGACTACGATGAGCTGGCACCCTACTACGAGAGAGCGGAAGCAACCCTGGCGGTAAGAGGGGATGCGCTGTCCGAACACATGCCACCGCGGAGAGCCGATCTTCCGGTGCATTCACGGACCGACGTGAAGGGCCTGCAGCGCATAGTGTCGAAGGCAGAGATTCAGGTGGACGTCTCACCCACCGCCACTCCGCGAAAGAGCCTCCGGTTCTTCCGCCTCCAGAAGGAGCTGCTACCGCGTTTCCTGTCATCGCCGCACGGCGCCATGCTCACGGGCGCAAGTGTCACCGAGTTGATGGTCGACCGGGACGGCCGCGTAACCGGGGCGACAGCAAAGACGCTCGACGGCACGACGAAGATTGCTCGCGCCCGATTCTACGTCGTCGCCTGCGGCGGTCTGGAGACGCCTCGGTTGCTGCTTCTGTCTCGGTCGGACGCCTTCCCGGCGGGGATTGGCAACACCTATGACCGGGTAGGACGCGGTTTCAACGAACACCCGGGCGTCAATTTCTACTCGACCATAAGGCACAGCCGCGAGACGATCAGGCCTCGCCATCGATTGGGTCGGAGCCACCAGACCTACGAGGATTTCAGGAAGGACGGACTGGGGAGCGTCCTGCCCGTCTTCATCCAGTCGTGGGTCTTTCCCAACCACCTGCTCAAGCCTCATTTGGACGACATACCCAGAGTGATCTCAGCTCTGGTCCGCAGGACGATCAGGCCCGAGCTCTACATCGGCGCGACGATTGAGATGCGTCCGCACGATGAGAACCGTCTGACACTATCGCCCGATGCCCGGGACCAATTTGGCAACCCCCGGGGCCATCTGCGCCTGGACTTTTCAGAGGATGATCGCCGCACCCTCGATCGTGCGAGAGAGCTGATTCGCGGAATCCTCGCGCGCCTCGGGGCGACCGACGTCCGCGAAGGAGAGCAGACGTGGTCCCGCCACCACATCGGCACCTGTCGGGTGGGCACGAGTCCGGCGACGAGCGTGGCGGACGCTACGCTGCGAGTCCATGGCTGCCCGAATCTCTATTTGTCTGGCAGCGAGACCTTCGTGACGGGATCGGCACTGCCGCCAGTGTTGACGATCGTGGCGTTGGGGCATCGCCTCTCCGAGCACATGATCGAGAGGCTGCGCAATGGTTGACTCGGGCGGGACACCTTGGCGCGGTCCCGAGGTCGAAGAGGACCGGGCAGATCCCGTGGATGATCGACACACCGGCACCTCGCTCGCCGAGGTCCGCGAGTACTGGGACTCGCACCTCAACCTGACCCAGTTCCTGGACGTGGACGAAGTCGCGGTGGGCTCAGACGAGTTCTACGTGCGACTCGGCGAGACCCTCACCCGCTACGACTACAAGGGAAGGGTGCTGCGCCAGTTCGCCAGAGGGTCGGCCGGGCACAAGCTGCTCGAAATCGGGTGTGGCCTGGGCACGGAGCTGGTGGAGCTGGGCCGACTCGGGTTCGACGTCACGGGCATCGATCTGGCCCCGAGCGCCGTGCGTGTGTGCAATGAGCACCTGGCTCGAAACGGAATCGCTGGAGAATCCCGTTCGATGAACGCGGAGAGCCTGGACTTCCCCGATGGGACCTTCGATGCCGTGTATTCGAGCGGTGTCCTGCAGCACACCCCTGATATCGACAGAGCGATCGCGGAGATCCGGCGGGTGCTGAGACCGGGCGGGAGAATCCTGATCATCCTGTACCACCGGCACTCGTGGTTCTATCTGCTCCATCGGCTGAGTGGTGCCAGCGTCGAGTTCGACTCTGATGAAGCTCCGATCGTCAACTCGTACACGAAGAGTGAATTGCGGCAGCTCTTTGCGAACTTCCAGGACCTGGCCATCGAGACCGAGTATTACCGCCCCCTGCCCACAAGACGACACGGCGTTCTGCCTCTCGTCTATAACAGGGTGTTCGTGCCCGCGGCGCGCATGGTTCCGCGGGCCGCCATCCAGAAATTCGGGTGGCATCTTGTGCTAACAGCGCGGAAGTGATCGTGACGACATGATCTCCGACGAAGAACTGACGGCTCGAATCGAGCCGTTCGACTCCTTCTGGGAGGCCCCGGTTGACATCGAGGGCGGCTACCGGTCCGTGGGCCGCTACTACAGGCACAACTATCTACCGTTCATGCCCGATGACCCCGACGCGCGAATCCTCGTGATCAGCTGTGGCCCGGGCTACATGCTGAACGCGCTGAGGAAGAGCGGCTTCACGGACGTCAGAGGTATCGATTCGGATCCGGAGAAGGTGCGGTTGGCTGCGTCCCGCGGTCTCGATGCGCGGCAGGCTCGTGCGTTCGCCTACTTGAACGCCACAACAGAGCCGTTCGACCTGATCTTCGCCGAGCAGGAGATCAACCATCTGACGAAGAGCGAGATCGTCGAGTTCCTGGTAGCGTGCCGGGAGAACCTGGTGCCTGGTGGGGCACTGATCATTCACTCGGTGAACGCCGCCAATCCCTTGACCGGCTCCGAATCCCGCGCCGGTAACTTCGATCACTACAACAGTTTTACGGACCATAGTCTCAGGCAGATTCTGAAGCACACCGGCTTCGTTGAGCCCACGGCGATTGCCCTGAATCTCTACGTGTTCTACGCGAACCCCTTCAACTACGTCGCGTGGGCCCTGGTCACCCTCAGCTTTGCCTTCTTCCGCGTGTACTACAGGCTTCTCGGGAAGACGACGAAGATCTACACGAAAAAGATCGGGGCGATCGGTTACACGCCGCCGGCCACCTGATGAGTAACGCCGGCTGATGAACGTCCTCGTGTTCAACTACGAGTACCCGCCCGTCGGGGGAGGGGGCGGGGTCGTGTGCGCGGCGATTGCCGAGGGAATGGCCGGGAGACATCGCATTCGGGTCATCACTTCAGGTTTCGGCGATATGCCGGCGACGGAAACTCGCAACGGAGTGGAGATACACCGCGTTCGAGTACCGGGACGACGAAGCCTGGACGAGGCCTCGCTGCTCTCGATGCTAGCCTATCCCATGGCGGCGGTGAAGAGGGCGACCGAGCTGCTCCGGACTGAGCCGTGCGACCTGATCCACAGCCACTTCGCCGTCCCCACCGGACCGGCATCGCTGGTGGTCGCCCGGATGTGTCAATTGCCGCACGTCCTGAGTCTGCACGGCGGCGACCTGTACGATCCCTCGAAACGCACCTCGCCGCACAGGCTTCCACCGGTTCGAGGCACCGTCGGTGCTGTCATGCGCCACTCGGACGCCGTCGTGGCTACGTCGAGCAACGTGCGCGGCCTGGTCAGCGATCACTATGGGTGGGTCGGCCCCGTGGAGACCATTCCGCTCGGGATCCAGATTCCGCAGTGGCAGAAGACATCGCGGCAAGCTCTGGGGCTACCCCCGGACGCGTTCGTGGTGCTGACAGTGGGCCGCCTGGTTCGTAGAAAGGCGATCGACGTGTTGATCGCCGCCGTGGGGCAAAGCCTGCGCGAGGATGTCCACCTCGTGGTGGTCGGGTCGGGACAGGAGTTGGAAGCGTTGGAGGCAACCGCCAAACGCCTGGGCCTCGCCTCGAGGGTCACGTTCAGCGGTTTCGTGAGCGAGGAAAAGAAGTGGCAGCTCTTGGGGGCCTCCGATGCGTACGCGTCGTCCAGCATGCACGAAGGATTCGGGCTGGTCTTCCTGGAGGCCATGGCTGCCGGGCTACCGGTGGTGGCTTTCGATCATGGAGGTCAATCGGATTTCCTCGAGGATGGACTGACCGGTCACGTGGTACCGCAGGGGGACGTGGACGCCCTGGCGGAGGCGCTGGCGAGGATCGCTGCCGAGCGAGGCGAAGCGGAACGAATGGGGGAGTACAATCGGAGCAGGGTAGAGGAATTCCTGATCGACGGCACGATCCGTCGATATGAGCAGTTGTTCGAGCGCGTCCTCGCGGCGCACGGCGGGCGGCGGCATATTGACGCCGGTCGGATCCCCAGCGAAGCGCCGCAGGGTCTGTCATCGCGGAGAGAGGACACAGGGAATGCGCCGGCCAACATCCTCGCTACCTGATTCGGCCGCTCCGCCCGGGGCGCCCGCTGATCTCCCGGGCCAGCTCGCCTTCGGCAAGATGTTGGCAATCCTGCTGGCAATCGCCGCCTTGGCACTCGCCCTGCGCTTCACCCACCTCGACCGCTGGGGCCTGTGGGTCGACGAGATCTTCACGGTGCAGCACGCGGGCGAACTCGCCGATGGCGACATCAACACTCGCTCTCTGGCATATGCCCTGAGTCTGATCGGGTTCGAGGCTGACGGGGTGGACATGGTCGCCCTGGAGTCGGAAAAAGTGTGGAGCTGGCAGGATGCCGGGATCAACGAGTGGAACATCCGGGCGCCGATCGCGCTACTCGGCGGCCTGACGATTCTGGCCCTGGGGCTGCTCGCCCACCGGAGCTTCTCCAGCCGCACGACTCTCCTGTTGTGCCTGTTGATGGCCCTGTCGCCCTGGCACCTATGGATGTCCCAGGTGGGCCGGTTCTACATGCAGCTATTCCTCCTGTACAACGTGGGTCTACTTCTCTACTACCAGGCGACGGAGGAAGGGCAGGTGTCGCGCGCCTTCGGGGCTACGGTAGCGATCGTGCTCGCCTTCTTCACGACCCCCATCGCCTTGATGATCTTCGGGATCCTGGGGCTGGACATCGTACTGTGCCGGCTGCGCCGCCGCCCGAGCGGCATGCGTCCCGCTTTCTGGATTATCGCTGCGGTCGGTCTGGCACTCTGCGTGGCTGGAGTGGCGGTTACCTTTGCAGGCCGGGCCGAGGGCGTTGCCGGTTTCATCGGCTCGCCGCAGCCGATCCCGGTCATGACGATGGGGCTCTTCTACATGGTCGGCGTCCCGATCGCCACGCTGGCTGCCTTCGGCTTCAGGTGT
>CAZRRU010000079.1:0-7595 GCA_964602635.1 uncultured Gemmatimonadota bacterium | reverse complement strand
CTGCAGCAACTTCAGATCGCAATACAGCGGCGCGCCGTGCGCATCTGCGAACGGCACGCGAACCTCGCAATGGCGGAGACTGCCGGGCTGTTGTCGCGCCGGCAGAACTCCTTTCACATCCGACTGCCACTCCCAAACCAGTCGGTCAGCAGTCGCTGCTTCGCTCCCGCGAGAGTGCAGCGGCTCAACCTGCAGCCACAGCTCGACGCGATCGATTCTCGCCCGCATGAAGGCATCGGCCAGCACTTCGTAGACGTCCTCTGCGCTAACCGCCTGTTCGATCCCCGCCGCGGCCTCCCTGATCGCCACGCTCCGCCCTATCGCCTCCCTCTGCTTGAGCGCCCGGTCCATCAGTCGCCGCAACTCCATCAACTCCGGGATCCTCAGCCGCTGCACCGCGAGCAGCGTGATCACGCCCAAGACGAGCAGCACGAGCCCGATTGCCCGCAGATCCGGCGTCAGGAACACCATGCTCGCCAGCGCCAGGGCACCGCATGCGGCGTATAGGATCAGCGCGACCTGCCGCGGCGAGTGCCCGAGCTTCTGCAGGCGGTGGTGGATATGGCCCAGGTCGCGCTTGTGCACGCCCTCGCCTCGCAGGAGGCGACGCACGATCGCCAGGCTCGTATCGAGGATGGGCAGGCCCAGCGAGACCACGGGTATCGCGATCGCTGCGATCGTGGTCGCCTTAGAGGAGCTGACGAGTCCGACTCCCGCCAACAGGAAGCCAATCGACAAGCTTCCGGCGTCCCCCATGAACACGGTGGCGGGCGGAAAGTTGAAGAACAGGAACCCCAGGAGCGCTGCGGCCAGCACGATCAGCACCTGCGCGGCCATGGGCTGCTCGAGGACGAGGGCAACCACGAACATGGCCATCGTGGCCGTGAGGGCAGCGCCACCGGCCACCCCGTCCGCACCATCGACCAGGTTGAACGCGTTCGTGATCGCAACGAACCAGAATACCGTGAACACGAGGCTGGCGAACGGGCTCAGCTCGACTACCCCGAGGGCCGGAAGTCGGAAAGATCCGAAGCGGGCGCCGGCGTACCACACGGCAGCCGCAATAACCACCTGGAGCAGCAACTTCCTCCCCGGAGAAAGCTCGCGAAGATCGTCCCACAGGCCGACACCGCACATCGCCAGCGCTCCGAATAGAACTGGAACGAGGGCACGTGCCTCTTCGGGGTGCATCGTCGGCAGGGGGCTGAGCACGGTCGCCGCCACCGCCACGATCGAGAAGGCCACGCACATCGCGATCCCGCCGACCTTGGCCACGGGCCAATCCCGCTCGTCCCCCGGGCTCGGCGCGTCCACCAGACCTAGGCGTCCGGCCCACCGATCCCGAAAGATCCGGACGATTAGAAGGGTTGCCACGAGCGCCACCACGAACGACGCCACGTAGTGAAACGTCCAGTCGAGAGGATTGCCTGGCATCGACCCCCGCCGAAAGTAGCCCTGTTTCGCACGCATTCGTGCGCACACTGGGAAAGCGTAGGTGAAAGGCGGATCGTTCGTCAAGAGCCGGGGTCGGCCGCGACCGCAATATATTGGGGTTACGCCAGGTATCGAGCCCCACATATGGTGGTCAAATTCCACCACGCCGGTCGCCGCCATCGGGAGACAAAGGCCGTTCGTGTGGAAGAACACTGCGGGCCACGAGTAGGCCCGGACCCGGGCACGCATCCTGCCCTCTGACTTCACATGGAAAGCTCTCTGCCGCACTCCGATACGGCCGTCGCCGATAGATGCGCATCCGTCTCGGGCGAGCTCACGGACCTGTTGATCGAGCTCGCGTACGGGCTCCGGCGCGCCTGCGTATACGGACCGCACAATCCAGCGGTCCTCGAAGCCGCAACGTCATTTGTCGCACGGTTTTCGGGTCGGCGCGGAGATCGGGGCGCGCTGTCGATCGCCGTGGCAGGATCACATCTGATCGTCGAAGTCAGGCCCGTTGTCATGCTTACGCGTCGCTTCAGCGGCGTCACGACGGGCCTCGAGCATCCGCTCCTCGGCGCGCTGGCGGACCGTCTCGCGCAGCACGAGGTGGGCGAAATCGTCCTTGCAGAAGGCGTCACGGCCAAGGAAATCGCGTCCATCTTGGGGTTTCTGTCCACGGATCCGGCGGGAACCGGTCGACCGCTAGGGCAGGAGGACGACGAGGCGCTGAGCGCGATCCCGAACATTCGCATCCATAGAGACGCCACTCCGCGAGAGACCGCCATCAGCGGCGACGCGCCGTCGGACGACCCTGAGCATGACGCTCAGTTGTGGTCGGCTCTGGGGCGGGCGGCTCTCGGGATTCCCGAAGACGAGGAGGATCGGACCTACAAGCCGTTCGAGGTCGCTACGGCGATCGCGGCGCGCGCCGGGAACCCGGCCTTCGATCGGCGAATCGCGGCCCAGGTCCTGGCAGTCTCCTCCAGCCTCGGAGCGGCGGGGCCCCTCGAATCGGTAGACCTGGCTCGACGCTTCTCAGACGTGCTGCGGAGGCTCGATCGACCGACGCTCCGCGTTCTGCTCGCGATGAGCGGGGACTCGAGACTGCGGCAGGAGTTCCTGCGCGATGCCGCATCCTCACTGGATGTCGATGTGGTCTTCGAGCTCGTGCACGCGGCCGGAGAAGACGAGGACAGCGACATCTCGCGCTGGATGCTTCGTCTGCTTTCCAAGTTGGCTCGGCATGCTCAGACCGAAGACGGTCCGGTCTCCCACCGAAGTGACGCGGCGCTGCGGGAACAGATCAGGACTCTGCTGTCGGGCTGGCAGCTCGACAACCCGAATCCTGAGGACTATGAAGAGGCGCTCACGCAGCTGTCGTCCGTATCGGGAGAGGGGCCGGAAACGGATACGGTCCGGTCTCGCGTCGATGCGACTCGGACTCTCGCGGTGGCTCTCGAGGTCGGTGTCGATGGCCCGGCGGTTCGCCAGGCCGTCGACGAGATGGTCGCGACCGGCCGAATCGGTGAGGTGGCGGTTCATCTGGATAAGGCCCCCGACCGGAATCTCGCTGAGTTGTTATGGACCAGGCTGGCCGATCGCACGGTCCTGTATCGGCTGATTGAAGAGGAGGAACCGGACTGGGAGGTCATCGACCTGGTTCTGCCGCATGCTGGAATGGAGGCGGCCGAGCCTCTCCTGGACCGTTTGGCAGAGGCTGATTCTCTGGCCATTCGGCGGCGCCTGTTTGACCGGCTCCTGGGACTCGGGTCGGGGGTCGGTAAACCTGCCGTTCGATGCCTCGGTCAGCCCGATGACACGCCTTGGTACGTCCTCCGGAACGTGCTTTCACTTCTCGCGATGCTCGAGACGTGGCCCGACGGATTCGATCCGTGGGACCTCACCGAGCATGAAAACCCGCAGGTGCGCTTGGAGGCCATGAAACTGTGTCTCCGGATGCCGTCCATGAGAGCCAGGGCCACCGTACGAGCAATGGAGGACAAGAACACACGGATCGCGGCCCTCGGGGTCGTCGAAGCAGAGAGCGGATGTCCGGCCGAAGCCGAACCCCTGCTCGTCAGCATCGCTCTCTCCGAGGAGGGCGCTCTCTCCGAGTTCCGGACGCACTCGATCCGTGCCCTGACCCGGCTTGGGTCTCCGGCTGCGCTCGAAGCATTGCTCGAGATCGCGGCGCCGCGGCGCCGGGGCCTGCGCCGGGTTCTTCCGGATGAGACCCCCGAACTCCTGGCCGCACTTCGCGGGCTGGCTTCCGGATGGCCGAACGACCGGCGCGCCCGGGAAGTGCTGAGTACCGCACGAGCATCCGGAAGTGTGAAGATCAAGGAGGCCGCATCGTGATGGAGACGACGGAACTCAGCCACCCGGCGGCCTTTCTCGTAGCTCTCGGCCAGCTCGTGGAGGCCTCGTCGACGGAGCCGCTGGATCCAGATGCCAGACAAGAGGCGGTCCGGAAGCTCGAGGCACGACTCGACATGCTCCTTCGGCAGAATACGTTCCCCTCGTTCATTTTCCGGGACGGCGAGGTCGAGTACGAGGGCGAGCTGCTGGACGAGCTGAGAAACTGGGAATGGTCTCTCCGGCTTCCCGAAGGCGGGGTCCAACGGCTGGACATCACCCCGGGCACGACCCGAGAGGATCTCGAGGGATTCGTCGAAGAGGTAGTGGCCCGCCTGTTCTTCACTGAAGGGGGCGCATCCGTGCGGGAATTGCACGGGCAGTCGGGTATTCGGTTCGGGGAGATGGACATCGAAGCGGAAGCGACCGGAAACACGGCCGCACTCCCACCCCTCGCGTTCGATCTGGTTGCCGAATCCGAGACGGTGGCGTGGTTGAACGGCGAGGTGGCGGAACGGGGGATCGTGCCGGCCCGTGAAGCGTCCGCCGTCGTTCACCTGCTGTCGGTCGCCATGCATTCCGAGCGGAACGTGGTGGTGCCGCTCGTCCAGCTGAAGTCAGTGGATCAGTACACGACCACGCACTCGATCAACGTCTCGTGTCTTTCGATGGCCCTCGCCGAACACCTGCGCTACTCATCGGTGGACGTGCGCGCGATCGGCGAGGCCGCGCTCCTTCACGACGTGGGAAAATCGAAGATCCTGCCGGAGGTTCTCAACAAGCAGGGCAAGCTGACGGAATCGGAGTGGAAGCTGATCCAGGAGCACACCGTCGAGGGAGCGAGGATCCTGCTGGCCTCGGGGAGGGGCATGGAGCTGGCCGCCACGGTGGCGTACGAGCATCACCTCAGCTTCAACGGTGAGGGATACCCGAAGCTGGCGTTCAAGCGCCAGACACACGAGGTCAGTCGGCTGGTCCAGGTGTGCGATGTGTATGATGCCCTGCGCACGCGGCGTCCGTTCCGGCCTCCGTGGCCGGCGCCCCGGGCGATCAAGTTCCTGCGGGAGAAAGCCGGGACGCATCTCGATCCGAAGTACGTCCCCTCATTCATCGGGATGATCGAGACCTGGGAGCCCCGTCACGTGGACCTCGAGCCCGAGCGGGATGAGGCGGCGGCGTGATGCGCCCGCGGGTTCCCCGGAACTTGCCGGGCGGACGCAACACTTTGTTCACTGGCGGTGTCTACTGGTATTGAGAAGCGCGTGCGCTTGACCCCTCTGTAATCGACTGGCCGCAGGGCGGCGGGGAGTGACGGGCGGATGGCAGGGACGCTACGTGGGGTGGTGCGGGGGTCGGCGGTCGGTATTTGGCTGACTCTGGCGGCCGCGGGCGGAGTTCTAGGTCAGACTTCCACAAACACTGGCGAAGGTTCGGACGGCACTGCGCCTCCCAAGCAGGCGCTGGCCGTCGGCATCGATTCGGACCTCGTTACGGTCGACGGGCGCCTGGACGACGACGCGTGGCGCGAAGCACACTTCTTCGCCGACTTCCTGCAGAAGGAGCCCGAGCAGGGCGCTGCCCCGACCGAGCGCACCGAAATCGCCTTCGTGTACGACGGCGGAGCTCTGTACATCGGCGCGCGGATGCTGCACCAGGACCCGGCGAACATCGCCGAGGTGATGACTCGCCGCGACGAGATGGGCAACGTCGAAACCCTGTCCGTCTCTCTGGACACCTATCTGGACCGCCGTACCTCGTACAGCTTCGCGGTCACGGCTGCGGGCGTGCGGATCGATTGGTACAACCCGGCGGACACCGAGCATCGGCGCGACTTCACGTACAATCCGATCTGGGAGGCACGCGTCCAGAAAGACTCGCTGGGCTGGACGGCCGAGATGCGCATTCCCTTCTCGCAACTGCGTTTCAACGAGACCGGGCAGTGGGGGATCAACGTCAACCGGTGGATCCCCTCCAAGGACGAAGACCTGTACTGGGTTTCCATCCCCCGGGACGAGGCCGGGTGGGCGTCCCGCTTCGGGGACCTGACGGGAATCGAAGACGTCGAGTCTAGCAGTCGCAAGGAGTTCATGCCCTACGTGGCCTCCGACACCCGCGTGTCCAGCCGCGAGCTCGTGGACGATGACGATCCGTTCGGTGGGCAGACGCAGTTTGACGGCCGGATCGGCGCTGACTTCAAGATGGGCCTCGGCTCGAGCCTGACTCTCGACGCCACCGTGAACCCGGACTTCGGGCAGGTGGAAGCCGACCCGGCCGTGGTCAACCTGTCGGCGTTCGAGGTCACGTTCGACGAGCGCCGGCCTTTCTTCGTCGAAGGAGCCCAGATGCTGGGTGGCGGCAACGGCGGCCGCATGGGTCCGCAGTTCTACTACTCTCGACGCATCGGTGCTTCGCCGCACGGCTGGCCCGACGCCCAGTTCGTGGACCGGCCGGACGCGACGACGATCATTGGGGCCACCAAGGTCACGGGACGCCTGTCCAACGGTCTGTCCGTCGGAGTCCTCGGAGCCCTGACATCCGCAGAGCACGCGCGCACGTACGACAGTGGCCTCGACCGGTTCGATGACGTCTCGGTCGAGCCGATGGCCGGCTGGGGCGTGCTTCGACTCCAGCAGGAGGTCGGCGGATCGGGATCGACCGTGGGCGTGACCGCCACGGGAGTGAAGCGCCAGTTCGGCTCCATCACGGACCCGCTCCGCTACGAGATGAACGAACAGGCGTTCACGGGCGGTGGAGACTTCCTTCTCAAACTGAACGGAAACCGATACGAGGTCAGCGGCCACCTCGGGCTCAGCTACGTGGGTGGGGACTCGGCAGCGATCGCCGACGTGCAGACGGCGAGCGCCCACTACTTCCAGCGCCCTGACCAGGACCACGTGACGTACGACCCGGGCCGCACGTCGCTGTTCGGTACCTCGGCGTCGGTGCAGGCTCGGAAGATCGAGGGCGAGCACTGGCTGTGGGGCGTCGGAGTGTGGGGCGATTCCCCGAACTTCGAGCTGAACGACGTGGGCGTCATCCGGCAGGCGGACGACATCGCTACTTGGGGGAATGTCACTTATCGCGAGACGAACCCAGGGCGGACGTTCCGGAACTACTCCTTGAACCTCAGCACGCAAAACGGGTTCAATTTCGGAGGCGTGCACAAGCAGGCTCGCTTCAACCTGTCCGCCCATTCTCAGCTCTGGAACTACTGGAGGACCAACCTCAGGTTCGCGTACAACGCCCCCGTGCAGAACGATCGACTGACTCGCGGCGGTCCCCTGATGGGTCAGCCGGCGTGGGGGAGCATCAACGCGCGACTCGCCAACAACTTCACGTCGAGCACCAGATGGGACGTGAGCTTCATGTGGGGCAACCTGAACCAGGGTAACGACTGGTTCATGGACTTCGGCCTCGGTTTCGAGCCGACGGATCGTTTCGGGTTCCGCGTCGCCCCCGGCGTCTCCTGGATGACGGATCGCCGCCAGTACTACACCGAGCGGGATCGGGACTCGGACCGGACCTACGGGCAGCGCTACATCTTCTCGACCGTGGATCGCAAGACGGTCTCGATGCAGCTGCGGGCGAACTACTCGTTTACACCCGACCTCAATCTCGAGTTCTACGCCGAGCCGTTCGCAGCGAGCGGGAAGTTCTCGAGATTCGGCGAGCTCCCCGAGGCCCAGAGCTTCGATCTGCGGGAGTATGGCACGGACGGAACGACGATCGATGAGATCGTCGAGGTGGACGAGGACGGAAATTCGACCCGGATCTACGAGGTGACGGACGGGGCCGAGACCTTC
>CAZRRU010000078.1:0-14059 GCA_964602635.1 uncultured Gemmatimonadota bacterium | reverse complement strand
CTCCGTCGCGGGATCATGGACGTCGAACTCGAGCGTGAACTGCTCGGGCACGCCGCCGGCGACGAGGATGGAAAACTGGCTGTTGGCGCCGGTCGTGCGGAGGAGCTTGCGCCCCTCCCACTCCACGATTTCCATGTTGCCTCGGATCCACTCCAGCCGCTGCGGAAAGTCGCCGACCCGATCGTCCGAGAAATCGTCTATGTACAGGACCGTCTCACCCGGAACGAAGTCGTAGTTGGCCCACACGCCCTCTCCCGGCTTCGCCGGCGCTCCCGCCGAACCGCCAACCTGAGCCGCCTGGTCGGGGTCCGTGACCGGCCGGCCCTCGTCGTCCGTGATGACGCGGCCCTCGCTATCGATCAGGACCACCGGCTTGCCCGAATTCTCGGCTTCTTCGATGCAGCGCGGATCGTCGAAGGCGCACTGCACGGCCTCGGTGACCATTCGATCCACCTGGTTCGCGGTCTCCCGCTCGGCGGCGTCCGCGGCCGCCTTCTTCAAGCGGTTGATCTGCGCGTCGGCTGCGCTGGAGACGCACAACAGGAAGGTGCCGGACAGGACGAGAATGCGGACGGGGCTCGGGGCGCTCATTAGTATCCTCCTCTGCGGTACGCTGAATCGAGAGCGCCCCAAGCTACACAAATCGATGAATCGGGGGGAAGGTTTCTACCAGTCGGCCATCATCTCCTCTACCGCGTAATGCGGCCGGATATCCACGGGCACGGTCTCCGTGAGCCGGTCCAGCGAACCCTGCATCTCCGGAGAGATCGCGCCATAGCGCTCGATGAACTGACCGGCGCCCTCGTAGCTCCCGGTTGCCTGCATCATCAGGTAGACGTGGGCCAGCTCGGCGATGGCCACGGGGATCACGTCGAGGTCGGCCGCGAACAGGCCGGTAGCCTCGTGGTAAGTGATCGCGCCGCGTTCGCGCAGGAAGTTGAACTGGGTGAGGCACCCGAGGCCGTGCGCCTCCGTGACCCCGAACCGGACGCACCGGAACATGTCCGCCACGTGGTCGATGTAGACTTCCTCGAGAAACGCCTCGTCGTATTCCCCCCTTTCCGTGAGAACGCGCAGGCTGTTGGTGCCCACGGCGTCGGCCTTCGCCTCTTCCATGGCCGCATAGCGATCCCGGAGTGCCTGGCGCGTGGTCAGGTCAGGCTGGTCGGTCACGTAATCCGGCCCCAGTCCATGCGCCAATTCGTGCATCAGAACGCGCGTGAAGTAGGGGTCTACGGAGATCTTGGCCGCCTGCTCGGGCACCAGCACCTGCTCGGCGATCGGCTTGAGGATCGTCTCGAACTTGGCGTCGATCACGTTCCGCAGCATCACCTTCTTGGAACCCTCGGCTTCACGAACGCGCGGGTCGTTGGGCAGGTTGAAAGCGATCGTCTGTACGGCAGGACGCGCCTCGCCGGACGCGTAGACCAGGGTCACGACCGAAATGGGGGACGTGAACGAGCGGTCCAGGTACTTGTGCTCGTCCGGGATCGGGAGCGCCGCCTCCAGGGCCGGCAGGTTCGCTACCAGGCCGGCCAGCCGTTCGCTCTCCGCGGGATCCTTCAGGCCGATGAACGACTCGTAGGAGATCTTGTATCCGAACAGCTGATCTTCGTAGTTCTCGTAGGGGCCGAGCGTGGGTTCGATCAGGTTGTTGGACAGCCGCATCCAGGCTACGTCGCTGTCGTAGTAATCGTCCGACAGGAGCGCCCCCGCCCGCAGCTCGAGAAACCGCTTCAATGTAGGATTGCCGGCCCGCTCCGCCGCGGCCAGCAGGTTCTCGGAGGCGGCCTCGAGGTGGGCGGCGAAGGCCTCCCGGTACGGTACGGCCACCAGGCTTCCGTCCTCCGTCCGGTGGATGAGCGTGGTCTCGGCCTTGAAAGCCTCTTCATCGTCGGGATTCGTGGCGATCCACTCCTCGAACTCCTCCCGCGTCATGTCCTCCGGATAGAAACCGGCGCCGTGCGGCTTGTGGCCGACGCCCTCGATGAACGGTTCCCCTCCGAGCAGACGGTCCCACGGTCCGTACATGACCTCGTAGTACTCGCGCGCCGCGGCAGACTCCGGGTCATCGCCCTGCGGGAGCAGCGAAGCTGCGTCCGCGTTTCCACGCCACGCCTGGACCCGGAAGATGTCGTCCACGTGCCGCGAGGTCTCGACGAGCTCCCGCACCACCCGTCGCTGGTCCGCGTCCAGCAGCGACTCGTCGAAGCCGAGAGTCACCGGCTCGAACTGGTCCAACCTCGCCTGCATGCCTTCTGCTACCGGGGCCCGAGCCGCTTCGTCACCTGACTCACTGGCGCAGCCCAGTGGCAAGAGCGCGACCAGGGCCAGGGCCGCGATCGGTATGCTTCCAATCGAGCGCATGATCAATCCCTCCAATCACCGGCCGCCGGGTCCCTCTCGGCAGCCTTTCTTCTTTCACGCTTCACGGCCGCGGTCACGAACACGGCGAACCCGCCCCATACGAACAACAGGACCGCGACCATCGTGATGATGCCCTGAGTGGTCAGAACGCCTCCTCCTGCGGTGGTCTCCAGTGAACACAGCGGATTGTATCGAGCCCTGGCCGAGTCAGCGAGCGGAGGACTCCTTCTCGCGTCCGCCCCTACAACGGCTCGAACTGCGCCGTGAAGTGCCTGAGGAACGCCGGCTCGTACGTGATCCGGTAGCCTCGCATCGCCTGGCGCCGATCGTAAACGTTCAGGATTGCCTCTACGACGTAGTCGATGTGGCTCTGGGTGTACACGCGCCGGGGGATCGCCAGCCGCACGAGCTCGTTCCGGGCCGGAATGCGCTCGTCCGTGGCGGGATCCGCGGACCCGAACATCACGCTCCCGATCTCGACCGCCCGGATGCCCGCCTCCAGGTAGAGCTCCACGGTGAGCGAGATGCCCGGGTAGTCGAGCGGCGGGATCTGCGGGCACAGCGCCGCGGCGTCGATGTACACGGCATGTCCGCCCGGCGGCTGCACGATGGGCACGCCGGCCGCGCTGATGTGGTCACCCAGGTACGCCGTCGAGGCGATCCGGTACTTCTGGTAGTCGGGCTCCAGGGCCTCGTACAGTCCGATGGCCACGGCGTCGAGGTCGCGTCCGGCCAGGCCTCCGTAGGTCGGGAAACCCTCCGTGAGGATCAGGAGGTCCCTCTCCTGGGCTGCCAGCTGGTCGTCGTTGGTGGCCAGAAATCCGCCGATGTTGGCCATCCCGTCCTTCTTCGCCGACATCGTCGCGCCGTCGGCGTACGAGAACATCTCGCGGGCGATCTCGATCAGCGGCGTATCCTCGTAGCCGTCCTCGCGCTGCTGGATGAAATAGGCGTTCTCCGCGAAACGGCACGCATCGATGTAGAACGGGACGCCACGGGCCCGGCACAGCGCGGAGGCGGCCCTGATGTTGGCCATCGAAACGGGCTGCCCGCCGCCCGAGTTGTTGGTGATGGTGATCATCGCCAGCGGGATGGGGCCCGGCGGGTCCTCGAGGAGAGCTTCCAGGGCCACCAGGTCGATGTTGCCCTTGAACGGGTCCGTAGCGGCAAGGTCGGCCGCTTCCGCACACGGAAGATCCCGGGCTTCGGCACCCGTGTATTCGATGTTGGCGCGCGTGGTGTCGAAATGCGTGTTGTTCGGGATCACGTCCCCCGGCCGGCAAACCGTCTTGAACAGGATCCGCTCGGCCGCCCGCCCCTGGTGTGTGGGAATCACGTTCCGAAAGCCGAAGATGTCCTGCACGGCAGCCTTGAACCGGAAATAGCTGTCGCTCCCCGCGTACGACTCGTCGCCGCGCATCACGCCCGCCCACTGCTCGGCGCTCATCGCTCCCGTACCGCTGTCGGTCAGCAGGTCGATGAGCACGTCGCGGGCGTCGAGCAGGAACACGTTGTAGCCTGACTTGCGGATGTGCTCTTCACGCTCGTCGCGTGTCGTCATCCGGATCGGCTCGACGCTCTTGATACGGAACGGCTCGATCACCGTGTGGATGGGTCTGGGATTACGCATGGCCCTCGATCTCCAGCGTGGCGGCGATCTCTCTCATCGAGTCGATGACGAAATCGATATGCTCGGTCAGGTCCTCGCCGATCAGCGCGGTGTACTCCCGGATCTCGTCCCGATTCACCGCCGCGGCGAACGAGCGATCCTTCAGCTTTTTCTTCACCGACTTGCTCTTCAGGTCCGAGATCCCGGTCGGTCTGACCAGGGAGCAGGCGATGACGAACCCGGTCAGCTCGTCCACCGCTCTCAGCGTCCTCGCCATCAGGGTCTCGGGCTCGACGCCCGTGTGCTCGGCATGTGCCATGACGGCATGCAGGATCTCGGCGGGCCACCCCAGCTCCCGCAGGATGGCGACGCCGCTCGACGGGTGCTCCTCGACCGCGCTCAGGGCCTCGTTGGGGTACCGCTGGTAGTCGAAGTCGTGGATGAGGCCCGTGACACCCCAGAGCTCTTCGTCCGCGTCGTACTTGCGGGCGTAGGCGCGCATGGCGGCCTCGACCGCGTACATGTGCTTCCGCAGGTTCTCGTTTTCCGTGTATTCCTGCATCAGCGCGAGCGCTTCCTCGCGGCTCGGCACGCCAGACATGAGTTCTCCTCCTCGGTTCCGCCGGTGCATTCTCTTCCCTGTCCTATTCTACTGCGGATCGTCTTCCGGCACCGCGCGCGTCACTCGCACGGCAGTCCTGCGGCTCTCCGTCTCCCGATGCTCGTCGTCACCCTTCAGCAGCGCGGCCCGGGTCACGGTGCCGGATCCGAAACGCTCCGTGAGCGCGTCCACGGCCTCCGCCACCCGCGAATCCGTCCCGGTATGAGGAACGAAGAAGTCGACCTGCCCGCTCTCCGCGCGGTCGAGTGCGGAGAGAGTCACTCCCACTAGCCGGACCCGAAGGCGGGGACGGTCGGCCCCCCGGAACAGCTCCCGCGCCACCGGCCAGATCTTCTCGACCGTGTTGACCGGCTCCTTTAGAGTGCGCTGCCGCGTAACGGTCTCGAATCCCTCCCACCGGAGCTTCACCGTCACCGTGGCGCCGGCCAGGTGCTTGCGACGCAGCGATGCCGCCACCTGGTCCGCAAGGTGGAGCAGCGTACGCTCCACCGTCTCACGGTCTTCCACATCCTCGCCGAAGGTCGTCTCTTTGCCCAGCGACTTACGAACGTGATCCGGAACGACGGGACGGACATCGATTCCGCGGCTGAGACGGTGAAACCGGTCACCCATCGACTCGCCGAACCCCCGCACCAGGACATCCCGGTCGAGACGGGCCGCGTCCCCGATCGTGACGCACCCGAGGCGCCGGAAGCGCTCGAGCGCCTTCGGGCCGGCGCCCCACAGCCGACCGATGGGCAGAGGAGCCAGGAAGTCGGCCTCCCCGCCTGCCTCTACGACGACGAGGCCGTCGGGCTTGTCCAGATCGCTGGCGATCTTGGCGACGAATTTGGAAGCGGCACACCCGATCGATGCAGTGAGCTCCTCTTCCTGCCGGATCACGTCCTTGATGTGGACCGCGATCGCCGGGCCATCTCCGTACAGCCTGCGGCTCGCCGTGACATCGAGGAACGCCTCGTCGATGCTGATCGGCTCGATCAGGTCCGTGAACCGCTCGAAGATCGCGCGCACTCGCCGGGACACGTCGGCGTACAGGCGCATGCGGGGTCGCATGTAGACGGCACTCGGACAGCGTCGCCACGCTTCCGAGATCGGCATGGCCGACCCGATGCCGTACCGTCGTGCAGCATAGTTCGCGGTGGCGACCACGCCCCGGCCCCGACCCTCCTTCGGCTCCGATCCGATGACGACCGGCTTGCCCCGCAGCGCCGGGTTCTCGCGCTCCTCCACCGCCGCGTAGAACGCGTCCATGTCCACGTGCAGGATGGCCCGCTTCCCCACCGTCACCACCTCATTCCTGGCCGGCTGCCCGACGCTCCTCCACCACGCGCCGCAGGACGGCGGGGTAGTCGCTGATCAGTCCATCCACCCCGATGTCGAGGAGCCGTCGCATCTCGTCGGGGCGATTCACGGTCCACACGAATACACCCTTCCCCTGCGCGTGCATCCGGCGCACGAATCCGCGCGTCACGATCCGTACGGCGCCCTTTCGAACCGGCACCATGGCGGCCGTCAGATCGTCCGGAAGGTGGCGAGCGACGCCGAGCTTGCCCCACAGCACGAAACCCAGGAGGTCTGTCTGGTAGGCGCAGCGCCACCGGGCGGCGGCACCGGCCGGGCCGACCTCGTCGGCTTCGAACCCGCCCACGATGATCCGTTCGAGCTCCGGCCGGCCGGGCAGCCACTCGGCGAGCCGTCGGCCGGCCGCGGCGCTCTTCACCTCCAGGATCGCCGGCAGGTCCCCGATCGCATCCATCGCTTCGTCGAGAGTCGGTATCCGGACGTCCTGGTCCCGGAATGGAAAGGTCTCCCCATCGTCGGCGGTGAACCGGTAGCCGGCATCGACTCGCTGGAGATCGGCCAGCGTCCGACTCTCGACGGGACCGGTACCGTTCGTGGTGCGGTCCAGCGTCGGGTCGTGGATGACGATCAACTCGCCGTCCGCTGAGGCATGCAGGTCGATCTCGATCGCCTGTGCCCCCACTTCCACCCCGTGTCGGATGGCCGCAACGGTGTTCTCGGGAGCCACGCCCCTGGCGCCGCGGTGACCTATGATCCGGATGCTTCCGCCGGGTCCGAACATTGGCAGGCTGTAACCCTCGGAGTGCGTTGAGGCTCTTCGATAACCTGCCCGAACAGTAGCGCGCCGGCTGCGCCGATGTCCACCGTCCCGTTAGCTTCCTGCCGGGTTCCCGGTCCCTCCCGGATGGGACCGATCTTGCACCGGAGGCGTCTTGCGAGTTTTGGTCTGTCCAACGGCCTTCAAGGAGAGCCTGAGCGCCACCCGGCTCGTCGATGCGATTGGCGAGGGCGTGCTTCGGGCCGGGCCGGATTCCACGCTACGCCGCATGCCCGTATCGGACGGCGGGCCCGGCCTGCTGGATGCGATCGCCGAGACCGAGGGCGGCGAGATCCGAACGTTTCGAGTCCGCGGTCCGCTGGGCGAGCCGGTGAGTGCCAGGACGCTGTGGTCCTCACCGACCGACGTGGTGATCGAGACGGCTGAGGCATGCGGACTTCACCTGGTCGCCCCCGCGGCACGCGACCCCATGAGGGCGGACACGCGGGGGGTGGGCGAGCTGGTGCTCCGGTGCCTCGATGAGGGGGCCACGGGCCTCAGCCTCGGCCTCGGCGGTTCCGCCACGGTGGATGGGGGCACCGGCCTCGGCCGGGTGTTCGGATACCGGTTCTCGGGTACAGACGGAGTGGAGCTCGGGGCCGGTGGCGGTTTCCTGGCCGACCTGCAGCGCATCGAGCCCGGAGCTCCGCCCGCCCCGGGGGTCATCTTCACGGCCATAGCGGATGTCAGGGCTCCGCTGAGCGGACCCGGTGGGGCAGCCCGTACCTTCGGCCCCCAGAAAGGGGCTGGCCCCGCCGAGGTCGAGGTCCTCGAGGAGGGCCTCGCGCGGCTGGGTGACCGGCTGCGCTGCGACCTGGGGTACGATGTCGCCAGCCACCCCGGAACAGGGGCTGCCGGGGGCCTGGGCGCGGGGTGCGTCGCCTTCCTGGGCGCCGCTCTCGAATCGGGCAGCGAGTGGGTGCTGCGCCGCGTGGGCTTCGACGCAGCTCTCGACGCAGCGGACCTCGTGATTACGGGAGAGGGCGAGTGGGATGCCACCAGCGGGCTCGGCAAGATCACGCACGAGATCCTGCGGCGCGCGCAGTCACGCGGCGTCCCGGCGTTTCTGGTTTGCGGCACCATCAACGCTCAGGCTCCGACGGGCGTCACGATCATCGGAGGCGACGGCGCGTGGCTCGAGCCGCAAGACGTGACGCGACTGGTCGCGGACGCCCTCGGCTGAGGCTATCCTACCGGCTGCCTCGCCGGGCGCGGCGAGGACACCCCGAGATTCATCGACCGGAATGCGAGCAGCGCTCGAAATAGCGGAGGATGCGTGAGCACCGAGACGGGTCACCCGGAAAACCTGATGGAGAAGCTGGTGTCCCTGGCCAAGCGGCGGGGATTCATCTTCCAGTCGTCCGAAGTATATGGAGGGGTTGGGGCAGTGTACGACTACGGTCCCCTGGGCGTGGAGCTGAAGAACAACGTCCGCGAGGCCTGGTGGTCTGAGATGGTACATCGCCGCGACGACGTCGAGGGACTCGACGCCGGCATCCTCATGCATCCCGAGGTGTGGGCCGCGAGCGGGCACGTCGAGGGGTTCACGGATCCGTTGATCGAGTGCCGCAATTGCCACCGTCGCTTCAGGGCCGACCACGTCGAGGGCGATCAGTGTCCGACCTGCGGCGTCACTGGCCAGTTCACCGAGCCGCGTAACTTCAATCTCATGTTCAAGACATTCATGGGACCGGTCGAGGACTCCACTGCCGTGGTCTATCTCCGGCCGGAGACGGCGCAGGGGATCTTCGTCAACTTCCGCAACGTCCTGGATAGCGCCCGCCAGAAGGTGCCGTTCGGAATCGCGCAGGTGGGCAAGGCATTCCGGAACGAGATCACCCCCGGGAACTTCACGTTCCGGACGCGCGAATTCGAGCAAATGGAGATGCAGTTCTTCGTGGAGCCCGACACGGATGAAGAGTGGTATGACACGTGGAAGGCCCGCCGCATGGCCTGGGTGAAATCGCTGGGCATCCGCGAAGAGAGGCTGCGGCTCCAGCCGCACGGTCCCGACGAGCTCGCGCACTACGCGAAGGATGCGGTGGACATCGAGTACCTGTTTCCGATGGGATGGCGTGAGTTCGAGGGCATTCACAATCGAACGGACTTCGATCTGTCGCGGCACCAGGAACACTCGGGAAAGAAGCTCGAGTACGTCGAAGCACATTCGGGCAAGCGCTTCATTCCGTACGTGATCGAGACGTCCGCCGGTCTCGACCGCACGGTCCTGGTAATCCTGGCGGACGCGTACCACGAGGAAGAGGTCGAGGGTGAGTCTCGCATCGTGCTCAAGCTGCACCCACGCCTCGCCCCCACCAAGGTCGCGGTGTTCCCGCTCGTGAAGAAGGAGGGCATGCCCGAGATGGCCCAGCGCATCGCCGCCGACCTGCGGGAGCGATTCACCACGTTCTACGATGTGAGCGGCTCGATAGGGAGGCGGTACCGGCGGCAGGACGAAGCCGGGACTCCGTTCTGCGTTACGGTAGACGGCCAGAGTATCGAGGACGGAACGGTAACCGTGCGCGATCGCGACACGCTCGAACAGGTCCGGGTGCCTGCCGAGACCATAGCGGATTACGTGCGAGACCGGATCGAAGCGGAGCCGATACGCTGAAGGTCATCGGGCGGGAAGGCGTGGTGCGACCGTGGGCTTGACCACCGCGGAGATCCGGGACCGGGCCGAGCGCTTCCGGGCAGCGGTGCTCGAGGAGGTGCACGAAGCCCGGTCCGGCCGCAAGGCGTGGCCCGAGCTGGCCCCCCTGTACGAGACCCAGGGCATCCTCGAGTCGTCACGCACCCTTCCGGTGGTCGAGCGGGCCATCGCCTCCGCCGAGGAAGACGAAGAACGCCAGCTGCGTAAGCTCCTGCGCTGGACGGCCAGGCACCATCTCGAGGCCAACAACGCTCGCCTGGACGATGAGTTCTCCCACTGGCGGGCGACATCGAAAGTGAATGCCGGGGACATAGCGGTTCCGGTCAGCCAGGCGGCGAACCTCGTCCATTCGATCGACTCGCGTGCCGTGCGACGGCAGCTGGAGGAGGCCCACTGCCTCACCTTGGAGGAATCCGTCCCTCTGCAGCTCGACCGCCTCACGCGGTGGCGGGAAGCCGCTGCGGAACTCGGGTATGGGGGCTACCGGGAGGCGGTCGAGCGGCTCGCGGGAGTGAGCCTCCTCGGGGTTCTGAGGGAGGCCAGGCGCCTGATCGACGAGACCGAGGACCTGTACCGTGAATCCCTGCGCGAGGAGCTCCGGTCGCGCATCGGAATCGGGTTGGAGGTAGCCGAAAGCCACGACGCAGGCTGGCTGAAGCGCATGCCGTGGCTCGACGGATCGTGCCAGGAAGGAGACATACTCGGTACCCTCCGAAAGGACCTGCGAGACATCGGCCTGCCCCTGGAATATGGCGGCCACGTGACGGTGGAGCACGAACCGTTTCCGGGACCGGGCATGATCGCGTGCTGCACACCGGTTCGGGTCCCGGATCGCATCAAACTGCTCGTCATGCCGACGGTCTCACAGCCCGGCTGCGTGGCGCTCGTTACGTCTGTCGGAAGGGCGGTTCACTACGCCTACTCGGACTCCCGGCTCTCGTTCGAGGACAGGGCCCTCGGCGATCTGGCCGTCGTGCAGGGCCATGGCCTCTTGTTCGCCAGTCTGAGCCGGGAGAGAGCCTGGGTGCGACGCACTCGCGGCCTGGAGGGGAAGGTCCTGGACGAGTATCTGCGGACGGCGGCCGTGGCCGACCTGTTTTCCCTTCGCGAGGCTGCCGCCCGACTCGAATTCGAGATCGAGATGTCCGAGAGCACTGGCCCGGGCGAGATGGGGTCGCGGTGGGCCGAGATCCTGGGCTCGGCTACCGGTTTCCGATTCGATCCGCGCTCGTTTCTCGAGAGGTTGGGTCAGAGGTTCGGCGTGGCGCGCTACCTGCGCGGGCGCATGCTCTCCGCCCAGCTGCGCCGTGAGCTGCGAGAGCGATTCGACGACGACTGGTACCGAAACCCGCAGGCCGGTCCGTTCCTCGGAGACTGGTTCGCCCACGGCCTCAGGTTCTCGGCGGCCGAGCTGGCGGCGAACCTGGGCAACGATCAGCTGGGCGCCGACGCGCTCGTCGCTGCGGTGCGCGAGTCGTTCGAATGATCCGGTTTCTGGCGGCGCTCTCTCTGGTTCTCTCGGTCGCGCCGGCCGTGCACGGACAGGAAGAAGCCGATCGTGAGGTCAGGGACTGGGCCTCTCCGGGAGAGCGACGCGGGTGGTTCGCCCCCTCGGGCCCCGACGAGATCGGCGACTGGCTGGCGGACCTGGCGCGTTCGTTCGAGAGCGTGGAGCTCGATACGCTGGCGTGGGCGGATGGCGGATCTGCCGAACCGGATTCGGCCCTCCCGGTGCTTCATGCGGGTGTTCGCCGTCGAACACCCGGTGACGGCGAACGCATAAGGGTTCTCGTTCTCGCCGGGCAGAGAGGCGACGACCTCTCGGGACCCGAGGTCAGTTTGCAGCTCTTGAGCGAGCTGGTCGTGGGAGAGCTCAGTCCCCTGCTGGCCGACCTGGAGTTCGCGTTCGTTCCGGCGGCGAACCCGTGGGGGCTGCTGTGGTGGATGCCGGAGGACCCTACGGGGATCGACCCGGCGCGCGATCACACCCTCATGAGCTCTGAAGTAACGAGGGCCATACACGAACTGGTGAGCCGGTGGCGACCGCACCTCGTCATCGAGCTGCGCGAAGCCAGTCCGTCGGTCTACCGGATTCAGGCCGGCCTCCCGAAACACCCGAACGCCGACCCGGAGCTGACGAGCTTCGGGCGCTTCTACCTGCTGCCGTACGTGGAGAACGAGCTGATTCGGACTTCCGTGTCGTTCCGCGAGCAGGTGGCGGTGGGACCCGATTCGGAAGTCCGCGGCACGCCGCTCGACGGAGCCGACGGACTTCCCGAGGGTGGATATCTCACTCCGGGCCCGCTCGACGCAGATCGCGCCCGTAATTCCTTTGCGCTGTCCGGAGCCCTGTCCATCATGCTGGCGGTCGCCTCGCTGGAAGGGGTCGAGGGACTCGTGAACCGGATCCAGATGCTCTATCAGTCGGCGGGCTATCTGCTGGAGGTCGCGGCCGCGCGCGGCGACATCCTGCGAGAGCGGACGGAGGCGGCGAGATGGGCGCCACGCGCCGGGATGCAGGGTTCCGGAGACGACGCGTCGACAGCCCTCTCCGTGCGTCACGTCTACGAATCGGACGAGACCCGACCCGATCTCGTGTGGCTGGTGTGGAGCGAGGGGGGACACAGGGTGACCCAGGAGACCGATCGATGGCGCTCCGCCGTCAGACGGCAGCTCGTGCTTCCGGTACCGGCGGCATGGGTAATCGAACCAGAAGGGCGTGAGTGGGCCGAGCTGGTCGCGTCGCACGGTTTCACGGTCGAGCGTCTGGAACGTGACGAGCGCATGGAAGTCGGGTCGTATCCCGTCGGGACGATATCCAGGCTGCCGCCCGGCCTGGCCAACGACTTGCCCCTGGACTCGGCCCCCGACGGGTCGACTCTCCTGGTGTGGGGCGAGCGTCCGGTGCCGGAGGGCTCGTGGCTGGTGCGTGCGGAGCAGCCGGGGGGACGTCTCCTGTTCACTCTCATCGAGCCGTGGTCGCAGGACGCTCCCCTCAGCCGGGAAACGGCTCCCGGGTCCGTTCCGGCGGACTCTCCGACCCATCCCGTGTATCCTGTGCACCGCATCGAGGCGGGAACGCAGATCGAGTCTCTGCGGACCGAACCGGCGGACTTCGGTCCGACCCGGCCCGGCGGCGCTGACTGAAGTCCGGGTGAACTTTCCCGCTGTGTGGCTCCTGCCGGGACTGGCGATCCTCGCCGTTGCCTATGCGGGGCTGATCCTGCGCCGTAACCGGCGGCTGGCACGGCCTCCGATTCTCGGGAGCGACGGTGTCCCTTTGCCGGATCGGGCCTTCACGTTCTCCGACGGCGAGACGGTGGACTACGTGGACATCGGGCCCACGGACCCGGCTCGCGGCACCGGCGGGGGATCGGCGGCCGACGCCCGTACGATCATTCTCCTCCCGGGCGCCGACGGCATGAAGGAAACATTCCGCTTCCAGGTGCCCGCACTGGCTCGTCGGCACAGGGTCGTGTGCGCCTCGCTCCGCCGGGGGTTTTCCTCCGTGGACACGCTGGACCGGATGGTGGATGACGTGGCCGAGCTGGGAGAGAAGACCGGTGCCGATCGCCTGGTCCTGGTCGGCCAGAGCCTGGGCGGGGCGATCGCCATGCGGTTCGCCATCCGGTATCCGGAGAAGGTGAAAGGCCTCGCGTTGGCCAACACCCTGGCACACGTTGGCTACGAGCACGTGGGTCTGAATCGGACCCTGCTGGCGCCGCTCGCCATGGCTACCACCAGGTACCTTCCCACGGGCCTCGGAAGGCTCCTGGCTCGTGCCTGGAGCCGGCTCGAAGTGTGGATATACGATGCATCGCCCGGCAGCGAGCGGGTCGTAGACTACGCCCTGTGGACGGGGCCGCGCACCGTTCCTTCGTCGGTGTCGAACACCCGCGTGGCCCATCTCAAGAAGATGGACCTGCGGCCGCAATTGCCGACAATCAAAGCCCCGACGCTGGTCCTGAAAGGTCCACGGGACCACTATGTGCCGCCGGCCTGCTCTCGCGAGATCGTGTCCCTGGTGCCGGGGGCGCGGTACGAGGAAGTCGCCGGTACGGGGCATTGCTCGCACCTGTCGATGCCCGGCAGCTTCAACGCTCTACTGCTCGGATGGCTGGAGAGGGAGGTCGGAGAGTGACCGAGAATCAGCGCTTCTCCTCGCGCTGGGGAACCATGCTCGTCATGCTCGGCATGGCCGTCGGAACCGGTAACATCTGGAGGTTCCCCCGCGTCGCGGCCAGCAACGGGGGCGGCTCTTTCCTTTTCGCCTGGGCCGTGTTCCTCCTGTTGTGGTCCGTTCCCCTGATCCTGGTGGAATTCGCCATGGGCCGGGAGACGCGCCGCGGGCCGGTCGGGGCGTTCGCCCGCCTGCTGGGACGGGGCAGCGCCTGGATGGGGGCGTGGGTCGCCTTCACGGCCACCGCGATCATGTTTTACTACTCGGTCGTGATGGGGTGGACGATCCGCTACCTGTGGGGATCGCTGACGCGCGGCATCCCGATGACATCGCCCGAGGCGGCGATGGCTTTCTGGGAAGGATATGCGGGGTCTGGCGCGGCGGTTCTCACCCACGGCATCGCCATGGCCCTCGGGGCGGCGGTGGTCGCCTTCGGCGTGCGCGGCATCGAAAAGGCGGCGCGTGTCCTGATTCCGACCCTGTTCGTCCTGGTGATCGTCCTGGCCGTG
>CAZRRU010000077.1:0-5602 GCA_964602635.1 uncultured Gemmatimonadota bacterium | reverse complement strand
GGGAGAACACCCTGCTGATCATCGGGGGTGATCATAGCACGGAAGCAGCGATGGACGACATGGGAGTGGCGATTCAGGATTCGCTCACTCCCGAGTGGAACCACCCGATCCTCCGGTCGTCGATCAGCAGGGTCCCCCTGATCTTCGTGTGGCCGGGGCGTATAGAAGGAGGGCAGCGGTTCAGTCAGCCGGTGTCGATGATCGACGTCCTTCCGACCGTTCTCGACCTTGCGGGCCTCCCGCAGCCGGAGGTAGCGCAGGGCCAATCGCTCGCTCCACTGCTGCGGAGTGAGGATGGCTGGGAGCCGCGTCCGGTTATCTTCGATGAGTTCCGTGTCGACCCGGAGACCGGAGTGATGAGTGGCCTGATCGAGGTAATTGACGGGCGGTGGGGGGCGTCGCTTGAGATCAATCCGGATCCGGAGAAAGATGTCGATCTGCTGCTCATCAAGTTGAACCGGCCCAATCCGCTGCTGATCTTCGACCTGTGGAACGATCCGTTCTGCCTGCACAGCCTGCATGAAGAGCGGCCGGACCTAGTCGAGAAGTACACGGCGTTCCTTGAGGCGCAGTGGGAAGCGCACCAGGCACTGGGACAACGGTTCACTCGGTCGAGCGAGGTCGCCTTGACGCCTCAGCAGCTCGAGACGCTGAGATCCCTGGGCTACATTCAGTAAGGGCCGCGCGACCGCCTGCTGGTGTACGATCTCTGGGATGACCCACTGCTCGAGCGTCCGATTAACGAAGAGCGACCGGATCTGGTGGAGAAGTACATGGAGCTCCTCGAGACACAGGTCGAGCTCAACGCGGCGCTGAGGGAGCTCATCGCGGGCGGAGGTCAGTCCGTAGAGTTGTCGCCCGAAGACCTCCAACAACTGCGAACGCTGGGCTACATCCAATGAGACGAGCGACGGTCTGGTTCGGTGCGGCGGTTCTGGCCGCTGCCCTGGTTCTCGGCTGGTGCGGCAGTGATTTCGCCGACTCCCCGAGTGCCGATGGCTCCGTGATCCACCTCGACGATCGCCTGGCGGAGGCCACCGTGATCGGCTCCGAGGTGCCTGCCGATCTCGTTCAGTCGGTGGATTGGTACGACGAGGAATTGTCTGCGGAGTGGGGCGCGTACGACGGCGATGCAAGGGCTGGCTGGCTGGCCGCAGAGCCGGCCGTCGTGAGCACGAGCGGTGGGACCTTCCGCATGGAAGCGGACGAGCGACATCGGGCTCGAGGCGAGCGACTGTCCGCCCTGGTCACGACCCCGGTAAATGGTTGGATCGCCGGTGAGTGGTCGCACGTCCTGATACGGGCCCGGACTTCCGGCACGTTGAGCGGAATAGGTCTCGCCGTCGGAACGGGTACTGCCATTCGGATGGCGCGGGGGGCGCCTGCCATCAACGACGGGCAGGTCCACACGTACCGGTTCGACGTGCCCGCCCGGCTGAACCGACTGGGTCCGTTGGACCGGATAGGCATCGCCTTTCTCGCGGAAGAACCGGGTTATCTGGATATCATTTCGGTGTCGGCCGTCCCCCGTCGGATGAGGTACGCCGAGATCGGCGGAACCGGCGTGCTGCCTGAGTGGCGGGGGCTCTACCGCCGGCCCGCCGTGTTCGCCCACACCCCCGGTCGCATCGAATATCGCCTGCGCGTCCCGCGCGGCGGCCGCTTCGACGCTGCCCTGGCACTTCCATTCCCGGACCAGCCCATCACGTTTCGAGTAACGGTATCGGCCGCGACGGGAACTGAGCTGGTCGCGGAAGAGCTGGTTAGCGATGCAGAGGTATGGACTCCAATGAGCGCAGACCTATCCCCCTGGGCGGATCGAGACGTCACCCTTGCTCTGGAGATCGGGTCCGACCCGGCAGGGGGCATCGGCCTGTGGGGTTCGCCAACGGTCAGCGGTGAGCGAAAGGGTGATCGCCCCAACGTGATCCTGTACGTGATCGACGGAGGCGGAGCCGACCTCATGAGCCTGTATGGCTACTCACGTCCCACGACTCCAAACCTGGAACGTCTCGCAGGTGAGGGCGTGCTCTTCGAGTACGCCCACAGCAACAGCGCCTGGACCCGATCCTCTACGCCGTCGTTCCTCACGTCGCTTCACCACAGCGCCCTGGGGGCAGGGAACTGGGACTCCCTCCCCGCCTCCATCGTCCTCATGGCGGAGCACTTCCGAGGCGCCTCTTATCAGACCTCACTCCTTACCTCCAATCACTGGTCCGGCATCGCTAGCACCGGGGGGCGCGGTCTCGACCTCGTGCGTGAGCGGTGGGCGGATGAGAACTCGGCATCCTCGGCGGAGCTGCATCGCGATTTCTGGGATTGGCGAGAGTCGTTTCCCGGCCAGCCCTACTTCGTCCACTTCCAGACCACGGACGTACATGAGCCGCACTGGCCGGTGGCTCCGTTCGCGGGCTCGTATGTGACTCAGGCGCGTCGAGACAGCTTCGAAACCTGGTGGCAGAATCTCTGGCAGGTGCTCCGCCGGCAGGGCATCGACTATGAGGAGACGGGCGATGTGTCGGGCGCCTTTCACGCGGCCTTGAGCGAGCTCCAGATCGACCCTCAGACGTTCTTCTCGACCCAGCGGGATCTGTACGACGAGACCATGGCCCACCAGGACCACCAGATAGGACGATTGGTGGACCGCCTCAAGTCGTCCGGGGAGTGGCAGAACACGATCCTCATAGTGACAGCCGACCACGGTCACCCCGCCGGCAGCTACTCGCGTTTCGGCCGGGAACTGATCGAGCCGCCGCCCGAGAAGTGGGAGGGAGCGATGCTGGATTCGTACCGGAGCCGCGTACCGCTCCTGATCGTGGCGCCGGGTCGTCTAAAAGGTGGCCGTCAGGTAACGGAACGGGTTTCGCTGATCGACCTTCTTCCGTCGGTCCTCGAGCTGGCCGGCCTGCCTCCGCCCGACGTCATGCAGGGGCAGTCGCTCGTGCCGCTCATGACCGGTACGGAAGGCTGGGAGTCCCGCCCGGTGATTCTGGAACAGTACCAGAAAGACCTCGAGTCCGGCCTGGAATGGGGCCACATAGAGGTGATCGACGGCCGGTGGGGCGCCTCGCTCGAGATCTATCCGGACATCCCGGATTCGGAGGAGTTCCGTCCAGACGGCCCTCAGCGGGCGGCGCGCCTGCACGATCCGGACGCTCCGCGGCTGCTCCTGTACGACGTGCTCGAAGATCCGTTCGCCACGCAGAGCGTCAACGAAGAGCACCCGGACCTCGTCGCCAAGTACACGGAATTCCTCGAGACGCAGCGCGCGGCTCACGAGTCGGTGCGCGCGCTCATCGCGCCTTCGGAAGGCCAGATGGAGCTGTCGGCGGAGCAGATCGAGACGCTGCGGTCGCTGGGCTACATTCAGTGATCGAGGGCCCGGTTTCGGTACAGGTCCGGGTTCACGACCGCCGTCATGGCCCCCTCGTCGAGCGTGCCACCGAGAAAGCGGTTGATCCTGGCCGCGGCCGCCGAGGGCTCTCCGATCGTCTCGCGGTATTGCAGGTCGAGTGTGGCGAAACAGCTCCGCGAAGCGAGTTGCCGCGCCGCCTCCGTCAGATGGTCGATGTAGAGCTCCTTCATACGCGAGTCGTCGGCCCCGGCGTCCTCACCGCGCCGAGCCAGCATCTTCGCCTGCGAGGCGAGGATCTCGTCCAGGTCCCGGTGCACGAAGATGACGCGATAGTTGTTACTGTCCGGCAGGTAACGGAGGTAGTGCGAGACGATCTTGATCGCCCTGCCCCGCGCGTCCACGAGCCAGGCCGTATCCTCGCCGCGGTCGATCTGCTTCACGCGCTCGAGCTCGTAGTATCCTTCCGGGTTGTCGGGGTCCGCCGCCCGCTCGAAGTCGGCGACGATCTCCACCCCGCCGGCCTCGAGCATTTGCATCACCATGGAGGTGCCGGAACGGGGAAGGCCGGACACCACGATGATCGGCTCGCCGTAACGGAGCCGACGGTAGAGTTTGTGCAGGAATGATGACACGCCAGTTTTCCGTCCAATCTGAACGATGGCCGCCGCGCCCGGATGATACGCCGGCTGCGTGGAGGAATGCGAGGGTCGGGCCCGCCAGGCTACCACCACCGGCGGTCCTCGCGATCGCCGCACTCCTGCTTGTCACCACCCCTTCGCCGGCCGCGGCCTACATCGGCCCAGGAGCGGGATTCGTCTTCGTAACCTCGTTCCTCGTGCTGCTCGTCAGCACTCTTCTGGCCTTTCTTTCTTTGCTGGCATGGCCCGTGAGAGCCCTGTGGCGGCTCGTGAGGCGCGTCGGGCGTCCGAAGCCGCGCGTCCGGCGGCTGATCGTGGTGGGCTACGACGGCCAGGATCCGAAGCTCACCGACCGGTTCATGGAGGAAGGGAAGCTTCCCAACTTCCAGGCCCTGGCCGAAGAGGGCTGCTATCATCGCCTCGCGAGCACGTTTCCGTCCGTCTCGCCCGTCGCCTGGTCCTCCTTCAGCACCGGGACCCATCCGGCGAAACACAACATCTTCGATTTCCTCGACCGTGACCGCCGTACGTACCTGCCCGTTCTCTCGTCGACACGGATAGGCAAGCCCGCGCGGGTGCTGAAAGTCGGCAGGTGGAAGATCCCTGTGGGCAAGCCATCCATCCGATTGCTCAGGCGATCGAAGCCCTTCTGGACGATCCTCGGGGAACACGGGATCTGGAGCACGATTCTGCGAGTGCCGATCTCGTTTCCCCCGGACCGCTTCCACGGCGCCCAGCTCGCGGCCATGTGCGTGCCCGATCTGCTCGGCACCCAGGGAACGTTCACTCTTCTCTCGACACGCCCGCCCGGCGACCGCTTCAAGGAGGGAGGACGGCGCGTGCGCCTGGAGCCGGTGGCCGAGTCGAAGGACGGCGCCTTCGAGGCCCGGCTCGACGGCCCGGAGAACGAGCTCGCGCAAGGCTCGCCCACCCTGTCCGTTCCCGTGAAAATCGAGGTGGGGCGGGATCCCGTCCGCGCCAATGTGTCATTAGATGGCCAGGCACACGAGCTCGAGGTGGGCGAGCTCAGCGACTGGATCGAGGTCCATTTCCGGGCGGCGCCCGGGATCAAGGTGCGTGGCATTTGCCGCCTCATGCTCACCGAGCTGGGCGAGCACGTCTCTCTGTACGTGACGCCCATCCATCTCGACCCCGAAAAGCCGGCCATGCCCATCTCCCATCCCGGCTACTACGCCACCTACCTGGCCAAGAAGCTGGGTCCGTTCGCCACTCTGGGACTGGCCGAGGATACGTGGGCGCTCAACGAGGGCGTGATCGGTGACGGGGCCTTCCTTCAAATGACCTACGACATCGACCGGGAGAGGGAGGACCAGTTCTTCACGGCCCTCGACCGGCTTCGCTCCGGCGCCCTCGTGTGCGTGTTCGACGCCACCGACCGGATTCAGCACATGTTCTGGCGATACCTGGAGGACGGTCATCCCGCAGCGTCAGCTACCAACGGGGACGGTCCTCCCGAGCACGCCGACGCGATCGAGGCCCTGTACCGGCACAACGACTCCATGCTGGGACGGATCCGGGAGAAGGTGACCGAAGAGGACCTGCTGGTCGTGCTTTCCGACCACGGCTTCAACTCCTTCCGACGCGGCGT
>CAZRRU010000076.1:0-35315 GCA_964602635.1 uncultured Gemmatimonadota bacterium | reverse complement strand
CCGCCATCCTGATGCCGGCGTCGAGCGCCATGGTGGTCTGGGGCTCGTCCCGTATAGAGGCCTCGATGAACGGCGGACGCACATGAACTCGATCTTCTTTCTCCTTCCGATCGCCCTGATTCTGGGCGGCATCTTCGCCGTTCTGTTCGTCAAGGCGGCCCGCGACGGACAGTTCGACGACCTGGACGATCCGCCCGAGCGCATGCTGCACGACTGACGGCAGGTGCGCCGGGTAGCCGGCCCGTTGGTTTATGCAGGGGGTGCGGCGGGAGCACCCCTCCCCGGCGCCGATTCATACAGGACGGGTCGGATGACGTCGGAATGCAGGGTCCACCACTCTCTTGCCCGATCGAGATTCCAGGTTTCCTCCACGGGAACGGCTCGGAGGGCAGCCTCCATCTCTTCCACTGTCTGATAGCGCTCTTCGGGCCACTTCTCCAGGCATCTCAGGACGATCGACTCCAGCTCGATCGGGACCTCGATTTCCGTGATCGCAGAAGGCGGTACGGGTGGTTTCCGCACATGGTCGACCAGAGTCTGCAGCTGAGTCTTGCCCTGAAACGGCGGCCGGCCTGTCAGCAGGTAGTAGGCGACGGCCCCGAGTCCGTACAGGTCGGCGCGCGTGTCGACCCGACCCTCGTCACGGATCGCTTCCGGAGCCATGTATTCAGGCGTGCCGAGGATGAGGCCCGCCTTGGTCACGCCCTCCCGATCGCCCGAGTCCACGTGTTTCGCGAGACCGAAGTCCAGGACCTTCACGTAGTCGAACAACCCGCCACGCTGGGTCAGGAAGATGTTGGCGGGTTTCATGTCCCGGTGGACGATGTGGCGGCCGTGCGCCTCTGCCAGGGAGCCACACACCTGTGTCAGGAGGAAGATCGTTCGCTCGGCCCCGAGCGGACCGAACCGTCGCACCATGCGCTGGAGGTCCAGTCCCTCCAGGTATTCCATCGCGTAGTAGAAGGTGTTCTGACCTGCTCGACCGAAATCGAAGATGGTGATGGTGTTGGGGTGCGTGAGACTCGAGGAGACCTGCACCTCGCGCTCGAAGCGAGCGAGGGCGTCCAGGTCCAGTGCTCCCGAGACCCGCAGGACCTTCACCGCGCTCGGCCGGCACATTCGGGCGTGGCGGGCGACGAAGACCTCCCCCATGCCTCCCTTTCCCATCTTGCGTTCGATGATGTAGCTGCCCAACTGCCTCGCCTTGTGAGCCTTACGGCGCAAGCTGTATAGAGTTGTCGTGACCAGTACTGAAGTGGCCGCCAGGATCAGAAGGCCCACGCCCGTCACGACGAGTTGGCTCTGGAAGGCTTCCTGGCCTCCCCTGCTGGCCCAGTAGTCCCTCGCCTCGGGGATGAACGCATAGCTGAACACCTGGGCCAAGGCCGGGGCGGCGACCCCGATCGCACCCAGGCTTGCCTGGTAGCCGACCCGCCAGGGAATCACGGCGGCGGGAATGAAGAGGAGCAGCGCGATCGCGAGCTCGGGCGGGTAATCAGGGCTGATCACGCCAATGCTGAACACGACCAGGATCATGTTGATCGCCAATACGACGAATGCCGTGGTCTGAAGGCGTCTCACGCTTGGCGTTCCGACGAACAGAGAGCCGAAGGCGAGAGCGAACGAGAGGAGGTGTCCGGCGTCGAGCCATGTCTCCAGGCCTTCGAGGGCATTCGCGGCGTGCTGCGGCCTGTCTATGAAGCCCCGCGACAGCAGGATCAGGATGAGACTGATCGCCAGACCGAGTCCGAATACGAGACGGCATCGACTCTTGAGGAGCGCCCTCTCCTCTTCACCGAACGAACGGTCCGCGGTCAGCGGAAGAGACCCGCCGGTGCCGGATCTCGGCTCACTCAGAGGATGCATGAAGACCTCGTCCGTCACGGACATCGGAACCCCCTGTCGTTCGTTTGGTCCGTCCAGCGAACGAACGTGGCCGAGTAATCTCCCCGGGTGCCCCCGGGAGGAGTCCAGCGGGCTTCCCACACATATCCCCTGCCGTTCCCCGACTCGATTCCCCGCACCTCGACGAAACGATCATCGTCCCATGTGACGTTCGTCTCTTCCCCCGGCCGCGATCGGCGCAGCTCCAGTATCGGACCGTCCGATGGGAGAAGCGACCCCGGTGGCGCGTCCAGCCAGCGCACCGCCACGGTATCACTCCCGCACCTGGTAGCGGTGACGACCAGGTGCTCGGGCCGCGGCTCTCCGGCGCGCGGGAAGATCTGACGCCGGGCACCGGGATCGCCCGAGATGGGGTCGACCCGGGCATGGTCTCCTTCTCTCAGCTCGGCGGTCATCTCCACCAGTTCGCTCTGGAGGTACTCCGCGAATCCCGGCCCGTACAGGGTTGAGCCGCCTTCGTAGTGCTGAGCCTGGTATTCCTCTCGCGTGGCCACGTATTGCATGTACCCGTTGGCCAGTCCGACGACCGCCGTCGTTCGGGCGCCCAGGCTGTCCTCCAGCGATCTGCGCAGCATCGCGTCGCGGATTCGGAAGCCCACTTCGGTCGTCAGCTCGAGGGGCACGGCAGCTGCCACCAGGTCTCCGATCTGCACCACCATGAACTGCGACTCGGTAGGAAGGTAGAGGTTTCCCAGCCCGAGACGCAGGATCCACGGAAGCTCCCGCTTCGGAGCCTGGCATCCAGCGCTCAGCGTGTCGACCGCGCCCTCCCTCACGTTCAGCGGGAAGAGTCCGAGGACCTTCCAGTCCTTCAGGTTGCTCTGGCTCCCTTCAGACCCGGCTGCCGCTCCGGCGCCCACCTGGGGTTCGGGACACAGGCCGGTCGAGGCCTCGGGGCCAGTAAGACGGACGGTCCGGAAAGACCTCCTGATCTTCAGGTCGGATCGGAGGCCCTCACCGGCACGGTCGAAGATCCCGATCGCTCGGGCGGCCAGCGTATCTCCTGCCTCGTTGACGAACCGCCGCGCTCTGCTGACGCACTCCGATCCCGGGTCCTCGGCCACGGACGTCCACTCGTCCAGGGCCCTCGGAGTGCGAGGGCCTCCCGGCCGAACCCCTGTTCTCTGTGCCGGGCGATCGCAGTCGTGATCGAGGCTGCCCTCCAGAACTACATCCCCCTCCGCCCCGTTCGCAGCCAGGTGGACGCTCGCCGGCGCGAACCGGCGGCCGACGCCGGCCAGGGTGTCCATGTGTCGCTCGAGGCCACGCTCAACGAGCCCCGAAACGTCCCCGTCGTAGAGGTCGTTGGCGGGCGGGTTCCCGGTCGGATGATACGCGAAGACACTCAAGGCGCCGGCCGGCACGGTGTCCCCCCGCGACGAAATCGTGTCCACCCGAAGCATGGTCCACGTCGGATCGACGGCTCTCTGTTCCGGTGTCAGGCCAGGCGGAGGCAAGGGTCGGCCCTCCACAGTTGGATTCCTGGCGTGAGTCTCCAGACTCCGGTTCCTCGTGAGGCCCCACACGGGTTCCTGCACCCACCCGGCCACGGCGCGAGTCATCGCCACAGAAGCCTCTCGGATCGCCTGCGCAACGCGGTCCGAGAGGAACTCGACGACGGCCGGGTCGAATCCCGGGATACCTGGTGCGAACTGATTGTAGCTGCGGCTGGAGAAGAAATGCCCGGGTCCCGCGTGCGTGTGGGTCGCCGTCAGAATCAGCCTGTCAGCTCCGATTCCGGTCTCGGCGACGATCCGAGCCGCAGACTCCCGGTGCAGCAGAAACGACGGCTGGGCAAGATCGAGGGTTACCCAGGCAATCCTCTCTCCGCGCCCATCTTCCAGGATCATCGCCCGCGCGTAGAGCCGCTGCCGGTGACCGCGGGCCACTCCTCCTGCCGGTCCGTAGTCACTGAGCCCGAGTCCGGGAGGAGGGGTGATGTCAGCCCGCCCAAACCCGGCCTTGAGACCGGGTTCTCCGGACGGAGCGGGCTCGGGAGATCGGGGAGCGGGCGTCGTGACGCTGGTTGAGGCACAGCTGCCCAATCCCACCCACAGTGCGGTCGTGAGGAAGGCCGGAATCCACCGGGCGGCGCACGGTGTGACTCGCGCCTTCACCAGAGGGCTCCGAGCACAAGAGAATCGCTGACCCCCACACCGAGCCACCACGACGCCCCCGCGGAAGGGCCCGATCCCGATCGAGCCCCTCCGTCCTGTGCCGCGAGAACGTGTAGCCCCACTGATACGTAGCGCCGTTCACGGCCGACTGCGACGTCGAGCCCGAAGTCGAGATGCGTCAGGCCGGGATCCTGAAAATAGGCCGCCTCATCCGGGTCCTGGCGGTTCACCTCCTGGCCGACGCTCCATCCGGCGAGGGCGCTCACATAAGCCGCCACGACGGGCTCGTAGGATGGGAGCACCGGCACCCTGAGGTCCACACTCGTCTCCAAGTAGGCGCCTCGCACGCGACTTACATCGACCCAGAGAGCGACGCGCGGTATGAGTGCACCCAGGGACATCCTGGAAGTGGCGTAGATTTCTGTCGTATTCACCGCGTCCGCCGATTGGCCAAACGCTCCATCAGCGAACAGGTATCGGGTCACACCCCCGGTGAAGTCTACCACCTCGGAACGGCCAGCTATCTCAACCCACAGGTCGTTCTGACCGAACCAGGCCTGCCCGAGTCCGGCATCAGTCGGGTCTACCGGATCGGCCGAGCCGAGTCTGATCGTGCTCCACCACCCAACGGTGATGCTCGAGCGGTCCATGGATGCCGAAAGGAATAGGTCAGGCTGGAGAACCCATGTGCTGCTGCGCGTGACCCCCCGCCATACGTAGCTGCTTCGGACGAAGGCGTCCCCCCCGAAGATCCAGCCGGACTGAGCCGAGAGCGTGCCCGGGATGAAGAACCACAACAGGAGAGGGGCCAGACTCCGGATGCCAGGGTGCGACCATGCAGACCGAGTGGATGCGCGCATGATCCTTGTCCGCACGACGGGACGCTAGCCCGGGAGGGAGGGGAGCGTCCGGGAGCGAGATACTACAATGTAACATCATAGTGATTCGCCGTCCGGGGGCTCGCTGCGAGTGGCGCACGGTCTGGGGGGCTTTGCGGCTCGCCGCGAATCCGGCGCCGGCTCCCGCTCCGCTTGCGGCCGACGACTCACTGCTGCCAGCGGCCCCCGGTTGCTGCTGCGGCTTCTGCCGACGCGAACTGTCACAAGGGGTCTTGACGGATTTCGGGGTGCGGATTCGCGCGGGTCCGAGGTCGGCTCCGTAGGCCGCGTCTGATCCCTGCTCGTTCCCTGCTGCCGCGCGTTCTCTGCCGCCGCCGAATCACTTGACCTCCTGACCCCTGTTTGTGCCTCTCCATTCAACCTCAAAGCCCGAAACAGGGGGGTGTATATTGAAAGCGTACTTCGGCTTTTGTTCGGTATACTGCAGAGGAGCTCTCCATGGTCTGCTACGCCACCCGGGTCGCCGTTACCCTTCACGTTCGTGAAACGGCCAGCGTGTACGCCGCTGCCCCTGACGCCCCTGTGCCCGGTGCCTCTCCCGACACGGACCGGATCGAGACGCTGGAAGAGGAGATCGTACTCCTGGCCGCGCACCTTCATGCGGCCGAACACCGGTTCCTGATCCTGGTGGCCGAGTACGACCGTCTGGGCGGCTGGGAGCTGGCGGGTCACCGGTCCTGCGCCCACTGGCTGGCCTTCCGCACCGGGTTCGATCTCGGAGCCTGCCGTGAGAGAGTGAGAGCCGCCCGGGCCCTGGTAGACCTCCCTCTGACCCGCGCCTCGATGAGCCGGGGTGAGCTGTCCTTCTCGGCCGTGCGGGCCCTCTCCCGTGTGGCGACTCCGGAGAACGAGTCAGGGCTCCTCGACCTGGCCAAGGGCTGCACCACCGCTCAGCTCGAGCGGGTGGTACGTGGCTTCAAGCTGGGGAGCCGGCAGGACGAGGCGGACCGGGAGAAGGAACGCTTCGAGAGCCGGAGCTTCTCTGTGTTCCCAGACGAGGAAGGCATGTACGTGGTGAAGGGACGGCTCACTCCCGAGATCGGAGCCCTGCTGATGCGCGCCGTAGAGGCGGCGTCCGATGCTCTCTACCGTGAGAAAAGCGTTTCAGCTGAAACGTCTTCTGCAGCTGCGAGGCAGAATCGGGCCGACGCACTCGGCCTGGTAGCCGAGCGGGCCCTGGCCGCCGGGTTCGGCGAGAGCTCTCCCGTCAGCGGCACGAAGGCAGAGCGCTACCAGGTACTGCTTCACGTAGACGCCGAGACGCTGACCTCCGACGGCAGCGGACTCGGCTCGTCCGACCTGGAGGACGGGACACGCGTTTCCGCGGAAACGTCGAGGCGGCTGGCGTGCGATGCGGCGGTGGTCGAAATCGGTCACTCCCCGAACGGATCGGTGCTCGATGTAGGCCGGAAGACCCGCACCATTCCGCCGTCCGTGCGCCGGGCCCTCGAGGCCAGGGACCGCGGCTGCCGGTTCCCGGGCTGCGGCCTGCGGTTCACGGACGCGCATCACGTGAAGCACTGGGCCGACGGGGGCGAGACGAAGCTGGAAAATCTGCTCCTCCTGTGCAGTCATCATCACCGACTGGTGCACGAGCAGGGGTGGCGGGTCGAGTGGCGGGGCAGGGACAAGCAGCCCGCGTTCATCGACCCCAGGGGGCAGGTGCACCTGGGACGGCCGCGAGAGACGCCCGACATCCTGCATGATCCGGTGGCAGAGCTCGTCGAGGACAACCGGCGCCGCGGCGCGAATCCGGACTTCTACACCGCAGGTGCCCGCTGGAAGCGCGAGGCCGACATCCCCGACGACGTCTACTTCAAGGCCCTTGAGGCGATTGGGTGAGCCGTCGCCCGGCGAGCAGGAAGTCACAAGGGGCCGGCCAACCCTTTGCCGGCGCCCCGCCTGCCGATCGATCCTCCGATTCGCACGAAACCCCGGTTCCTCCCTATCTTCTCCGATCTCGATTCGGCAGAGGCGCCGCGAGGACCACCAGAACCCAACGGGGAGCGGATGGGATTCTTCGAGTGGCTGTCTGACTTCGGCAGCCGGTACATCGTGGAAATGGGAGTCACCGTGAGGGGGGAGACCATCCCCTACATGGTCATCCTTCTTCTCGGTACCGGCGTCTTTCTCACCCTGCGCCTCGGGTTCATCCAGCTCCGGCGTCTCGGACATGGATTCAAGGTCACGTCCGGAGCGTATGACGATCCCGACGAGCCCGGAGACGTCTCGCATTTCCAGGCTCTCACCACTGCTCTCTCGGCGACGGTGGGTATCGGGAACATCGCAGGCGTGGCGATCGCGATCCACTGGGGCGGTCCGGGAGCGCTGTTCTGGATGTGGGTCACGGCGGCGCTCGGGATGGCCACCAAGTTCACCGAGGTAACGCTGGCCCAGAAGTATAGGGTGATCGAGGAGACCCACGGTCACGCATGGGAAGGGACGGTCTCCGGCGGTCCCATGTACTACATCGAGAGGGGTCTCGGTTCCAACTGGAAGTGGATGGCCGTGCTGTTCGCGATTCTCCTCGGTCTCACGGCCTTCCTGACCGGGAATGCCATCCAGGCGAACACGGTCGCCGATACGATGCGCACGACGTTCGGCGTGCCCGCGTGGGCCACCGGCGTGCTCACATCGACTGTCGTCGCGGCAGTCATCCTCGGCGGGATCACCCGGATCGGAAAGGTCACGGCTATCCTCGCCCCGGCGATGGCGGCTCTGTACGTGTTCGGGGCGCTCATGATCATCCTGCTCAACCTGGGCGACGTGGTACCGGCCTTCGAGCTGATCTTCCGCGAGGCGCTCAACCCGACGGCCGGGGTGGCTGGCACCGGCGTGGGGGCGTTCCTCATGACCATGATGTGGGGCGTTCGGCGGGGCCTGTTCTCGAACGAGGCGGGGCAGGGATCCGCACCGATCGCGCACGCGGCGGCCAAGACCGACGAGCCAGTGTCCGAGGGTGTCGTGGCTCTCCTCGAGCCGTTCATCGACACGCTCGTCATTTGCACTATGACGGGGCTCGTGATCCTGACGACCGGTGTGTGGAACGAACGCCTGCCGACGCCGATCGTCCTGAGCGGCGGCGATCTGACCTGGGTGAGCATGGATGCGGAGGGTGTGCGGGCTGTGGCGGAGGCACCCGAGGAACTGGTGATCGCGGACGGACGGCATACCGAAGTCGTGGAAGCCCCTCTCCTGGCCTGGCATGACGTGCACGTCGAAGAGCTGTTCACAGATGCGGACATGACGGATCGGTTCTCGGGGACGATTCGCCCCGCCGATGCTGCGGCCCGGGGAAGCGACGGTTCGAGCTACACGACGCTGTACGGCATGGCGTACGAGAGCGGAGCGCCCCTCACCCAGGCGGGATTCCGCGTCGGGCTTTCGCCGCTCGGAAACTGGGGCGGGACCATCGTGGTGCTGGCGGTGCTGCTGTTCGCTCTCTCCACCGCTATCGCATGGAGCTACTACGGGGACCGGTGCGCCAACTACCTGTTTGGGTCGGCGGCCGTCCTGCCGTACAAATTCGCGTTCGTGACGATGCACTTCATCGGAGCCGTGCTTCCGCTCGCCGTGATCTGGAACCTGGGAGACCTCTTCCTGGCCGTGGTGATCGTGCCGAACCTGATCGCCCTGGTGCTCCTGTCGCCGCAGGTCCTGACCGAGACGCGGAGCTACTTCGAGCGCAAGCCGTGGAGGGAGAACGAAGAGAAGCGGAAGGCCCTGAAGAGGGCCGGGAAGCTGTAGGGCCGGGACCGCTACCTGTGAAGCACGAAGCCCCTCCGGCGAGGGGCTTCGTTGCGCATGCGAGGTGTCAGTCGCCGGTCGCAGCGCTTGCGGTCAGGTTGACTCGACCGAATGCGCGTTCACGAACCCCCGAACCTCCTCCAGCCGCGGCCGGCTCGTATCCGCGCTACCCGTGACTTCCAGCAGGGCGTTGAAGTATCCAGAAGCTCTATCCATTTCCCCCACCTTTGCCGCCGCCATTCCTGCTCCGTACAGGCTGTTGAACCGGTTGGGGCTCCGGTCCAGGGCTGCCTCGTAGGCCGCGAGCGCCTCCGGGTACCTGCCGAGCTCCATGTACATGTCGGCCAGGAGCTCGCGTGCGGGCAGCACCTCCCCGGGCGTGACCGGGTGCTTGTCGGTGCTCGCTTCCAGGTCGGCGGCCTCGATCATCGTCTGGAGACCGCCCTCCCGATCGCCTTCATCGAACTGAAGCCACGCGCGGGCGGACAGGCGCTGGATTTCCACCTGCGTTCCCCAGTACGGGCTCGCCTCACCGACCATCCGGTGCAGTCCGTCCAGGACCTCCAGGTCGGCGCGCGCCTGCTCGAACCGTCCGCTACGCGCCGCGCCCAGCGCCCGGGCGAAATACGTGATCGCCTCCGATGAAGCGGCCGTATCCCACGGGTAGTCCGCGGGCGATCTCGGCTCGAGGTCCGCTGCTTCCTCCCACAGCTGCCTCTCGAGCGCCAGGCGCGCCGGCACGGCGGCAAACGTATACGCGCTCGCCAGGTGCGGCTGATACGGCGGCTCGACTGCCTGGAGTTCTTCCAGGACGGCCAGCGCCCGTCCGTCCTCGGCGCCCTGCAGGTACGCGTAGGCCAGATAGTCCAGGGCGTGGAAGTAGTGTAGCGATATCGCTTCGCCGACCGGGTGCTTCAAAGCCGCATCGGCCGACCGGCGGTTCCAGTCGATCGACTCCTGCCACAGGCCGAGTCGCGTGAAGGTATGCGTGGGCATGTGCAGAGCATGCGGGACCTCGGGAGCCACGCCGCTGTAGCTGCGGGCCACGTCGACGGCCCCCGATGAGAGCTCGGGGTTGTCGTAGGCGTGAATGATGTAGTGATGGGCCCCGGGGTGATCCGGTACGCGGGCCAATACCTGTTCGGCCAGGGCTCCGGCCTGCCGCTGTTTGCTGTACGTCTTGTCGCTCGGGTCCACGGTGGACAGCTGGGCGAGCGCGTAGAAGGCTGCGCCTTCGGGGTCCTCGGGATAGGCCTCGTGGAACTTCCGCCACCCATCCTCCATGGCGGCCAGGTTGGGCTTCTCGGATCCCGTTCGCCCTGCCTCGAAGTAGGCGGACAGCGCATCGATGTATGCTACTTCCCGGTCCGAGCCGGCCTTCTCCCGGGCGGTGGCCAGCAGGTCCACTCCGCGCTCGTAGTCTTCCTCGGACGGAGGGTCCGACCACAGCGGGTGCACGATCGTCATGGCCTCGCCCCAGTATCCCATTCCGCAGTCCGGGTCCTCGTCGGTCGCAGTCCGGAAGGCCCTCGCGGATTCCTCGTACGTCATGTTGTGCAGGAGAGCCAGGCCTCTTTCGAGCTGAACTTCCGCGTCTCCCGCACAATTCCCTGCGATCACGACGGCGCCGAGACGCGAGCCGTCGGCGTCCGTGGCATCGCTCGCTATGGCGGACGCATCAGCGTCCCGGCCTACTGTTTCCGTTTGCTCGCCGCGGCAGCTCACCGTGAGCAGCGCCAGGAGCGTTACGATCCCGATGCGCATTCAACACCTCCAGAGAAATGGGCTTTCACTCGGAGATGCGCATTCCGAGATCGTTTCGGCCAATCTCGCCAATCGCGCCTCGCAGAGTCCAGTGCAACTGGCGCGACCGGTGAGAAACACGCACTCTAGTATCGGCCCCCCCCTACATCCGATCGGTTCCCGGAATACCACCCTGTGGCTGATCGCCCAGGCGCCCAGGCGACGCAGCGACGCGTGGAGAGCCGATCCACGCGAGGCGGCTGTCTATGAAACGCCTGGTCTGCGCGGTTTTCCTGATTCTGTGTCTTCCCGCTTTCCTTCCTGGGCAGGTCCCCAGTACCGGCGCCGACTCGGTGATGGTGGTTCCGGGCCCGCAGTATGAAGCCGGGGGTTGGTGGCGCTTCTGGTGGGGCGACCACTACCGCGACGCATGGACCACTCCGATTCGCGCCGAAGTGCTGGACTGCAGCCAGTTCACCGGCGGTACCGTTCCGGAGAGGGCGACCGGTGGGCGTCAGACCCGGACGCTCCGCCTCTCCGGCACCGACGGTCGCCTCTACTACTTTCGCTCTCTCGACAAGAGCCCCTCGCAGGTGCTTCCCCCGGTTCTTCGAACGTCGTTCGCCATGGACGTGCTACGTGACCAGATCAGTTCACAGTTTCCACTGGCCGAGATGGTCGTTTCTCCACTCGCGGATGCCGCCGGAGTGCCTCATCCGGACCCCCGGCTTGTAGTATTCGCCGACGAGCCCGGACTCGGCGAATTCCGCGACGCGTTCAGGGACTTGCCGGGCCTGATCGAGGAGTCAGCCGACGAGCACATGACGGACCTCCAGTCCATGGGACGGCCACGCGCGGTCGAGGGCAGTGAGGCACTCCTCGAGCACCTGCAGGGCTCGTGTGCCGACCGTGTCGACTCACGGGCTCTCCTGACGGCTCGCCTCCTCGACTTCTACGTCGGCGACTGGGACAGGCACGCCAACCAGTGGCGGTGGGCCGCCTACGACGACGGGGAGGCCCACGTGTGGTATCCGATTCCCCTGGACCGCGACCAGGCCTTCTCGCGCCTCGATGGAGTGTTTCCCGGACTGGCGCAAAGCATGACGCCGCTGTTCACCGGATTCGGCGACGGGATGCATCCCCTGAGCCTCCACTGGAACGCCCGCTGGTTGGACCGCCGGTTCCTGGCCGACCTGCCGCGTCCCGTCTTCGATTCCACGGCGACGGCCTTGGCGGGTTCCTTTTCCGACGACGTCGTGGACCGGGCGCTCAGGCGTTTGCCACCCGGGCACTACGCGCTGGACGCGAATCGAATCGGCGGTCACCTCAAGGTCCGTCGCGGAAAGCTGCCCGAGGCGGCCGACCGCTTCTACCTCCTGATGGCCAGGGAAGTGGACGTTCACGCCACGAACGAAGCGGAAGTCGTGACCGTGAACCGCGCGGGCGACCGGTCCGTACAGGTCACCGTGGCGGCGCGCGGGGACGACGCGGAGCCCTGGTTCGAGCGGATCTTCCATGCCGACGAAACGAGGGAAGTCAGGGTCTACCTGAACGGAGGTGACGACCGGGTCATCGTGACGGGGGAGGGGACTCTGCCGTCGAAAGTACGCCTCATCGGCGGCGGCGGCTTCGACGAAGTTTATTTCGAGACAAATACCGGCGGCGTGCGTTTGTATGACGTGACCGGCGAAATGCGGGTCACGGGAGAGCGATCCCAGGGCGTCAGCACGAAGCACTGGGACGATCCTCCCGAGATACCGGATCCCACTCAGCACCCGCGCCGCGACTGGGGTCGCGCCGTCATGCCGAAGATCGGCCTGGGAGCGAGCTCGGACTACGGCTTCATGGCCGGGTTCGGCATGAACTGGTTCGACTTCGGCTTTCGAAAGGACCCGTACGCTTCGAAGGTCGGGCTGTTCGGGGCGCTCTCTACGGAACTCCAGTACGAGTTGAGCGTGAACGGAGACTTCCGGTTCGAAAATTCGCGGGCCTACGTGATGGGTCGGGCGAGGGCGAGCAGCTTTGACGTGATGAACTTCTTCGGGTTCGGGAACGACTCTCCCGAGCTCAGCGACAGCGCCGCGCGCGTGCATCTGACCCGGTCGTCACTCGAGCTTGCCGTCGGGTCGTTTACCGGCACGTCGACGAGCCTGGCCTTGGGGCCCGTCGTCGGCTTCTCTCGGACAGAAGACGATCCTGCCCGGTTCATCAACCAGCTTCCTTCTCTGTACGGACGCGACGACACCTGGCAGACCGGGGGATTCGCCCGTTTCGATTGGGACTCGCGGCGGAACATCCAGGTCATGTGGACCGGCGAGATCCCCAGGCTGACGGGGGCCGCCTTCACGGCCCACGGCAGGTACTACCCCGCCTGGCTGGATCTCGTCGAGCCGTACGGGTGGCTGGAGGGAGAGTTCAAAGGCTACCTGCAGATCCCTATCTTCAGGGACGCTACACACGGAGCCGCCCGAATCGGAGGAAGGAAGGTCTGGGGAACCAGCCCCTGGTACGACGCGGCCTTCATCGGCGGCCCGGGGTCCCTCCGCGGGTGGCGCGTCGACCGATTCGCCGGCGACGCGTCCGCGTACGGCTCCGCCGAGCTTCGCCTCCATTTGCTGGACGGACACCTGCTGATGCCTTCAATGTGGGGGATCCTGGGATTCGCGGACGTGGCCAGAGTCTGGGTCGATGGATCTTCTCCCGGCAGCGCGCACTGGGGCTTCGGGGGCGGCCTGTGGTGGGGGCTGCTTGGAACCAAGAACATCCTCTCGCTCGAAGTGGGCGCAGGCGAGGAGGGCACGACGATCTACTTCGAATGGGCCTTCGCGTTCTGACGGTCGTGGAGTATCGGAACGTATCCGCAGCCTGGCTGTTCGCTTGCGCCGCCTGCTTCGCCCCCTGTGTCGCGCAGGCTCAGTGGGCGGCCGTGCCGCAGGCCCCGGCGGCCCCGACTGTCGAGCGCACCTTCTCTTCCGACATGGAGGACGTGTGGGACGCGTTCACTTACACCCTGGGCTCTCCGGGGCGCTGGGACTCGGGCGATTGGGTGACCGCCGGGCTCATCACCGGGGGCGTCGCCGCCTCGACGATCTTCGAAGAGGACCTGAGGAAAGCCATCCAGGGCTCGCGCGGCAGCGCAGGCGACGTGCTGGAGCGCGTCGGATTCTGGTATGCCACGCCGTACGTCACGGTACCGGCGAGCCTCCTGACGTACGGGGCCGGCGTGGCCTTTGGATCGGACGGGGTGAGGGACACCGGAATGATGATGATGGACGTGCTGCTATTCGTGGGCCTCGTGCAGCAACCGGCAAGGATGATCGCGGGTCGCGCCCGTCCAGAGCTCGGCGAGGGCCATTTCAGCTTCGAGCCCTTCACCACCGCAAACGAACGGGCCTCGTTCATCTCGGGACACGCCTGGAGCGCTTTCGGGATCTCGAACATCGTGGCAAGGCAGATCGACCAGGGATGGGCCTATGCGACGTTCTTCTCCCTGGCTGGGATCGCGGGATGGAGCCGCCTGTACGCGGACAAGCACTGGCTGTCGGACGTGCTGGCCGGGAGTATCCTCGGCTATCTCTCCTCGACCACCATCTGGAACTGGTTCGAGGAGCAGCGCCTGGGACCCAATCTGCGGGCCGTTTCGCCCGCCCGGTGGGTCACTTTCAGTTTTCGGTTCTGATTCCCACTCGAACGCCGCCTGGAATCACGGGAAGATCCCCAGCTCTTCGTAACACACCACGATCTTGTCGATCGAGTTGACGAATGCCGCGGTACGAAGGTCGAGAACGTCTCCGTTCCTCTTCTGGACCTCCCGCACCTGGTGGAACGAGTTGATCATCGTTTCTTCGAGTCCCGAGTTCACCAGATCGTGTTCTTCGGCGCCAGCCACGAAACCGGCCAGATCATAGTCGGAGAAGCTCGCCCCGGTCGCCTGCTCGACCGCCGAGAGCAGCTGGCGATGCGCCTGCTCGTCGAACCGCTTCTCCATGCGCCCGAATCGGACATGTGACAGGTTCTTCAGCCACTCAAAATACGAGACCGTCACGCCACCGGCGTTCAGGTACAGGTCGGGGAGGATCATGACGCCCCTTTCCGAGAGGATCTCGTCGGCCGCCGACGTCGTTGGTCCGTTCGCGGCCTCGGCGATGATGCGCGCCTGGACGCGTGCCGCATTGTCCTCCGTGATCTGGTTCTCAAGCGCGGCCGGCACCAGTATATCGCAGTCGAGTTCCAGTGCCTCCCGGGAGTTCGCAAGGTCAGTGGCTCCAGGGAATCCGAGGATCGACCCCGTCTCACGCCGGTGCTCCATGACCCGATCGAGGTCCAGGCCGGCCGGGTTCGCGATTGCGCCTTCGAACTCCGCGAGACCGACCAGCACCGCGCCGTCCTGCTGCAGGAAGTTGGCCGCGTGGTAGCCGACGTTTCCGAGCCCCTGCAAGACCACGCGCTTCCCCGACAGACCCTTCGAGAGTCCGAGGGCCTTCATCTCCTCGGCTATGTCGCACGCCTCACGGATGCCGAAGTACACGCCGCGGCCGGTCGCTTCGAGCCGGCCGCTGATGCCTCCCTGGGCGAGCGGCTTCCCGGTGACACAGGCCTCCCCGTTCAGTTCGTCCCCACCGGTCACCGACTTGTACGTATCCACGATCCACGCCATTTCTGTCGGCCCGGTACCGTAGTCCGGTGCGGGAACGTCCACCCCCGGTCCGATAAACAGCTTCTTGACGAGCTCGAACGTGTAGCGCCGGGTGATCCTCTCCAGCTCGCCGGGCGAGTACTGCCTGCGGTCGATCTTGATTCCGCCCTTAGCTCCCCCGAACGGCACGTCCACGATCGCGCACTTGAAGGTCATGAGGGCCGCGAGAGCCATCACTTCGTCCTCGTTGACCATCGTGCTGTACCGAATGCCGCCCTTGGTCGGGAGTTTGTGATGGCTGTGCTCCGCCCTCCACGCCTGGATGACCTCGATCGAACCGTCGTCCCGCTTCACCGGAAACGTGAGGCGGTAAACGCTGTTGCACCCCTTGATCTGGGCTAGGAGCCGGGGGTCGTGACCCGAGATCGAGCCGGCCCGGTCGAAGCTGAGGTTGACCTGGTCGAGGAAGCTGACTTTCGCGTTCAAGGTTAGGCCTCCGTATGAGTTCCACGCCGGGTACGCCCTGCGGAAAGCCCGCCTTCAGCTTCCGCAGCGTCGGATCGACGCGTCCAATGTACTCAAATGGAACCGTCAGTAGGGGGTCGGAATTCTCGAGAGCTGCAGCAGGGACTAAGGCACGGCTCCGCTGGGAGCAGGCGATCAGGGAACCGGACAGCCAGTCACTTCGTAGGAGAGTGCGATCCGCTGCATATCCCGGGTGAGGTCCGCGTGGCGAGTGGCCCGCTCCTCGTCCAGATTGGTCTCCAACCTGGAGACGCCGGTTACGACGTAGGCCACCCACCTCGAATCGACTGCTTCGTAGGCCGCCTTGAGCTGGTCGCATCCGGCGGTTCCCGTTTCGAATTCCATGGCCAGGTCCCGGAAGCCGACCATCGCGCCATCGGCCGAGTCGGCCAGAGCGTCGAGCACGAAGATGCGGGGATCGATGCCGGCGGGAACGATCTCGGGTTCCTCCAGTCCGGGGAAGTGGGACTCGAAGTCCGGTGGAAGGACCACCGGCAGGTTGCTGCCGGTCCCAACGGAGTCGTCTAGCGTCGCCTCTCCCAACGATCCGTGGGGAAGTCTCGCCTGCGCAGGTGCGACAGGCACGGTCCGCACCGCGGGCGAGTTGAGCAGCAGAGCCGAGTCGGGCAGCTGGAAGATCTGGTTGGCACCAAATGCGGCCACGGCCACGATTCCGATGCTCGCGGCTACGTTCCCGACCTGGCGTGCGGCGCTCGCCAACCGCGCACGTCTGCGTCTCCGCGCGGCCTCGATCTCACTGCGTCGTTCCGCTTCCTCAGCCTCGGTCTCTCGATCCTCGACCGCCTCCCGCCCTGCAGCCAGCACCGATTCCCTGGCCTGCTTCGCGTCGGCCTCGGCCACCTCGCGGCGTGCGTTGTCCACCGAAACCTGGCGGGTCGCCTGTTCCACCATCTTTTCCGCCTTGACCCGCGCCGCGGCTTCCTCCGCGCGCCGGAGCTCTGCATCCCTGCGACGCTCTACCTCCTGGGCCGTGGTATGGCGAATCGCCTCCAGCTCCGCACCGCGGTGCGCGACCATCTGCTCGAGGGCCTTTCGCTCCATGCGCAGGCGGGCCAGCTCTTCACGCGCGACCTCGGCTACCTTCCTGGCCTTGGCGCCCATGCGTGCCGCCTCTTCTTCAGCGGCCAGCCGCGCGGCCTCGAACTCGGCGACCTGCGCCGCGGCTTCGGACTCCGCCTTTCGGCGCCGGTCCGACTCCATTCGAGCGGAGCGCCAGGCGTCCTCCGCCTCGGCCGCGAGAACAGCCGCGCGTTCCTCTGCGGCTGCCCGAGCTTTTTCAAGATCCGAGGCCTCGCGGGCGATGCGCTCTTCGGTCTCGCGAAGGGCTGCTTCGTCCTCCTCGGTCTCGAGGGCGGCCTGTTCCTGGATGGCCTCCTTTGCGGCCCGCTTCTCGGAGGCCTTCTTGAGTGCGTCCTCTGCGGCCTGCCGCGCGGCATCGAGTTGCATCGACTTCTGGGCGGTTTCCTTCTCGGCGGCCTCTCTTCGCTCCGCCTCGAGACGTGCAGCCTCGACAGCCGAGGCAGCTTCTTCGGCCATCCGCTCAGCCTCGGCCACGGCTGCCTGCCTCTCAGCCTCCAGCTCGGCCGCCCGCCCCGCCGCCGCGATTTCCGCTTCCCGCCGGGCCGTCTCCTCGTCCCTTCTTCGTGAGGCCTCTCGCTGGGCTGCCTCGAGGGCGGCCTCTGCCTCGGCTGTCCACCGGGTCGCCTCCGCCGCGGCCGTCTGACGAGTCTCGTCCAGCTCACTGGTGATCCGGGCCGCCTCTTCCTCGGCCGCCCGTCGGGCCTCGGCTTCTGCCTCGCGCCGCTCGGCCTCCTCCGCAGCCTGCTTCTGGGCGGCCTCGACCTCGACCGCGCGGCGCTCGGCCTCCTGTTCGGCCGCCTCACGCGCGGCCTCCAGCTCGGCTGCCTTCTGCACGGCAGCTGCCTCCGCTTCTCTGCGCAGGGCCTCTTCCGACCGATGGCGCTCCGCCTCGGCTTCGGCGAGGATCTGTGCCGCCTCGGCTTCACTGGCCCGCCGCTCCGACTCCTCGGCCGCCCGCCGCGCTTCCTCGACCTCGGCGGCGCGCCGCTCGGCGTCCCGCTCGGCCGCCTGCCGTGCCTCGGCGGCCGCCTGCCGCATGGCCTCGAGCTCGGCGGTTCGGAGAGCAGCTTCTTCCTCGGCTTCCTTGCGAGCGGTTTCCGCCTCGGCGGCCCAGCGGGCCGCTTCGGCCTCGGCCGCCTTGCGAGCGGACTCGAGCGCGGTCACGCGTCGCACGGCTTCCGAAATGGCTGCCTCGTGCGCCTCGGCCTCAGCCTGTCGGCGAAGGGCCTCTCGTTCGGCGGCTTCGCGCGCGGCCTCAGCTTCGGCCGCGCGCTTCGCGGCTTCCGTTTCCGCGGCCCTGATCGCATCGGCGGCCTCCGTGGCCTGGCGTGCCGCCTCGTCTTCAGCCGCTCTGCGCGCTGCGTCGAGCTCTGCCGTGCGTCGGGCCGCCTCGTCTTCGGCGGCCTTTCGGGCGGTCTCGGCTGCCTCGAGCGTGGCATGCAACTCGGTAGCCGTGCGTGCGGCTTCCTCCTCTGCGGCCTTGCGGGCGGCTTCGAGCTCGGCCGTGCGCTGAGCGGCCTGCTCCTCTGCGGCCCTGCGAGCGGCCTCCGCTTCGTCGAGCGTGGCCTGGAGCTCTCTTGCCTGCCTCTCCGCTTCCTCCCGGGCCTTCTCGCGAGCCGCTTCCAGCTCCGCGGCGCGTCGCATGGCCTCGGCCTCGGCTTCGGACCGGTTGGCCTCGGCGGCTTCGAGAGTGGCTTTCAGCTCGGCGGCCTGTCGCTCGGCGAGTTCCTCGGTCTCCCGGCGGGCGGCCTCCAACTCGGCGGCACGCTTGGCCGCCTTGCGCTCCGCCGCCTGCCTGGCCTCTTCGGCCCTGGCGAGGGTGGCTTCGAGTTCGCGGGCGTGTCGCTCCGCTTCGAGCTCGGCTTCGGTTCGGGCGGCCTCCAGCTCGGCTGCCCGGTTCTCATTCTCCTGGTCTGCCCGTCGCCGGGCGAGCTCCGTCGCCTCGAGCGTAGATTCAAGCTCCGCGGCCTTCCTCTCCGCTTCCTGCTCGGCTAGCTGGCGGCCCTGCTGAGCTTCCTCGATCCTCCGGGCCGCCTCTTCCTCGGCTGCAATCCGTGCGGCTTCCTCCGTTCGGCGGCGATCGGCTTCCAACTCGGCGGCCTTCCTGGCTGACCGGGCCTCCTCGGCCTGCCGGGCGGCCTCCTCTTCCGCGGCCTGTCGCGCGGCTTCCTGCTCCGCGACGCGCCGGGCCGCATCGGCTTCCGTGGCCCGGAGAGCCTCCTCGAGATCGGCAGCGCGCATTTCGGCCTCGCTCGCCGCCGTTCGGAGCTGGTCCAGGTCCGAGGCCAGCCGGTCGGCCTCCTCCTCGGCCTGTCTTGCCGCTGCTTCAGCCTGCTTCGCTGCGGCCTCGGCCTCCGCCTGTTTCGCGGCGGCCTCGGCCTCCGCGGCAGCGTCCTCCGCCTGACGCCTCTCGGCCTCCGCCTGTTCAGCCCGTGCCTGCTCAGCCTCTACCTGCTCGGCCTCTTGCCGTTCGGCCTTCTCCCGCTCGAGTTCGGCGGCGCGTTGGGCCTCCTCCTCGGCTTCGACCCGGGCTGACTCGAGCTCGGCGGTACGCTGGGCGGCCTCCTCGGCCGCGACCCGGGCCGACTCCAGCTCGGCTGCGCGGCGGGCCGCTTTCTGTTCGGCCTTCTTCGCTGCCTTTTCTGCCTTCTGACGCTGCTCGCCGAGCTCCACGGCCGTCCTGGCCGCGGCCGCAACGATGGATCGCCGCGCTATTTCCTCCGCCAGCGGGCCGGAGAACTCCACCGCGCGGCCGAACGGTCTGTGCTCTTCTCTCGCGGCCCCGCCCGCGTCTTTGCGCAATTCCGCCGCCGTCGAATCTTCGCGGGCCACCGCCGCGTCCGTACGGACGTTGGTCCAGTCGAGCACGGTCCGACGTTCTCCGCTGCCGATGGCCCGCGTGGCGACGACCTCGAAGAACGGCAACGCGAGTGAGGGCGACAATCCCTCGGACGTCTGGCGGAAGAAGCCCCCGAGCGCCTCCTCCCCGGAACCGCCGATGAGGATGGCGCTGTGCCACGGCTCGTCGAAGTATTTTCGATGCGTATTAAGCGCGCCCTCGGATAGGGCCACGGGCCCGCCACCGTGACGGAGATACCAACCGACGAGATTGCCGCGGAGCTTCGCGCCGCCGCGACGAAGCTCGTCCCAGGCCTCCGCGGGAATCAGATCCTGGGGGTCATCGACGAGTGAAAGTGGTGATGGGCATACTCCGGAAATGAGCACGTACCGACGGCCGGAATCGAGGTCCTCGCACAGGTCTCCAGCGAGCAGCCCGAAGGACCGCTCCTCGTCTTCCTCTCCGCGAACGTGATCCAGGAGCTGCCTGAGGGCGCTCTGGGTGATGAAGATGTCGTACAGGGGCGCCACGTCGGACGTCGTCTCACCCTCGATCGGCTCCCATCGGATGCTCCGGGGGAGAGGCTGCGGTACCGAAATGTGGACACGCTCGGCCCCGCCGCCGCTGCCGGCGGAACGCATCGCATGAACCCGTGACTCGTTCTCGGTTGCCATCTCAGGAATACCGCACTCTTCGTGTCTCTATCAGCGGCACGGCGCCCGCCCCGATACCGCACTCGTCCGGGTACAGAAACAGCAAGTGCCGTTCCACCCCGAATCTCATGGTCGGGCAACGTTCGAGGCGCATAAGTCTGGTACGAACGGGAGGTGCAGCCGTGAGAGTCCGACCGGTCAGGTGTGGAAAAACGTGTGAATCAGGCGAAATATGGCCAATAACAGCGACCCCCGAGGCCGGACGCGGGCGTCGTCTCACGCAGCGTTCCGACGGGCTTCCTCGGAGATGAGAAGGTCCACCAGCTCGGCGATCGCCTCCGCCGGCCGATCCAGTCCGGGCTCCTCCCGATGGAGCTCCTCGATGCGCTCGAAGATGATCTGGGCGACGGTGAGTTCGAGGTAGGGAATGGAACGGGCCTGTGCCTCGAAGTCCTCGTAGTCGTCGTCGCGGGCGGCCTCCAGGAGGTCCAGCACGCAACGAGGCAGAGAGCCCTGGCCCTTTTCGAGAGCTCCGGTCCAGTAGGTCGTCCAGTCGTAGAACGCGACCTGCATGCCACCCTCCTCGCTGAGTCTCGCCCACTCTCTGCGTTCCCTATTTGCAAGACCCGCTCCGGTCGGCGGAGGAGGCGCGCGGGCCCACTCTGATGCGGGTTCGCGCTGTCCCGGGTCTGCGTGGAACCCGATGAGGCCGGTCCGCGATCACCGCAATCCGGAAGTGGTTCTTGCAATTCCCCCGGGTCGGACCGGAAGACACCGTCAATTGCCGACTCTTCGCCTCCCGGCTACCGTCCGTCGCATGCCGAATCGTCTGAGTCACGAGAAGAGCCCCTATCTCCTCCAGCACGCGCACAACCCCGTGGACTGGTATCCGTGGGGCGAGGAGGCGTTTTCTGCGGCGCGGGGGCTGGACCGGCCGATCTTCCTCTCAATCGGCTACGCCACGTGTCACTGGTGCCACGTGATGGAGCGCGAGTCGTTCGAGGATCCCGAGGTAGCCGGCCTCATGAATGAGGCGTTCGTGAACGTCAAAGTCGATCGGGAGGAACGCCCCGACATCGATGGGATCTACATGACGGTCGCACAGCTCACGACCGGGCATGGAGGATGGCCGCTGACGATTCTCATGACTCCGGATCGGGTTCCATTTCTCGCCGCCACGTACATTCCGCGCGAGAATCGACACGGGCGTGTCGGAATGGTAAACCTGGTTCCGCGCATCCGGCAGGCGTGGGACGAGAATCGATCGGCTCTCCTGGCCTCGGCGACCTCGATCCAGGAACATCTCGAGCGCCTGGAATCAGCCGACCTCGGAGGACGCTCCCTCGGGATCGACGTTCTTCGGGAGGGATTCAACGAACTGGCCGCTTCCTTCGACCGGGAACTCGCGGGCTTTGGATCCGCGCCCAAGTTTCCGACTCCGCACCGGCTGCTCTTCCTCCTGCGCTACTGGAGTCGAACCGGCGTGGCGCAGGCGCGCGACATGGTCGAGCAAACCCTCGACTCCCTCCGCGCCGGCGGCGTGTTCGACCAGCTCGGATTCGGTTTCCACCGCTATTCGACGGATCGCGAGTGGCTCCTTCCCCACTTCGAGAAGATGCTGTACGACCAGGCGATGCTCATGCTGGCGTACACGGAGTCGTTCGAGGTGGAGCCGTCGCCGGGCAGGGAATCCGTCATCAGGGAGATCGCGGAGTACGTGCTCCGCGACCTCACCTCGCCGGAGGGGGCCTTCTACTCGGCCGAAGACGCGGACAGCGAAGGCGTGGAGGGCAAGTTCTACGTATGGGCTCTGGACGAGGTGCAGTCGGTTCTCGAGGAGGACGAGGCCCGGGTCGCGGTCGCTTCGTGGTGTCTGGAGAGGGCGGGGAACTATCGGGATGAAGCGACCGGCGAAGCCACCGGCCTCAACATCCCCCACCTGAGACGGTTCGAGCCGAGCGAAGCCGCGAACCTCCTGGAGCGCGCCAGAGCTTCCCTGTTCGCCCACCGCGAGGAGCGCGTGCGGCCCCTGCTCGACGACAAGGTCCTCACCGATTGGAACGGCCTCATGATCGCCGCCCTGGCCCGAGCGGGCCGGGCCCTGCCCGACGCGGGGTTCGTGGAGGCGGCCCAGCGCGCCGCGGACTTCATTCGGCGGACGATGTGGAAGGACGGTGAGCTGCTGCATCGGTATCGCGATGGCGAGGCGGCGATTCGGGCCAACCTCGACGACTACGCGTTCCTGGCCTGGGGAGAGATCGAACTGTACCAGGCCACCCTGGAGCCCGAGCACCTGCGCCGCGCGCTCGACCTCACCGACGAGATGGTGCGTCGTTTCCACGACGCCGAGCGAGGCGGGTTCTTCTTCAGCCCGGAGGGGAAGACCGACCTGATCGTGCGCCGGAAAGAAGTGTACGACGGTGCGGTTCCTTCGGGAAACTCCGTGGCCCTGTACGATCTCCTGCGGCTGGGCCGACTGACCGGTCGAGAGGACTACGAGCGGCTGGCGGCGGATACCTCGTCCGCGTTCTCTCGCCAGGTCGCCTCGCAGCCCTCCGCGTTCACGTTCTTTCTGTCGGCACTGGACATGGCGATCGGGCCGTCACAGGAGCTGGTGATCGTCGGCGATCCTGAGGCCGAGGACACTCGTGCCCTGCTGGCGGTCGCGCGCGAGGGTTTCTTCCCGAGCCGGGTCGTGCTGCTGCGGCCGCCCGGTGCGGAGGGCGCCGCGATCGTGGAACTGGCCCCGTTCACGAGAGAATTCGATCTGCTGGACGGGGGTGCCGCTGCCTACCTGTGCAGTGGGTACGCGTGTGAGCGACCCGTGTCGGAACCGGATGCCCTGCGCGATCTGATCCGGAACGCCTGATCGACGAGCGGTCAGCGCTTGTCCAGAATTGCCTTGAGCTTCACGTGCCACCGGGACACGGCACCCTCGACGACGTCCGCCTGGAGCGTCGTCACCTCGATACGCTTCATTCCGGGGAGCACCGTACCGGCCTCCTTGAGCGCATCGGACACCGCGTCCTCGATCGACTGCTCGGACGATCCGTCGATCTCCAGCTTGATCTCCTGTGAGGCGACGAGGATGTCGTCCGAAGAGACCACGGAAGAGAGGTAGCGCTGTCTCGCCCGGCGGCGCCCCGCCTGGAGCGCGCGTTCCGCGACGTCGGAATCGATATTCAGGTCGTCCCGGAGCCGCTGAAGGAACTCCTCCTCCTCGGGGTCGAGCCGGTGATCCGACAGGACGTCCTCGATGACCGCGCCGTACACCGCGCACGCGACTTCCTCGTGAACCTCGAACGCCACTTCGTCCGGAAGGGCGAGGACGGTTCGCAGGTGACCCAGGTCCGCCGCCTCCGACTCGCTGAGGGCGTGATCGACGAGGCAGTACTCGAGGTAGCGCCGGTACAGATCACGGCACTGCGACTGAAGCCGGGACAGTTCGACGCCGTGCTCGGTCGCGATCGCCACCACCCGTTCGGTCGTGACCGCCGAGATCTCGGGCGAGCCGGCAAGAAGCGCCTCGATATCGCGGGCTGCCGCTCCGCGGGCCTTCCGGCCGAGAAGCCGTGACCCCAGGCCTCCAGCGGTTCCCGGGTTGGTCTCGAACGGTCCTGTCATGCTCTGCCTCCTCGTTGCCGCGGATCATTTGTAGCCGGTGCGTAACCGACTGAGAATGACCCCCCGGTCCTCGCTCGGCAAACCCCGCGCGTTCAGTCGTGCATCGGCTTGCGGGCCGGTACATTGTCCGGGTCGCTCGGTCCTCCGTCCTCCGGCGGCCGAACGCTCCTGGAGAGTCTCGATGGAACGATACCTTGATGTCCGCGTGGAAGTGGCCGCCGCGCTGGCCACCGGCAGGCCGGTGGTAGCGCTCGAGTCTACGGTTTTCGCGCACGGCCTTCCACGCCCGGTAAACCTCCAGGCGGCCGCCGCGATGGAGGCGGCCGTTCGCGAGGAAGGAGCCGTACCCGCCACGATCGGCCTGCTGCGAGGCCGGGCGATCGTCGGCCTCACGTCGGACGAGATCGAAGAGCTGGCCGACGGCCTTCGAGTGGCCAAGGTGAACGTCCACGACATCGCGCCGGTAATCGCCTCCCGCATGCCGGGGGCGACGACCGTATCCGCCACGGCGGCGCTGGCGAACAGTGCTCTGATCTCCATCATGGCCACCGGCGGCATCGGCGGGGTTCACCGCGGAGGAGAGGACAGCCTCGATGTGTCGGCCGACCTGCAGGAGCTGGCCCGGACGCCGGTCACCGTGGTATGCGCGGGGGCGAAGTCGGTCCTGGATCTGGAACGTACGCTGGAGGCTCTGGAGACCCTGGGCGTGCCCGTAGTCGGGTACGAGACCGCCGAGTTCCCGGCCTTCTACTCCTCCGCCAGCGGCTTGGCCCTGGAACACCGGGCGGACGACCCCCGGGAGGTCGCCACCATACTGGAGGTGCAGCGCGCGCTGAAGCGACGGCAGGGGGTTCTCGTGGTTCAGCCTCCTCCGGCCGCAGCAGCGATTCCGCGCGCCGAGGTGGACGAATGGATCGAAGTGGCACTGCGCGAGGCGGAAGCGGCCGGAGTCACGGGCAAGAAGGTCACGCCGTTTCTTCTCGAAAGCGTGTCGCGATCCAGCAAGGGACGCTCTCTGGAAACCAATCTCGCGCTGCTGGAAGCCAACGCGCGGCTCGCGGCCCGGATCGCCGCCGAACTGCACTGAGCCGCGCCGTCAGTCTCCCGCCGCTGAGAGGAGTGCGGCGGTCGCCACGCGCCGCTGATCGAAGATGCGGTCGAGCTGGCGGCGAACGAGGGGCAGGACGGCCCTTCCCGCGAGCCCGAACGGCAGCTCATACCGGACCTCATCGTGAATCAGGGTGCCCTCTCCATCGGGCTCGAAGCGGTGTGTATGGACCCACACCCGGTACGGTCCCTTGAGTTGCTCGTCCACGAAGCACGTGGGGGGCTCCCAGCGGGAGATCAAAGTACGCCAGCCGACAGGCAGGCCCCACAGCCGCAGCCGGTAGTCGATCAGGGTGCCCTCTCTCATTTCCACGGGCAGCGGTGTCAGGATCCGAAAACCCAGTTCCGGCGGGGTAATGCGCTCCAGGTTTCCCGCGTCGGAGAAGAAATCGAACACCTCTGCGATCGGGCGGTCCACCTTCATCGTGCGTTCCAGCAGGTTCGTCATGGCTTCTCCCGTCGGTTCGGGTCGAGTATGGCCTTGGAGCATCACTACGATTCGTGCGGGCGACGGTATCCGTGGGGGGTGTCCATGTCAAACTTATGTCGAGAAAATTACCTTGACAGCGGAGCGCCCCCGGTTACATTCATTCGGATATGAGATTCGCCCGCCAGGCGGGAGTTCTAGATATCAGCGCGGCAAGTCAGGAGAGTTTCATTGAGCACCATGGACACGGACGGCACACACCTCGAAAAGCGACATCCCATTCAGGTGGTGGCTCGAAGGACAGGGCTGACGCCTGATGTTCTGCGAGTGTGGGAGAAACGCTACGAAGTGGTCGAGCCGGGGCGATCAGGCGGTGGACACCGTCTCTACTCGGACCACGATGTTGAACGCCTGGGACTGCTCCACCGGGCTACCTCGGCCGGCCGCAGGATCAGCCGTGTGGCAGATCTGCCCCTGGCAGAACTTCGGGAGATGGTGCATGAGGATGACGATGCCGCGGTGCACGTGAGGCGTGAGGCGGAACAAGGCCTGGCCTCCGATCCGGAGGTGCACGTGCGGGCGTGCCTCACGGCCGTCGAGACTCTCGACGCGCGGATGCTGGAGACGTCGCTCATGCGAGCGGCGGTCGCCCTGTCGGCGCCGGTGTTGATCGAGGAGGTCCTGGCCCCGATGCTGGGCAGCATCGGCGAACGCTGGGTGCACGGCAAGCTGAGCCCGGGCCACGAGCACCTGGCCTCCGGGGTCATACGTCGGGTGCTGGAGACCCTGGCCTCGTCGGTGATGCCGGGTCCGGAGGCGCCCGGAATCGTCGTCGCTACCCCGGTCGGGCAGGTCCATGAGTTCGGGGCGCTGTTCGTCGCGGCAGCTGCGGCGACGCAGGGGTGGAGGGTCACCTACCTGGGGACGGATCTGCCTGCCGCCGACATCGCGGGCGTGGCTGAGAGCACCGGAGCGTCGGCCATCGCCGTGAGCCTCGTGTTTCCGACGGACGATCCGCGGATTGCTGCCGAGCTGACCGACCTGCGGGCCAGGGTCGGTCCGGCGATGCCGATCCTCACGGGTGGACGCGCGGCGCCCGCGTACAAGGAGGCGATCGATGCGATCGGAGCCCGAACGGTGTCGAGCCTCGAGGACCTGTACGCGTCGCTAGCCGTCATCGAGGCGGACCGGCCGAGTATCGCTCCAGGTACTCCCTGAGCCGGAGCTTGCGGGCCGTGTTCTTCGACGACATGTAGCGGATCTTTCCGAAGATCGGTCTCTCCGGACCCCATGGGCGGTCGTACCTACCCAGGCACCAGTAGATGCCCGAGTAAGAGTTCGGGTCGCGTCCGTCGAGCGCGTAGCGGTTGTTCAGCTGGATCATGACGCGTGCAGCTTCGCGGGGGTTCTCCGTCCATTCCAAGATCTTCTTGCCCCACAGCATGCGCAGGTAGTTGTGGATGACGCCTTCGCGACGGAGCTGCCGCTGCGCGGCATTCCAGATCTCGTCCGCAGTCTCCGCTCCTTCGAGCTGCTCCATGCTGTAGAGGTGCGGTCGCGGGTCGCCCGCGTGGTCGGCCAGGGTCACGCGCGCCCACTCCGGAAGCGAGTCGTACTCCCGGTGGTCCGCCCGGTTGGCCGCCATGTTGAAACCGAGCTCCCTCCAGGTCACCAGCTCATCCAGGAAGGCCTCCGCGGATGGGCTCATGCCCCACCAGCCGGCCCGCTTACCGCTCGTCGGGCGGTCAGCGAAAGAAGGTGTCCATTCTTCGTGCCGGGCCAGCCGCTCGAGGACCGTGTGAGTCGAGATGTGTCCAAAGTGCAGGTAAGGCGATAGACCGCTTGCCGCGTCCGCGTCCGGCTGGTTCCGGTCCTCGGCGTATCGAGCCAGCTTGTGTCCGAGAAAATCTTCCAGCCGGGCTCTCGCCGCCCGCGGTCCTCCCCGGATCTCGGCGGGCCCGATCGAGTGATCTATGGGAAGCTCCGCCAGATCCAGACCCAGGGAAGTCAGCCAGCGCGAGGCGTCCGGCCACCGGCGCAGCACGGACTCGGGGAGGACCGGAGCGGGAAGACCCTCGAGCGCGGAGGTCGGATCCGCCGCCGGGACGCGCTCGAGGTGGGTGGGCAGCGACTTCTGCAGGTAGCGCCGAAACGAGTAGGCGGTAGGGTAGGCCTTCGCGGTGGCGTGCATGGGATAGAGGCTGTTGGAATCCACGGCCTCCAGCCGCACCTGCACCCGGCTCCCGGCCGCCGCCAGCATCGCGGGAATGAAGAACGTCGGATAGTCGTCCGTGACCACGACGGCGGCCTGGCTTGCCAACTCCTGGAGCAGGCCGCGGCCACCGCCGGTCTCGGTTTCCACGTAAGGGAAGTACGTGACCCCCGGCCGGTCGCTCAACGCCTCCAGGTTGTCCTGCATCCCGTCGAGGACGAACCGGTGGAATCGGTCGCTGGCCCACCGGTAGTCGCATAGCAGGCCCTCCAGCACCACCACCCCGACCCTGAACTCAGCGGCCCACTCGGCCGACCGCTCGAGCGCGAAGTTAGACCGGGTACGCCGGTAACTGGTCATCCAGTACAGGACGTAGCGTCCGGCCGGGTTGGGCTCCCCGTCGTTCAACCGCCGGACGCGAACTTCGGGCACTCCGCCGTTCATTCAGGCCCCACGGTGTGTTCTAGACAAAGACTTGACAACATTCACTACGCCGGGTATATTTCTCGACATACGCTAGACATTACGAGTTAGCACCCGATAACAAGATCCAACAAATCAAGGAGAAGACCCATGTTCGGCAAGACCCTGAGCGCCTTCGGCTTTGCCTTGGCCCTGCTCGTGAGCACGTCAGCCGCCACGGCCCAGATGGCCGGTCACCAGGAGACCATGTCCAACGACATCGTCGACGTGGCTGCCGAGGCCGGAACGTTCAACACGCTGATCGCCGCCGCGCAGGCCGCGGACCTCGTCGACGCCCTCAAGGGTGACGGCCCCCTGACGGTCTTCGCCCCGACCGATGACGCGTTCGCCCAACTTCCCGAAGGTACCGTCGAGACTCTCTTGAAGCCGGAGAACAAGGAGAAGCTGCAGGCCGTTCTCCTGTACCACGTGGTGGCCGGCAAGATCATGTCGGACCAGGTCGTCGATCTGACCTCCGCCGAGTCCCTGCAGGGCGACACGATCGACATCAGCGTGAAGATGGGCAAGGTCTACGTTGACGACGCCCAAGTCATCGCAGCCGACGTCGAGGCGAGCAACGGCGTAATTCACGTGATCGACGCGGTCATTCTGCCGTCCATGGACTGACCCGTCGGGGAGTGGGGGAGCTCGCACGCGCCCCCGCTCCCGATTCACTACCATCGAATCCTCGAGGCCCGTCGCGTACTATGCGTCGGGCCTCGTTCGCGATAGAGAAGCGCGCCGAGCACCTGGCGTGCGGGGAGGAAGCAGTGAGTGGAGCACCCGTGGTCGTCGTTCTCGGGGGAACCGGCGGCATCGGCTCCCAGTTGACTCGTCGTCTGTCGGGCGCGGGCACGCACGTTCTTGCTGTCGCCCGGACGGAGTCCGATCTAACCACACTGGCCTCTGAGACCGGCGCCGAGACCCTGAGTGCGGACGCGACGCGCTTCGAGGCGGTCGAGGAAGCTGCCGCTCGGGCGCGCGATCTATGGGGACGAATCGATGGAATCGTCAACTGCGTCGGATCCGTGCTCCTCAGGCCCGCACACATGACATCGGAGTCCGCCTATCGCGAGACGATCGCGCTCAATCTCGACACGGCGTTCGCGGCCGTGCGGGCCGGCGGCAAGGCCATGCAGGAGGGAGGCTCCATCGTGCTCGTGAGCACCGCCGCCGTCCGGTCCGGTCTCCCCAACCACGAGGCAATTGCCGCGGCCAAGGGAGGTGTGGAGGGCCTGGTGCGATCCGCCGCGGCCACCTACGGGCCGGCCGGGATCCGGGTCAACGCGGTGGCGCCCGGACTGGTGCGCACGCCCCTGACCGAGCGGATCACCTCCAACGAGCGCGCCTCGGAGGCCTCCAGGTCTCTCCACGTGCTGGGCCGCCTCGGCGAGCCGGAGGACGTGGCTTCGGCCATCGCGTGGCTTCTCGAGCCGGAGCAGGGCTGGGTCACGGGTCAGGTCCTGGGCGTGGACGGCGGGCTCGGCAGTGCCCGGACGATGCCTCGTGGCTGACCCGGCCGGTCTGACGCTGCTGACGGGCGCCACCGGCTACGTCGGCGGCCGCCTGCTCCGGTCCCTCGAGGAAACGGGGGCTCGCCTGCGCTGTCTCGCCCGCCAGCCGGAGTACCTGGCCGGGAGGGTGGCCCCCGGAACCGAGGTCGTGCAGGGCGACGTCCTCGACCGGGACAGCCTGTCCCGAGCGATGGTCGGGGTGGCGACGGCCTACTACCTCGTCCACTCGATGAGCGACGACGGGGACTGGGAGGAGATGGAGCGACGCTCCGCGCGGGTGTTCGGAGAGGTCGCCGCCGAGGCAGGGGTGCAGAGGATCATCTACCTCGGCGGACTGGGCTCCGGTCCCGACCTTTCGGCCCACTTGAAGACCCGACAGGACGTTGGCCGCATTCTCGGCGAGGCGGGCGTCCCCGTGCTCGAGCTCCGGGCCTCGATCATCATCGGTTCCGGGAGCCTGTCTTTCGAGATGATCCGCTCCCTGGTCGAGAAGCTTCCGGTCATGACCACGCCGTCCTGGGTCCGGGTGCTGGCGCAGCCGATCTCCATCGAGGACGTGATCGCGTACCTGACCGAGGCCCGAACGATGCCCCTGGCCGAGAGCCGGGTGTTCGAAATCGGCGGAAGCGAAGTGGTCAGCTATCGAGAAATCATGCGGGAATACGCCCGCCAGAGGGGGCTCCACCGCCTGATGATCCCGGTTCCCGTCCTCACGCCCGCGCTCTCGAGCCTGTGGCTGGGTCTCGTGACACCGCTCTACGCCCGAGTAGGCCGCAAGCTCATCGAGGGCGTGCGCAACCCTACGGTCGTGCATTACGACTCTGCGCTGCGTGCATTCTCGGTCCGGCCCCGTGGGTTGTCCGAGGCCATCCGACGCGCCCTGGCCAACGAGGACCTGGAATTCGCGAGCACGCGCTGGTCGGATGCGAACGGTCACTCATCGAAACGGCCGCGCCGTTACGGCCGCCGGATCGTGGACAGTCAGGCGATCCGGGTGGACGCCCGCCCGGTCGAGGCGTTCGAGTCCGTGCGCCGGATCGGGGGGGACGTCGGCTGGTACTACGGTGACGCCCTCTGGCAGATCCGAGGATTCCTCGACCGCCTGATGGGAGGGCCCGGCCTGCGGCGCGGTCGCCGTGATCCGGTCGACCTCAGACCGGGAGATGCGCTGGATTTCTGGAGAGTCGAAGCGTTCGAGCCGGACCAGATGCTGCAGCTCAGGGCCGAGATGAAGCTGCCCGGGCGAGCGTGGCTTCAGTTCGAAGTCGAGCCGGACAATGGCGGAACGATCCTCACTCAGACCGCCGTATTCGATCCGACGGGACTGGCCGGCCTCGTCTACTGGTATGCGCTACTTCCCATGCACTCGGTCATGTTCCGCGGGATGCTGCGCAACGTCGCCCGGGCCGTCGAGCGGCCGCTCACCGTATAGGCGTTCAGCCCAGATCCTGACCCACGAGCGGCAGATCCCGGATCCGCTTGCCTGTGGCCGCGAAGATCGCGTTCAGGACGGACGGGATGAGCGGCGGTACCCCCGGCTCGCCGATGCCCGTCGGTACGCTTCCGGTCTGAATCATCCTGACGTTGACCTCGGGCATCTCCCCCGTTCGGATCACCGGATAGTCGTGATAGTTGCTCTGTTGGACCGCGCCATCTCGGAGTGAGATTCTGCCGTGCTTGACGAACGACAGGCTCATGGCAATGGCTCCCTGGATCTGGGCCTCCACCGCATCGGGGTTCAGAACCGGGCCACAATCGAGGGCTGCATCCACCCGATGCACGGTCAGCTCGCCTGCGGGGCTCACGGAGACGTGGGAGACCATCGCCACGTAGCTGTAAAAGCTGTAGTGCATGGCGAAGCCGAGACCCTCGCGCTCCGGTAGAGATCGGCCCCAGCCTCCCATCTCGGCCGCGGCTTCCCCCACGGCCTTGAGCCTCCCCGTGTCATACGGGAAGGGAACACTCTCCTCGTCGTACGGAATCTCATCGTCGGAACTGTCCAGCCGCATGACGCGCGCTTCTCCGAGCATCGCCATGTGGAACTCGAGCGGATCCCGGCCCAGCTCGTGCGCCAGCTCGTCCATGAAGCATTGCACGCCGCGGGCGTGAAACGTGTTGCACACCGACCGCATCCACCCGATCCGCACGCTCGAGGGCACCTTGCCTGCCTCGATCTGGATGTTGGGAAAGCGGTAGGGCATGGTCGTCAGCCCGAGCTGCATTTCCTGGCCTGTCGGGGTGGCTCCTCCGTCCGGAAAGGTCCAGCCGATGGCGGGGAACACCGACCGGTGCATCCAGCCTGTCGGATTCCCCTCGGCGTCGATCGCGGCCCGCAGGAGCTGGTAGCTCTCCGGATGGTAGAATGCGTGGCGGATCTCATCCTCGCGGGTGAACAGCACCTTGACCGGCTGACCTGCTATCCGTGCCAGGAGGGCCGCTTCGACCGCGTAGTCCGGCTTCGACTTACGCCCGAACGCACCTCCCACGAGCGTGACGTGTGCCGCGACGTTCCGTGCCGGGATCTGCAGCGCTCCGCCGACCTCTCCGGCGGTCCACTGCGGTGCCTGAGTGGCCGACCACACATCGCATCGGTCGTCGTCCACCCGAGCCGTGGCAGCCGGTGGCTCCATCATGGCGTGCACCGCGTACGGCGCGTAGTACGTGGCCTCGATCACCCTCTCCGCCGCGGCGGCCGCGGCCTCAAAGTCTCCCTCCACCCTCCCGACCGTCCCCGGCTCGGAGGCGATTCGCTCGAGCTCCGCTCGCTTCTCGGCGGTCGTTTCCGTGGCCAGTGGCCCCGGCTCCCACCGCACGTCGAGCGCCTCGCGGCCCTGCATCGCGGCCCACGTATTCGTCGCCAGCACCGCCACCCCGGCATTCGTGAGGCCCGTCGCGTTCGGCTCCAGCTCGATCACGTCCACCACGTCACGGACCGCCCGGGCTGCGTCCGCGTCATAGCCGAGGATCGCCCCCTTCGGCACCGGGCTCCGCTCGATGCTGGCGATGAGGAGGTCTGGAAGATCGAAGTCGTATCCATACACGGCGTCGCCGCGGACGAAGTCCTCGGTGTCGATGAGTCGCTGGGGGGTTCCGATGAGCTTGAAGTCCGCCGGGTCCTTGAGGGGCGGATCTTCGGGGACCGGCAGTTCCGCGGCCTCGGCAGCGAGCTCCCCGTACGTGAGCCGCTCCGAGCCGTACTGGACCTCTCCCGACTCCGCGCGGCAGTCCGCGGCGGGCACGCCCCAGCGCCGGGCTGCGGCCTCCACGAGCATCTCTCTTGCCGCAGCGCCCGCCCGGCGAAGCGGCAGCCAATTCAGCCGCACCGTGGTGCTTCCTCCGGTGGACTGGTTTCCATACTTGGGGTCGCCCAACGCCTGCACGACCGTCACATCCTCCAGGTCCACCTCCAGCTCCTCGGCCAGAAGCATGCAGCACGCGGTTCGGCCTCCCTGGCCCAGCTCCTGCCGGTGCACGGTCAGCTGAACGACACCGTCCTCACCGATGCTGACCCACACGTTGGGCTCGAATTCGTTGGCCCCGCCGGCCAGACCCGGGAGCGGCGCGACCGCGGTCCAGCCGCTCCTGACGCCCAGAACGAGCGCCCCACTGGCCAGGCCGGTGGTCTGCAGGAAGCTGCGCCGCGATACCTTTCTCACCGCGCTCATGATAAACCTCCGGCCTCCGCGGCCCGGTGAATCGCCTCACGAATCCTCAGGTAGGTGCCGCAGCGGCACAGGTTGCCCGACATCGCCGCGTCGATCTCGTCATCGGTCGGTCTGGGAGTCTCACGCAGGAGCGCGACCGCGCTCATGATCTGTCCGGGGTGGCAGTAGCCGCACTGCGGGGTGTTCGTCTCCACCCACGCTGCCTGCACCGGGTGCAACTCCTCTCCGCCAGCCAGGCCTTCGATCGTGGTGACGGCCCTGCCGGCGGCGGAGTCGATGGTGGTGACGCACGAGCGAACCGGCTCGCCATCCACGTGCACGGTGCACGAGCCACACAGGCCGGCGCCGCATCCGTACTTGGTGCCCTTGAGCTTGAGGAGGTCTCGTAGCGCCCACAGGAGTGGCATGGCTGGATCGGCGGAGACGGTGCGGCGTTCGCCGTTGACGAGAAGAGTGATCATGGGTCTCTCCGACGCACGTTTTGAACTCGAGGGAACCTTCGGTGTGAAGCTAGTCTTCGGCGGCGGGCAGGGCCAACGGCTGCAGGGTGACAAGTGGTCCACGACGCGACATCTTGCACGCGCCAACCGCGACCATCGGGTCGGGATGGGAGGTACTTCGGTGGAAGGTCGTTACTGATATGTCTTTGGAGGCAACCATGCTTCGGTCCTACGGAATCCGTGCGCCGGCCGTCCGGCTCGCTCTTTTTCTCGCGGCTACGATGTCGATGTTGGTGATCGCGCCGCAGCCCGCTGCGGCCCAGATAGGCGGCGTGGACCTGGACACGATCCAGGCGGGGCGGTTTGACTACGGCAAGATGTGGACATTTGAATACGCGCCGGCAGCTTACTTCAGCGAAACGTACGGATTCGACGCGAACCCCGAGTGGTTCGAGCGCGCCCGTCTATCGGTACTTCGAATTCCGGGGTGTTCGGCTTCGTTCGTATCGCCGCACGGCCTGGTAGCCACCAACCATCACTGCGTGCGAGGCCGCGTCGCGGGCCTGAGCGGAGAAGGTGAGGACCTCCTCTCGGACGGGTTCGTCGCCCGCACTCTGGCGGACGAGCGGCGGATACCGGGGTACTACGCTGACCAGCTGATCCAGGTGCAGGACATCTCGGAGCAGTTGTTCGCGGTGACGGACGCGGCGTCGGACGACGAGCGGGACGCCGCCCGGTCACGGGTCGTCGAGGAGATCCAGGCGCGGCTCAAGGCCGAACATGCTGCGGGCGGCGACTCGATCTGGGTGCAGGTAATCGGCCTCTACAACGGCGGCCGCTACTCGGCCTACGTGTTCCGCCGATTCACGGACGTGCGTCTGGTGGTGGCCGCGGAAGTGGAGATGGGGTTCTTCGGCGGCGATCCGGACAACTTTACGTATCCGCGCTACGACCTCGATTTCTCGTTCCTGCGCGTATACGAGGACGATCGACCCTATCAGCCGACGCATTACTTCAAGTGGGGCACCGGCGTCGAACCGGGCGACGCAGTGTTCATCATCGGGAATCCGGGGCAGACGAACCGCCTCAAGACCATCGCGCAGCTCGAATACCAGCGCGACGTTTCCGTGCCGGTCAACGTGCACTTCCTGGGCACGCGCCTCGGGGCCCTGGCGGACTTCCGAAAGGCCGATCCGGAGGGTGCGCGCGAGCTCGGGATCCGGAACTGGATGTTCGGTCTGTCGAACTCGCTCAAAGCCAACACGGGCCGGCTGGAGGCGCTCAACCAGCCGATGATCATGGCGCGTAAGGCCGATGCCGAGCGCAAGCTCCAGGAGGCGATCACCGCGGATCCGGCGATGAGCGCAGCGTACGGCGACATCTTCGACCGTCTGGCCGCCATCCAGGTCCAGAAGCGGGAGTTCGCCGCGTACTCCGGGGCCTTCCAGGGCATGGGGAACACGTTCGCGGGCTCTATCACCATGGCCCGTGCAATGCGCGCCCAGACCGTTATCGACGCCATCGCGGACGGAGAGTCGGAAGAGGAGATGGAGCAGCTCATGACAGAGCTGCGCCGCGTGCGTGACCGCGCGCCGGAGGTCGAAGTCGGTTTCCTTGCCCAACGGATTGCCGACTTCGAGCGCTACCTGGGGCCAGACCATCCGATCACCCGGGCGGCCCTCGGCGGACTCGATCCCGA
>CAZRRU010000075.1:0-2606 GCA_964602635.1 uncultured Gemmatimonadota bacterium | reverse complement strand
GGCGTCGTGCAGCTCGAGCCGGGCAGGGCCCGCCGGCACGCGTTCGAGGAGCTGGCCGATGTCGCTTTCGTGGGCGCGTACTACGCCCGCGCGGCCCAGCACCTGCTTGAGCTGCGAAACCGGAGAGGGGCCATCCCCGGCCTCACGCGGACCGCCGAACTACGCCATCCGCAAGGGGTGGTCGGGGTCATCGCGCCGTGGAACTACCCGCTGGCGCTGGCGGTGTCGGACTCCATCCCGGCCGTGCTCGCCGGCAACGCGGTGATCGTGAAGCCCGACCCACAGACCACCCACACGGCCCTTGCGGCCCTCGAGTTGTTGAACGAGGCGGGACTTCCGACAGGAGTGTGGCAGGTCGTTCCAGGGGACGGCCCCGGAGCCGGTGCCGGCCTGGTTGACCGCGCTGACTACATTTCGTTCACGGGTTCGACGGCGACTGGCCGCGTGGTGGCGCAGCGAGCCGGTACCCGGCTCATAGGGTGCTCGTTGGAACTGGGTGGCAAGAACGCGATGCTCGTCCGGGAGGACGCGAACCTCGGCGCCGCGGTTGCGGGCGCAATCCGGGGAGCTTTCGCCAACGCCGGGCAGCTGTGCATCGCCACGGAGCGCGTCTGCGTGCACGAGTCGATCTTCCAGCCCTTCCTGGAGGCCTTCTCGGAAGGCACAAGGGATCTCCGGCTCTCGGGCGGGTTCGACTACGAAGCCGACATGGGCTCCCTTACCTACCTGCACCAGCTCCGGAAAGTAGAGGAGCACGTCGGTGACGCGGTGGGAAAGGGTGCCGTGGTGCACGCTGGAGGCAAGGCCCGGCCAGACATCGGTCCCCTGTTCTACGAACCCACGGTCCTCACGGGCGTGACGCCGAACATGCGACTCTACTCGGAGGAGACGTTCGGACCCGTGGTATCCGTGTACCCGTATTCATCCGATGACGAGGCCGTCGCCCTCGCCAACGACACGAGCTACGGCCTGAACGCGAGTATCTGGTCCGGCAACGTGAAGACGGCGCTGCGTTTGGCCCGCCGGCTCGATGCCGGTACGGTGAATATCAACGAGTCCTATACGGCCGCGTGGGGATCGGTGGACGCGCCCATGGGCGGGCGGAAGGACTCAGGGACGGGGCGACGCCACGGCGCCGAGGGCCTGCTCAAGTTCACCGAATCGCAGACGGTGGCGGTGCAGAGAGGGCTCCCGCTCGACCTGTCCGCCCCGTGGCTCAAGAAGAAGGCGGCTCGCGACTCCGCTCTCGCGGTGTTGAAGCGGTTCCGGCCGCGGGGCAGTCCGCCCTGAGGCGGGAGAAAGTGAGCCGAGAACCGAACTCACCCTGAAAGGAGCACCCGATCGCCGTTCACTTCTTCACCGGCTACCCCGGCTTCCTCGGAGCGCGACTCGTTCCTCGCGTCCTGGAGCGCGATCCGACGGCCCGCGCCGTATGCCTGGTGCAGGAGAAGTTCATGCGCACGGCGCTCGAGCGGCAGGGCCAGCTCCGGCTCGCTGACCCGGGTATGGCCGACCGGGTCACTCTCGTGGAGGGCGACATCACGAGTGCCGATCTGGGTCTGGACGAAGATGCCTTGAGGGTCGCGCGCGAGGCGACCGAGATCTGGCACCTGGCGGCCGCCTACGACCTGTCCGTGAGCCTCGAGGCAGGCCTTCGCGTGAACGTGGAGGGCACGCGGCACGTGCTCGAGCTGGCCGCCCGATGCCCGGACCTCGACCGCCTCCACTACGTCAGCACGTGTTACGTCAGCGGCTGCTACGCGGGCGTGTTCACCGAGGAAGATCTCGAGAAAGGCCAGGACTTCAACAACTATTACGAAGAGACGAAGTTTCTGGCCGAGGTGGAGGTGCGGCAGGCAGCGCGCAGCGGGCTCCCAACGACTGTGTACCGGCCCGCCATCGTCGTCGGTGACAGCCGGACAGGTGAGACGCAGAAGTACGACGGGCCTTACTTCATCATCCGGTGGGTCCTGCGCCAGCCCTGGACCGCCCTCGTCCCGGTAGTGGGAGACCCGGACGCCACGCGGGTCAACCTGGTCCCGAGCGACTTCGTCCTCGATGCGATCGTGCACCTGTCGGCGCTCCCGCACGCCCGCGGTCGGACGTACCAGCTGGCGGATCCCGATCCGCTCACGGTGTCCGAGCTGCTGCGCGTGATCGAGCGGGCAACAGAGAAGAAGATCCGGACCATCGCACTCCCGCGGCGCACGGTAAAGTGGGCGATCGACAGCATACCCGGGGTGTACCGTCTGACGGGGATCCCTTCAGGAGCAGTGGACTACTTCGCCCATCCAACGCACTACGCCACGCACCAGGCGAGCACGGACCTGGCGGGAAGCGGTATCACGGTGCCGGCGTTTGAGTCGTACGCCGAGCGGCTCGTTCGATACCTGCGCGAGCACCCCGAGGTGGGCTCCCGCGGCATGGTCTGAGTACGGCGTCTGCCTGCCCTCGAGCCTACTCGGGCGGGACCTCGTCCTCCGGCATTTCGGCCGGTACCCGCCTCATGCGCGCCAGGGCGATACCGCCCAAGATCAGCACGGTACCCGCCACCTGGAACCACGTCGGGACCTCGCCCAGCGTCAGCCAGGCCACGATCAGGGCCA
>CAZRRU010000074.1:0-32678 GCA_964602635.1 uncultured Gemmatimonadota bacterium | reverse complement strand
GGCCTTCCTCCCCCACGCGGCGTCGCTGCGTCAGGCTTTCGCCCATTGCGCAATATTCCCCACTGCTGCCTCCCGTAGGAGTCTGGGCCGTGTCTCAGTCCCAGTGTGGCTGGCCACGCTCTCACGCCAGCTACCCGTCATCGCCTTGGTAGGCCGTTACCCCACCAACTAGCTGATAGGCCGCGAGCTCATCCGACGGTGCCAGCTTCTTCGAGAGGCCAGCTTTCACATCCGGCTTCCAAGCCGGTGCTGTATGCGGTATTAGCTCAGGTTTCCCTGAGTTATCCCCCGCCGCCGGGTAGATCGCTCACGTGTTACTCACCCGTTCGCCGCTTTACTCACCTCCCGAAGGAGACTTTCTCGCTCGACTTGCATGTGTTAGGCACGCCGCCAGCGTTCGTCCTGAGCCAGGATCAAACTCTCCATGGATTATGAAAGAGCTCGGGTACTCCCACCGGCCAGGCCGGCTGAAGCACCGCTAGACTCATGGAACGCCGGTTTCGACCTTGCGGCCGATTCTTGCGTTCGGAAATTCACTTTGATTCCTCATGGAAACGCGAGAAGTGAAACTCGCGCCTCGAGGCCCACACGCCACTCACACCATCTTTTCAAAAAGCAACCGCCCGGACGTGGACACTGCGCCACGTCTCGCGCGGAGCACGTATATTACCATGGGGTTATTGGGGTGTCAACCCCTGCCCCGGCAGGCCTTTTCGGAACCTGTTCGGGGTCCGAAAGAGGCCGCGATTATAGTCGGGTCTCGCCTGATAGACAAGACACTGGAAAGGGTGAGCGACGGGACTCGAACCCGCGGCCTCCAGGGCCACAACCTGGCGCTCTAACCGCCTGAGCTACGCCCACCATGATACGGCGACCGACAATGTAGTCGAGTCGACCGCAGCGGCAAGCACTTCCCCATTCTCGGCCGGGTGCTATCTTCGGCTCGTTCCAGCAGGCGCCGGGAGACTCATCGCCCGAGTGCAACCGTTCTTCGGCAGGGCCACAGGCGTCACTCAGACATATGTCCAAGCTATCGATCGGTATCGTCGGGCTTCCCAACGTCGGCAAGTCCACGCTGTTTCAGGCGTTGACCTCGGTCGCCGTTCCAGCCGAGAACTATCCTTTCTGCACAATCGATCCGAACGTCGGCGTGGTCGAGGTGCCGGATCGGCGTCTCCGGGTTCTCGCGGACATCGTGCGCCCGCCGCGAATCGTTCCGAACGTCGTCGAGTTCGTTGACATCGCCGGACTGGTGGCCGGGGCCTCCCGCGGGGAGGGCCTGGGCAACAAGTTCCTGCAACACATTCGGGAAGTGGATGCGATCGCTCACGTCGTGCGCTGCTTCGACGACCCCTCTGTTGTGGCGACAGGCGATCTCGAGAACCCGAACGCCGACCGTGAGGTGGTCGAGTTGGAACTGGAGCTGTCGGACCTGGAGATGGTCCTGCGAGCGCTGGACAAGGCGGAACGCCGGGAGCGGAGCGGCGACAAGGAGGCGGCGCTCTTCGCGGGCGCCCTGCGCCGCCTCAGGGACGCGCTTGACTCGGGTGTACCGGCTCGGGGGGTGCTAATGGACGAACAGGAAGAAGGAGTAGTCAGGTCGCTCGGCCTTCTTACACAGAAACCCGTGCTGTACATCGCCAACGTGGACGAGCACGAGCTGGAACTGGGATCGCCTCACACGGCGAAGCTGCGAGCGGCCGTGGCCGAATACGACCCTGAGGCAGAGATCGTGGAAGTGTGTGCAAGCCTGGAAGCCGAGCTTCTGGCGTTAGAGCCGGACGAGAGGATCGAGTTCCTGGCGGAGCACGGCATGAACGAGAGCGGGTTGGCCCGATTGGTACGGGCCGGCTTCAGACTGCTTGGCCTGCGGACGTTCTTCACGATCGGAGACAACGAGGTGCGGGCGTGGACCCTGAGGTCCGGAGCGCTAGCCCCCGAGGCGGCGGGCCGTGTACACACGGATTTTGAACGGGGGTTCATCCGGGCCGAGACCATCGCGTTCGAGGAGTTTCACGAAGTCGCGTCGATGAAGACGGCTCGCGAGAAAGGACTCATCCGGTCGGAGGGCAAGGAGTACGAAGTCCGCGACGGCGACATTCTGCTGTTTCGGACTTCCGCGTGACCTGCCAACGACCGTTGGTCGATGAATGGCCCGCGCGACCCCGCCGGGTTAGTTTCGGCTGCGAAACCGTGGCGCTGTGGAGCCCGTAGGAGATTGGGCAACAGGCGGTAAACAGCCTATGAGGAAATGAAGTGAGCGATCTGGTCTCCAAGTCCGGCGAGGGGGCGTACCGGGAAGGTCTCGGGTATGCCCTCTGGTGTCTCGCTTTCGTGGGCCTCGCGGGAATCCACCGGATCTATCTAGGAAAGTACGGCACAGGAATCCTGTATCTGTTGACTTTCGGCCTCTTCGGGATCGGCCAGTTCATAGATCTTTTTCGCATGAAGTCGCTGGTTCAGGACTCGAACATTCGGGAAGGCTATCTACCGCACCCCCGGGTAGTCGGCCAGCTGATGAGTCGTATGACGCCCGCCCCGATGAGCGTTGGGAAGCCGCTGCGTCACCAACTCCTGGACGCTGCGGTGACTCATGGCGGTGCCATCTCAGTCACCGACGGCGTGGCTGCAACGGGAGCACCGTTCGACGAGGTGGAGGCTGAACTCAAGAAGCTGGTCGAGTCCGGGTACGTCGATGTGGACGTCCCGCCGGGAAAGAGCTACATCGTGTATCGCTTCACCGAGTTGAGCTGACCTCAAGCGCCTCCGGCATCTACCTCAACGGACCGCTCCCTGGATGTAGTCACGCAGATACCTGTTCTCGACTTCCTTCTCCTTCTTCATCGCCTTCACCACGTCACCGATCGACACCACGCCCACCAGCCGTTCTCCCTCCACGATCGGAAGGTGCCGGATTCGGTTTGCCGTCATGACGCCGGCCGCATAGTCCACCAGGTCCTCTGCCACCCCTACGACGAGCTCCGCCGTCATGGCATCGGCCACACGTGTGGCTGTCAGGGATCCCGGGTCGCCCGCTCCGAGCCTTAGGACATCCCGCTCGGTGAGAATGCCGACGATAGTCCCACCTCGCGTGACGACCACGGCGCCGATGCCGTGCTCGACCAGCACCCCCATGGCTTCGTGCACCGTTCGATCCGGTTCAACGGTCACCACTCCGGATCCCTTGTGGTCGAGAATCTGGCGGATCCTCATGCTGCTCTCCCGTTCTTCGTGACACTTCAGCCGGCGACGATCGACGAATCAATGATACACAAAGGGGAGCGGCGCTTGAAGGCCGCCCCCATACAGAGTCCGCCTCTTCTCTGTGCTACTCGGACGAGCGCAAGAGGTCGTTGATATAGTGAGCAGCTGCGTCCACGTCCGCGTACGACAGACCGATCAGGCCCATGCTCGGCATTTCGGACTCGTGGCCCACGAATATCCGCTCCCGGATCGCTGGAAGATCGTCCGCGTAATGCCAATCCGCACCGGTGATGTCCGGCACCGCAATACCGAAGCTCACTGCATCCGGTCCATTCCCCGCTCCATCCGCCCCGTGGCATCTCTGGCACGTGAAGGACCAGACTACTCCACCCCGCTCCCACCGGGCGTTGTCACTCTCCCACGTCAGGGTGTCGAACACCGCCACATCGTACATCTCGGCAGCCTGCGCCACCGAGTCTGCTCGCGCCGCCCGCAGCGCCTCCTCCTTCGGCACCTCAGGGACCTCTTCTTCGGATCCTCCACACGCACCAGGCCCGAACAGCAGGACGCACATGAGCCCCGCCAGCTTCCTATTCATCGGTCTTACCTTTCGGTTCGAGGTTCTCCGCCTTTCGCTCGGTTCGCTCCGACGGCGTGAGTCCATAGTCGGAGTCATACAGCGCGCGCTCCCAGGATCCGTACGTGGGATTCGGGAGCATTCGCCAGCGCGTCCCCCAGGAGTCCCCGTATTCCTCCGCGACCGCATCTCGCTCGGCGACCGTGAGGCCGTCAACGTCTACGAAATCATTGAGGTCATCTCCCACCAGAACGACCACACGGTGCGTACTCGCCACGACCGCTCTCCGGCTGCTCTTGGCCCGACTCCACGTCGGTCGTTCGTCTCGAGTGAGGACCACATCCAGATCCTCACGCACGGGAAACCCCAATGCAAGCAGGTTCACGCGGGTCGCCGCCTCGTGCGAACTCCGACGGTTCGTGACGTAGAAGACGGTGATCCCGAGGCGGGTCGCAGCTTCGGTAAACTCCAGCGCTCCAGGGACCGCTGCGGCATTCCGTTCGTCCACCCACTCAGCCCAGGTGTCGCTGTCGTATGGTTGGCCGGTGGTCAGGAGTCGCGCCTGATAAGGAGAGTTGTCCAGAACCGTCTCGTCCACGTCGAGGATGACCGCGGGTGGGAGGCTGGAGAAGTCTCCGCCCTGCTCGAGGGCGGCGCTCGTCGCGGAGTCCGATAGAAGAGTGGGCAGATCTCGGGCTGCTGCCAGGTACACGGAGCGACTCACCGCCGCGTACTCGGGGGCGGTCTGCACCCACAGGGTGGCATCCAGGTTCGGCTGCGCGCCAGGTGCGGTGGCGCAAGCGGCCGACAACGTCGTGACCGCCGCCAAGCCGAGCATGGAGGCCAAACTGGCGAACCCGGACCGGTTCACGGGAAGAGATCTCCTGAAGACGCTCTGGCGTGCTACGTTACACGCTAGATGCAAGGTCGCGATACCTCGGTGGAGGCGCAAGAAGCCGCCCGGCGGAGTGTCCCACGGCAAGTCGAGCGATCGGTCCTCTGAGGTTGACGGAATGGCGCCAACCTCCGATTGTAGGCCTCACCTGCCACGCTGTCTGGATGGCTCGGCAGGATTCTCCTGGAGGCGACCTACCGGAGGGATAAGTGAAGGCAAAGCAGGCCAGGCTTCTGCGTTGGCTCCTCCTTGTTCTGGGCACCGTCGTCGCTGGCTGGCTCGTCTACCAGCTCGGGGGGCTGCTCGTAAACCTGGCCTCGGGCGGATCCGGGGGTCTCTTGCGCATGCTCCTGGGCGCCTATGCGGCGCTTGCCGCGGGCTATTCCTTCGGTGCGGGATTGACTCCGATCGCGCCAGGACGTCGCTATGTGGTAGCGGTCAGCCTCGTCTTCGTGACCGTTGTCATTGCTGCTGCCATGATGCTCCGTTACAGCGCGAGCGTCGGTCCGATTCCGCCGGTGCTGCTGGGCACGTCCCTCGTCGTCGGCGCCTTCGGGTATGCCGTTCGCGTAAGGGGATTCTCCGAAGCGGTGTTGGGGCGCGAACCTTAGGCCCTCTGCCCCACCTTCACCGTCCCCGGGAGCGCACTCGCTTGACGAGCTGCATGGTCTCGGGTGAGGGTTCCGCTGCGTACTCCTCGGCAAGCCTCCGGGAGAAGTAGTCGAAGGAGGCCAGGGCGCCGGCTCGATCCCCCAGAGAATCCAGTAGGTCGATGAGACGGTGCAGGCCGGTTTCATCAAATGGATCGAGATCTACCGCCTGACGCGCACGGCGAACGGCTCCCGTTTCGTCCCCAAGCTGCTGGGCCTCGTCAACCAGATCCCAGCACAACCTCGCCGCCAGCCGTCTCAGGCGCACGCGCTCCACATCCAGCCAGCGTTCGAATTCGGGTGCGTCATCTACATAGAAGCCCGGGAGCAGGTCACCACCGTAGTGTTCCATTGCTTCTGCAGCGTTGCCGGCGCGCCCCAGGACCTCGAACCGAGCCGCATCGCAAGCGATGACCTCCGGGTCCGTTCCCACCTCCTCGTCCCCCCGTGTCTGGAGCGCCGCCGACCCGACCTCTTTCCGCAGAACGTAAAGAGCCTGCCGCAGAGAGTGTCGGGCGCTGTCCGGATCTGCCTCCGGCCAGAACAGGCCGATCAGCGAATCCCTGCGGCGGAAGCTGCCTTCGGACCCCATCGCCAGATAGGCGAGCAGTGCCACGCGCTTTGGCTGTCGCAGGATCGCGGCGGCACCCCGCCCACTCTTGCCTTCGAGGCTCAGTCCCCCCAGAACGCGGAGAAACAGGGCTGGCTCTGCGGTCCACACCGCTTCCTTTGTCGCCACGGCAGGGGCCACTCCCGTACCCGGCGGACTCTCGGCCGCATCTCCGCCCAGAGCCCGCAAACTGCTGGCGACTTCCGAGGCCAGCGGCCTGTCCGCCGGCATCTTGGCGAGGCAAGCGTCGAGGACTTCTTGCAACCCCCCCGGGACCGCGAGGCCGCGAGAGCCCAGACGAGAGGCCGGCTCGCGCAGATGTGCGTGCACTTGGCCGGTCACGGTGGAGGCCTCGTACGGCCCCCTGCCGGTGAGGATGTGATAGGCGAGGACGCCGAGGGAGTACAGATCCGACGCGCTGGTCGGCTCCTCCCCGACCAGGAACTCCGGCGCCGAGTAGTCGAGGTCGGTCACAATGTGACCTGTGGTCGTGATCCGCTCGGCGGGGGCATCGGCGACGGCCAGGAATGCCGCGAGGCCGAAGTCCGCAAGCAGCACCCGGTGATCCGCGTCGGCGCACAGAACGCTGTCAGGACGAACGTCCCGATGGACTATCTCGTGCGAATGCACAGCAGAAAGGGCGGCGGCGAGGGCCGTCAGAATGGAACAGGATTCGTGCAGAGTCAGGGCATCTTCGTCCGCCAGGCGCTGGGCCAGGCTCGGCCCGCGCACGTACTGCATCACCAGGTACGGGGCTGTGGCAGAGAGGTCTCCCACCCGAAAGATGGAGACCACGTTGGGATGCGAAACCCGGGCAAGGGCCCGGGCCTCCTGTCGGAACCGGGCCATTGCCTTCGTGCTCCGGGTAGCCCGCGGGTGGAGCACTTTGACGGCGACCAATCTCTGGAGCGCGGGTTCCCGTGCCAGGAACACGGTGGAGAGGCGGCCGCCGCCCAACCTGCGGACGACCTCGAGGTCCGGACTCAAGTGCTCCCGGAGCTCATCCTCGAACTCGGCCATCAGATCCGTCGTCTCCGGCGCCACTGCGCCTCCCGTGGCCTAGGGCAGCATAGCCGTTGGAACGGCCGGCTCCTCCTCGTAGTCGAGGTCGCGATCCGGCGCGTCACCGCCAGGTCCCACAAGGTAGTGCTCCAGCCATCTCAGGCTTCGAAGGTTGTAGTCCAGGCGGGCGGCGGCGTTGCGATTCCCGTGCCCTTCCCCAGGGTAGAAGATCAGCCGGACGGGCGCCTGCCCGCGCAGTTTGAGATGTCGATACATCTCCATGGACTGGCCGGGGTTCACTCGCTTGTCCTCTGTGCCGTGAAGAATCAGGAGGGGAGTCGTGGATCGGTCTGCCCAGTAGACCGGGCTGCGCTCGAGGAACAGTTCCCAGTCGTCCCACGGCCGTAGCCGATTGTGTACGAGGTACATTTCGTCCGGGATATCGCTCGTGCCGACCTTGGAGATCTGGTTGCTGATCCCCACTGACATCACTCCTGCCGCGAACCGGTCGCTGTAGTAGGTAGACAGCCACGCCGTGGCGTAGCCCCCGTAGGAACCGCCAGTAACACCGACTCTATCGGAGTCCACGACGCCGGCCTCGATCAGGTGATCGACCCCATCCACTATGTCATCGAATTCCCTTCCCCCCATATCGGCGTGATCGAGCATGCTGAACTCGACCCCTCGGCCGGTGCTCGCCCGGTAGTTTGGGTATAGAACGGCGATTCCGTGCCCAGCGGCGACCTGGCCGGGCCGGGAGTAGGATGTGAGCCACCCGTTGCGGTTGTGTGCCTCCGGGCCGCCGTGCACATGTACGATGAGCGGATAGGACCTGCCTGCCACCTCGTGCAGCGGTCGAATCAGGATCCCCTCCAGCTCCAGGCCGTCTCGCGCCGTCCAGCGCACGACCTCCTGGGGAGCGAGCGCCACATCGGTCAGCCACGGATTGGAGTCGGTCGCCCGCCCTGGCTCGTCCTGCCCTCCCTCCAGCAGATACAACTCTGTGGGATGCAGCCCGCTCTCCCCCGCCAGAGCCATCACGCTACCGTCGGCCGAGGTGCTGATCGAAGTGAAGACGGTGGGACTCCGGGCTACGACCGTACGCCGGCCGGTGCCGTCAATTCGCACCTCGCCGATCACCGTCTCGGCGCCGACGTCCGCCAGATATCGGATCGTATTGCTGTCAATCCAACGGGGAACCGTAAAGTGGCCTTCAAACGCCGGCACCACGTCATGGAAATTCCCGGTGTCAGTGTCGGCCACCATCAGGCGACCTTCCTTGGGATCGTGGATTGTCTCTCCGGAGATGAACGCCAGGTGCGCTCCGTCGGGACTCCACTCTACTCGACCCAGCTTCCCGGGGTTGTCGATCCGGGCCTGGATCGCTCCGGACGTCAGGTCGACGATTCCGAGTCGCCGGTGCATGTAGGAGTCGTCGATGAGGGGCGTCGGAGCGAGGGCGACCGCCAGTCTCTCGCCGGCCGGCGACCATGCCACAACGGACGCGTGGCCCTCGAGCTCCAGGGCCACGGCATCTTCAAATTCCGACCGCCCCCGTTCCCGGCTGGCGATCCACACCCGGGAGAAACGGACATCCTCCTCGTACGCCACGGCCTTGAAACCCAATTCCCGCAGGTCCTTGCGCGCATCGGGCTCCGGGTCCACGGCCAGGAAGGCGATCCGGTCCCCGGTGGGACTCACCGAGTAGGACCCTACGGAGGTCGAATGCTGCAGGAGATGGGACGACTCGCCCCCGGCGAGCGGGATGCTGTACAGGGCCCGATTGTCGTCGCCGCTCCGACGGGACAGATACAGCAATGCGCTGCCGTCATCCGAGAAGGTCACTCCACTGATGTTGACCTCACCTCCGACGAACAGGCGCGACTTTCTGGTGGCCACGTCGAGGAGATATAGATGAGACCACGCCGGACCGTCGGGATCCACGAACGGTGTGCGGGGAACCGTCACCGTGTAGGCCACGTGCCGGCCGTCCGGCGACGCGACGACCTGAGCCACCGACCGCAGGCCGGCGACCCGGTGCTCGGAGAGGGCCCCCTCCGCTTGTGCTCGAAGCGCAGCGGGGGCAACGAGTACCAGCGCTCCGGTCAGTATCAGAGCGCTCTTGAAACGGGTGCGGAATACCATGGCCGTCTCCGGGAGTTCGGGGTCGCGGCAGCGCCGGTTCACCAGGCGTATCAGAACGGATTCAAAGTGTCGCCTTCGAATCTATCTGCCCCCCACGGCCGAGTCACGCGGGGGGCTCATGGCCGACTCAGAACGGTGAATTCTCCAGGATCGCGTGCACCTCGTCGAGCGCTCCCTCGTTCCAGGTCGGTGGGGCTTCGTCCTCGGCCACGTGCCATGTCAGGAGGAATGCCAGCTGAGCCACTCGCGACGCTTTGTTCCCGTCGATGGTATCGGCTTCGTCAGACGGCTGGTGATAGTCCTCGTGGTCCCATGTAGTGAAGAAGATCGCGGGAATGTCCTTCTTCACGAAAACCAGGTGGTCGCTCCTGAAGAAGGCTTGCTCCGAGGGATCGGGGTCGGCGGCGACCGTCAAACCGATCTCCGGGTGATGCGACGCGATCTTCGTCGACAACTCGCCGAGAGACGTGAACTCCTGTCCAATCGCGATCACCGTGTCGGGAGCGTTCCTGCCGATCATGTCAAGGTTGATGTTCGCGACGATGCCTTCGATCGGCACGGTCGGCTGTGCAGCATAGTGTCTGGAACCCAACAGGCCCTTCTCTTCTCCGCTGACGGCCAGGAACACGACACTTCGTCGCGGGGACCGGGGCATGGCTTGAAAGGCCTGAGCGACCTCGAGGAGCGCCGAAGTGCCTGAAGCGTCGTCGTCCGCACCATTGTAGATCGAATCGCCGTCGGCGTTGGCCTGTCCGATCCCCAGGTGGTCGAAGTGGGCGGAAAGGACGACAAACGTCTCGGCGAGCGCCGGATCGCTGCCCGGCAGCAAAGCTACCACGTTGGGAGGCGTGGAGGTCTCCCGGTCCATCGGGGTCCGAATCGTCAGTTCGACGCCGTCGAGCGGGAGGGAGCGGGTCTGTCCTCCACCCTCCTCCAGCATCGCCGAGATTTCGTCGAGCGTTGTGCCCGCTCCCGCGACCATCCGCTCCGCCGCCGCCCGGGACACCCCCACGACCGGTACGGGCTGTAACGGCAGACCGGACCCCTCGATCTGTCCGGCGACCATGCCGATCACTTCGTTCGGAAGATCCGGATCGAGGGCCAGGACCACTCCTGTCGCCCCGGCGTCCGCCGCAGCCCGAGCTGCGATGAGGATCTCCATGCCCATGGACGGGGGAGTAGTCACGACACCGATGCGCCCGGTGGCGTCCGGTGGTGAGTCGCCGAGCAGCACATCGACCGATCCGAGGAATACCAGCGGGGACCTCACTACCTCCTCGCCGGACGGCAGAACAAAGAAGTCCTCGGCATGCACCAGTACCTCGCTCGCACCGCCCGCGCCAAACTCAACCTCGGCTTCGGACGATCGCAACGAGGTCATCTCGAACGTCCAGCGCTGGAGGAACGAGCTCTCGTCCCCGGCCGGCTCGAGACCGGCGGACAGAAAGGCCTCCTGCAGATAGAGGGCGGCTTTCTCCAGGCCGGGGCTGGGCGTGTCACGCCCCCCCAGTTCATCGCTCGCCAGGAATGAAATGTGCGCCATCATATCGTCGGCTGTGATCGTAGCGGAAGCTTGCGCCGGGTTGATTCGAGCCTCGACCGGGGTCAGTTCGACCTCCGGCGCGGGGGTCGCGGAAGACGAGCAGGCAGCCAGACCTACCGTGGCCGCTGCGAGCAGCCGCAGTCGGGAGCTAGATTTAGAATGAAGCATGTCGGATCCTTTCGAGGGTGCCGTATCAGGCGCGGAAAGTGCCCTCCGCTCTTTCGGTGCGCAAACTGGGCACCGCGACGGGGGTGTTGCCCCCTGCCGGCGTGCGGCCATCTTGCCGAAGGTGAGCGAAACGGGCGGTTTCGAGGGTGACGGGGAGGACCAATGAGCGAGTCCAGACGATACACTTTCGAACCGATGGCCAGACCGTTTCTCGCGGTGCACGGTTGCGATCTTCTGTTCCCGGTCCGCCGGGTCTTTTGCGTGGGGCGGAATTACGCGTCGCACGCCCTCGAGATGGGAGGGAGGGTCGACCGGGAGCCGCCCTTCTTCTTCACCAAGCCGGCGGACGCGATCGTTCCAGGGGGCGGGAGCATGCCGTATCCTCTTGCGACGGTGGAGCTGCACCACGAGGTCGAGTTGGTAGTCGCTCTGTCGGCGGGAGGCGCAGAAGTTACGCTCGAGGAGTGTCAGAACCTGATTTTCGGGTACGCCGTCGGAGTGGATTTTACTCGTCGTGATCTCCAGCGTGCGGCGAAGGAAGCTGCCCGGCCGTGGGACATGGCCAAAGGCTTCGATCAGTCTGCTCCATGCTCGCCGATCGTTCGGGTCCGGGATGTCGGACATCCTAGGACCGGCCCCATCCGGCTCGCGGTGAACGACGAACTGCGGCAGGAGGCTGATCTCGCGGACCTCATCTGGACCCCGGAGGAGACTCTGGCCAACCTGTCGCGACTCGTGGAGTTGGCCCCGGGGGACCTCGTGTTCACGGGCACTCCTGCTGGTGTCGGGTCCGTCACACCGGGTGACACCTACCGCGCGTGGATCGCGGGAGTCGGCGAGGTCCAGGGAGAGATCTTGCCTCGCTCTTGAGACGTCGCCGAAGTGTCAAAGAAACCGGTTCCGATCCTTGCTCTCGGGCACGTAGCAGGAATCGAGTCGTCCCCACACTCGGTGTCGCCGACGAGCGATGAACAGGTACGCCCGGTCTCGCAGGGCGCGAGGCACGATGCGCAGCACCGAAAATGTCCGCCACGGAAACGGGAGTCTCGCTGCGATCAGCAAAGCCGCATCACTCCGAATATGAAGCCTGCCCTCGATCATGAGGGCCACGGTGGAGCGGGAGCGCACTTCGGCCACAACGCTCGGATCGGACGCACACCGCTCCAATAGACTCCGCGCCGCGGCGGAATCGAGTGGAGCGAACCGAAACCGGTGGTCCCGATCTTTCTCCAGAAGGAACCGGGTCGTACCGACGCACAGAGGACACCGTCCGTCGAACAATACCACCGGGGTAGCCAGCCCCGTGACGCGGGAAACCTCCGCCCTGGACATCACCTGCGCACGTCGAGTATGGCGCCAGCCGGGTCCCGTGAACAGTCGGCGCCCGTGTTGACGAACGGGGGCGTGCGCGTACCTTCGGGCCTTGAGTTCGGCCCAATCACGCCAGAGCACGACCACGAGAGGAGATCCGGGTGACCGGAAGGAAGCTGCCTCCCACGGCGTACGTTATCGAGGAGGGCGAGGAGTACATCCCTCTGACCGCCGGCCAGAGCATGACCGAGTTCACGGTCAAGGCCGTCGTCGCCGGGGCGATACTCGGTCTGATCTTTGGGGCGGCCAACACGTACCTCGGGCTCAAGGCCGGACTCACGATCAGCACGTCGATTCCGGTGGCCGTGCTCACGGTCGTCGCGTTCAGGGTGTTCCAGGCGTTCGGTCTGACTCACAGCATCCTCGAGACCAACACTTCGCAGACCGTGGGTTCCGCCAGCTCGTCGGTGGCGTCGGGTGTGCTGTTCACCGTTCCGGCCCTGTTCATGTGGGGACTCGACCCCGAGTGGCTTCAGGTCACCCTCCTGGCGATGTGCGGCGGTCTCATAGGCGTCCTGTCCATGATCCCGCTTCGCAGCTTTTTGATCAAGCGGGAGCATGGCACCCTCCCCTATCCAGAGGGGATGGCGTGTGCCGAAGTGCTCGTCGCTGCCGAGGAGGGAGGCAAACAGGCTGCCGGAGTCTTCTGGGGCATCGGCGTGGGCATGGCCTTCAAGTTCCTCACGGACGGGCTCAAGCTGGTCCGCGGCGTGTTCGAGGTAGGCTTGCCGGCTCGCGCAGCGGCCACGATCAGCGTTTCTCCTCCCCTGATCGGAGTGGGATACATCCTCGGGATACGCATCGCCACCGTCATGGTCGCGGGCGGAGCGCTCTCGGCATTCGTGATCATTCCGGCGATTTACCTGTGGGGGTCCGGATTGGCGGAGCCGCTCTATCCCGAGGCCGAGAAGCTGATTCGCGACATGAGCACCGACGAGATCTGGAATCGCTATGTGCGGTACATCGGGGCGGGCGCGGTGGCGACGGGTGGACTGATCACCCTGATCCGTTCCATTCCCACCATGATCGAATCGTTCCGGCTCGGGGTGCAGCAGGTGTCCCGCAGGGCATCGGAGACTATGGCGAAGGTCGAGCGTACCGATCTGGACCTTTCCCCCCGGACGGTTCTCCTGTTTCTGGCTGCGGTCCTCGCCGTACTGACCTTCGTCCCCGGCATTCTGGGATACCTCGACTCGATTCCGGTGCGGGCCGTAGCGAGCCTGCTCATCGCCGTGTTCGCCTTCTTCTTCGTTACAGTGAGCTCCCGAATCGTGGGACTGGTCGGAGTCACCTCTAATCCGACTTCCGGAATGACGATCGCGACCCTGCTGGGAACCAGTCTCGTGTTTCTAGCGTTCGGCTGGACGGACATGGCAGGCAAGGCCACGGCCCTCATGGTGGGAACGGCGGTGGCGATCGCCGCCTCCATCGCCGGAGATACGTCCCAGGACCTGAAGACTGGTTTCATCCTCGGCGCTACCCCGAGGTACCAGCAGATCGGCGAGCTGATCGGTGTGATTACCTCGGCCGGAGTCGTCGTCCTCGTCGTGATGCTGCTGCACAACAACGTGCCGGGCGGGCTCGGCGGTCCTGAGCTTCCGGCTCCGCAGGCGACGCTGATGGCGCTGGTGATCGACGGGGTGCTCGATCAGAACCTGCCGTGGCTACTGATCGCGCTGGGCGTGGGGATCGGATTGATCGCGTCAGCGTTCAAGATGCCGGTGCTGGCCTTCGCGGTGGGCGTATACCTCCCTCTCGAAACGATGGCCGCCGTATTCGTTGGCGGCCTTCTGCGCTACCTCCTCACCAGAAGGCAACGGCCGGCGGAGGCTGAGAGACGTCGCGAACAGGGAGTGCTCTTCGGTTCCGGCCTGGTAGGCGGGGGAGGACTCACCGGCGTGGTCCTCGCCCTGTGGGTAGGACTGCGCGGAGGCGAGCGAATTGAGGGATTCGCGCCGGAACTTCCGCACGCCGCTCAGGAACTCCTGGCCCTGGCCACGATCGGCGCGATCCTGGCGGTCATGGCCTGGTTCATTCTGCGGGACCGGCCACCGGCCGACCGCGAGGCCGTTTGACGGACGAAGGCCGCGCGCTGTCAGGGGGCGATGAACCTCTCCGGTCCCCCGCCCCTGGCTTGTTGCTGTGGGTCAGGCGAGGTATGAGATCAGAAGAACCACGAGCATAATACCGATCAGGATCAGATAGGTCTTCTTTCGGTTACCCTCGGCCATTGAGCCCTCCCGGGTGGTTTCGGAGGGGGTCAAAAGACCCTCTCCAGGTCATCTGAACGCCATGCGTCCGCCGCGACTCATACCGCAATTCTCGTATCTACCATTGGTCGATGCAAGCCATCCGCGAACTCCAGGTCCTACTCCCCCATGACGTGAAGGCGGATCCGGCGCTGGCGTGGCCGGTTGTCGAAGTCGCAGAGCACGATCTGTTGCCAGGTGCCAAGCTCCGGGCGGCCTCCTACCACGGGAACAGAGAGGGACGGTCCGATCAGCGCGCTGCGAACGTGCGAGTAACCGTTTCCGTCACCCCACCGAAGGTCGTGCTCGTAATCATCGGACTCGGGTGCAAGTCGGTTCAAAGCCCTCTTAAAATCGGCGATCGCTCCGCTCTCGTATTCTATCGTCGTGATCCCGGCGGTCGCGCCGGGCGTGAACAGCACCAGAACACCTTCGCCGATGCCGGACCTCGAGATGAACGCCTCCACGTCTTCGGTCAGGTCGAGAACGTCCGTGCCCGCCGTCGTGGCGATCTCGATGTTCGCGGTTCGAAGGCCCATAGGTCGGGTCCAGGTGGGAATTAGAAGAGCTGCCGAAATATGGGTCGGAACCACCAGAAGTCACCGGTGGCAAACGCCAGGATGGCCCACACCACGACGGCCCACACCCAGACTCCCAAGACTTCACCTTGTTTCAGCACTGGCCTTCCTCCGGAGCAGGAATTTCCAATCTGGACAGCCAAGAATGTAAGATAGCCGGTCCGCGCCGCCGACCGCAGTGGACGATCGGCACAATAAGAGGCCGTCCTCAGTCCAGTTCCGCGAGAACAGCCGTCAGCACGTCGTAGAACTCGTTCACCGTTGCGATCTTGACCCTCTCATCGGGAGAATGCGGAAAATCGATCTGCGGGCCGAAGGATATCATATCCATCCCGGGGTACTTCTCGCCTATGATCCCGCACTCGAGTCCGGCGTGAACGGCCCCGATCTCCGCTTCCCCCGCGATTCGCTCGTGTACTTCCTTCACGACGTGAAGCAGAGCAGAGCTCACGTCCGGCTGCCAGGAAGGATAGCCATCCTTCTCCCCGAGATCGGCCCCCGCGAGATCGGCAACCGACCGAATGCGCTGCCGAAGGGCCGCCAGGGCCGACATCACCGAACTGCGGCTGCTCATGAGCACGAAGACCCGCCCGTCCTCCTCCCGGGCGACCGCCAGGTTCGTGCTAGTCTCGACTAGGCCTGCGATGTCGTCGCTCATCCTCAGGACGCCGTGCGGCAGCGCGGTGATCAGCGAAAGGACCTTTCGGGTGGACGCCTCCGTGAGGGCATCGTGCTGGACCGAAGCCTCGGCGACTTCGAACGACATCCCCGGGTCCGGGACAGTCAATTCCGTCCGTATCGCGTCGAGCTCGGAGTTGAGGATGCTCTTGACCCGCTCAGGCATGCCCTCTCCGGAAGGGACCACCAGCACTGCCGACGATTCTCTCGGAATCGCATTGTGCGCGTTTCCGCCGCTGAACGATCCTATACGAACCGGCTCCGCCAGGGCTGCCGCATGCAGGGCCCGCGCCAGGATCTTGATCGCGTTCCCCCTCTGCAAGTGGACATCAACGCCCGAGTGTCCTCCCTTCAATCCCGCGAGGCGTACCGCGATCGCCGTCATTCCAGCCGGTACGGCCGTCCTCTCGACTGACAGATGCAGGTGGGAATCCGCCCCTCCGGCACAGCCGATCGTCAAGACCCTCTCCTCTTCGGAGTCGAGGTTGATCAGACGCTGTCCGGCGAGAAGCCCGTCACCGAGGCCTCCGGCTCCCGTCAGGCCCGTCTCCTCGTCGATCGTGAACAGGAATTCCAGAGGGCCGTGCACCAGGTCGTCGGCCTCCATAATCGCCAGCATCGCGGCGACGCCGATTCCGTTGTCCGAACCGAGAGTGGTTCCATCGGCCGTGAGGTAGTCACCTTCGCGAACCGGTCGAATGGCATCGGAATCGAAGTCGAATTCAACGTCCGAGTTCTTCTCCTGAACCATGTCGAGATGTGATTGGAGAATGGTCGGGGTGGTGGACGGGTTGCCCTCCGCGGCGCCCTTGCGAACGACCACGTTGCCCGTGTCGTCCACCTCGTGGTCCAGTCCCAGCCGCTCCGCCGCCGATACCACGAACCGCCTGATCGAGTCCTCCTTCTTCGAGCCCCGTGGAATGGTCATGATCTGGTCGAAGTAGCCCCAGACGGCCGTGGGCTGGAGATCAGATACGAAAGTCATTCTTCCTCCTCGCAGTACGCGCGGGACCGTTCGACGGCCTCGTCGCGGGAACGATCAAGCTGGCGGGTACGAACATGGGACGACAACTTCGGGACGATACGGCGTGGACCCCTTCGCGTCCATAAGCCCTGAGCGGACAGGCACCCGCGCTCCACACCCCCGGAGGTCACGGATGAGCGACAGGAAGGACGTCCCGTACGTCCCTGCTGAAACGAACATGGCGGAGCTCACGTTCAAGGCCGTCTTCCTTGGCGTCATCATGGCCATCGTGTTGGGCGCGGCCAACGCCTATGTGGGCATGAAGGCGGGCTTGACCGTGGCCGCCGCCTTCCCGGCAGCCGTGGTCGCAATGGCCGTGCTGCGCCCGTTTCGGGGCACGATCCTCGAGGAGAATATCGCCCGCACCACGGCCTCGGTCGGCGAGTCCCTCATGGCGGGGGCGATCTTCACGATCCCGGCTTTCGTGATCACCGGGGCCTGGGACACGCTGCGATACTGGGAAAGCACCGCGATCATGCTCGTCGGTGGCGTCATTGGCGTCCTGTTCGTCATCGTCCTGCGCCGGACTCTCGTGGTCGAGGCCGACCTACCCTTCCCGGAGAGCGTAGCCGCGGCGGAGATCGTGAAGGCGGGACAGGGAGGACAGACGGGTGCGAAGTACGTGTTCGGGGGAATCGTCCTGGCTGCGATATGGGAGCTCTTCAAGAATACGAACGGGATTCAGCTCATTCAGGAGAAGACGGCCGGTGCCATCGCGTTCGGTCGCTCTTCGATCTCCGTCCTTGGAGAGAGAGTCGAGTATGCGGGAGGCGGCCTGTACCTGCAGACGCCGGCCGCGTCTCCCATGCTCATGGGGGTAGGCTATATCGTCGGGTTTCGGGTGGCGGCCATCCTGTTCGCCGGCGCGGTGATGGGCTGGCTCTTCCTCGTCCCGCTGGCCGTGTTCCTCAATCCCGGGTTGAGCGCCAGCCTGTCTCCGGATACGAGTATGGTGGCGCTCAGCGAGGACGTCTGGTTCAATCAGATCCGTCCACTTGCCGTGGGCACCATGATCGTGGCGGCTTTCTGGACGCTGTGGAGTCTGAGGGGGCCGCTGGTTTCCGGTATTCGCAAGGCCCTCGCGGATGTCCAATTGGGAGGCGATGGAGGCGAGCGGGTGGCCCGGACGGAGATCGACCTCCCCTTCAACCGCGTGTTCCTGGCGATCGGCGCCATGGGAATCGCGACCTTCTTCCTGTACCTGTACTTTACCGGTTCCGTGCTCGGAGCCGCGATACTCACCGCCGTGATGCTCGTGCTCGGCTTCCTGTTCGCCGCGGTCGCCGGGTATCTGGTGGGTTTGATCGGGAATTCGAACAACCCCATTTCCGGGCTGACACTGACGGCTCTCCTGGTCGCCGCCGTGCTGATGGTGGCCATCGGCCTGACGGACATGAGCGGGGTGGCCGGGGTCCTCGCGGTGGCAGGGGTAGTGTGCTGCGCGGCGGGTGTCGCCGGCGACATGATGCAGGACCTGAAGGTCGGACACATTCTCGGTGGGACGCCGTGGCGAATGGAGATCGGCGAGATCATCGGGGTGATCGGGGCTGCCGTCGTTCTGGCCATAGCCCTCAACGTCATGCACGCCGCCTATACGATCGGATCGGCCGAGCTCCCCGCTCCGCAGGCCGGGTTGATGGCCCTGATCGCCAATGGCATCGTCGGTGGGGAAATGGCGTGGCCCTTGGTGATCACGGGAATGTTCTTTGCTGTCGGCCTGATCCTGGTGAACGCCCCTGCACCGATGTTGATTGCCGTTGGCATGTACCTGCCCTTCTATTCCACTGCGGCAATCTTCGTCGGTGGGCTCATCCGGGCGCTCTTCGAGTGGAGACGGAAGAAGATGGACCTGACCGAGGGCCAGAGCCAGGGGGCCGAGAACAAGGGAATCCTGCTTTCCTCGGGCTTTATCGCGGGAGAATCCCTGATGGCCGTGACCCTGGCGTTCCTGTTCCTGGGCCAGGACTTCGTGCCCCTACTCGCTCGCTGGAAGGAGGCCCTCACTCCGGCGGGCGACGGCAGTTTCGTGCTGGGACTCTTCGCGTACGTCCTGATGGTAGCCCTGCTCGCATGGCTGCCGCTCCGTGATCTGGGTAACCGATCCGCGGATCAGGAGTCTTGATTCGACGACCGACTCGCCAGGGGGGCGGATCCCGGGAGGGACCGAATCTCCTCGATCTGACCCCGCGTCGCGAGGTGACCTGGGAGCAGGGTGACGACGGCAACGTCACGCTGGTGCGCGAGCGTCCTCGTGTCCGAAGTCCACGCTCCCTGGGCAGGTGGGTGTCATTCATGATGGCCCCACCACGCATCCGCCTCGACGACGTGGGTTCCTACGCGTGGCTGCTGATGGACGGGAGCACCGACGTCAGAGAGCTGGCGGACCTGGTTCGCGCGCAGTTCGGCGACCACGTAGAGCCCGTCGGGCAGCGCCTCGGCCAACTGATTCGAGTGCTCAGACGGGAGCGCTTCGTCAGCTACGCGGAACTGGACTGACTAGAGTCGATACTGTTTCATCTTTCGCCATAGGGTCGTCCGGCTCATTCCCAGTCGCTCGGCTGCAAGCCCCCGGTGATATCGGGCCGCCTCGAGCTCCCGGAGAATCCTCTCCGCTTCCGACGCCTCCGACGCGTTGAGGCCTTCAGCCTTCAGGTCGCGGTGCCTTGTCACCGCATCGGCAGCCGGCTCGGTCGGTACGGCCGGACCGGCATGCGGAATAGCCTGCACGTCACCCCCCGGCTCTTGATCGACCGGAGCCAGGCGCTCGCCTCCGTCCCTCCCCACCTCGGAAGGTAGATCCCTTGTGTGAATCGTCTGTCCCTCGCATACGGTGGTGGCGTATTCCAGGGCGTTCTGTAGTTCCCTGACGTTCCCTGGCCAGCGATACGTGAGCATCGCGCGACTGGCGGAGGGCGCGAGTCGGAGGGACCGACCGCGCTCCCTGCCGATCCGCTCGAGGAAGAAGCGAACGAGCAATTCCAGGTCCTCTCGTCGCTCGCGGAGAGGGGGAATCTCGATCGGGACGACGCGAAGGCGATAGTACAGGTCCTCCCTGAACTTCCTCTCCGCTACGGCTCGGATGAGGTCCACGTGGGTCGCAGCGATGACCCGTACGTCTACCCGGCGGGTTCGCGTGTCGCCCACACGCTCGAAAGTGTGCTCCTGCAGAAACCTCAGGATCTTGGCCTGGAGACCGAGGGCCAGGTCACCGATCTCATCCAGGAAGAGCGTCCCCCCGTCTGCCAGCTCGAATCGTCCGGCTCGATCGCGCACCGCGCCTGTGAAAGCGCCGCGCACGTGTCCGAAGAGCTCGGACTCGAGAAGCTCGCTGGGTATAGCGGCACAGTTGACCGCTATGAACGGCCCGTCCGACCGGTGCGAGGTGGTGTGGAGCGCCCGGGCCACGAGCTCCTTTCCGGTACCGCTCTCACCCGTGATCAGGATGGTCGAATCGTTGTCTCGCAAGAGCTCGATAATCCGGAAGATCCTCTGCATCGATGCCGATCTCGAGACGATTCCCTCGAAGGACGGAGTCTCACGCGACTCGATGTCGTCGGGCCGAATCATGACCACTACACGGGCGTCCAGCCCGCCGCACGTCTCGGACGGATCGACCGGGCCGATGCTGAGCGAAACGGGTATCTCGTGGCCCCCAGCACCCTTCAAGAAAGCGCGCCAGCCTTCCCTTCTCTCTCCGGCGAGCACCGCTCGGCTCACGGAACCCTCTTCCTCGAACATCTCTCCGCTGAAGATGTTCGCCAGGGGCCTGCCCGCGAGCTCGTCCGCGGACAGACCGAGTAGCTCCGGGAGGGCTGTCGAGCAGGAAAGGACCCGCAACTCCTCATCGGCGGTGACGAACTCCCGGCCCAGGCCGCTGAGGAGAGAGCTCAGCTCGGGAAGCGAAGAGGATGCGCTCGAGGGTTCCCGGCCTGGAATCTCGACGATCTCCACGGCCCCCTTGATCTCGCCTGCTTCGTCGCGCAGGACCTGACCTGACTTGAGGACCTCCAACTCCGAGCCGTCCGCCCGGAACACCTTCAGTCTCGCCCGACGAACCGTGCCATGCCTGAAGACGCCGCAACCTTGCAGGCACTCGCTGCACCGGATTGCCGTGAGGCACGACCTCCCGATGACATCATCCGCCCTGAATCCGGTCACCCGCTCGAGCGCCGGACTCATGGCGACGATGTTGCGGTCCGCGTCTACCTCGAACCAGGCTAGCTCCGCCAGATCGCTCAGGTGACCCAGGCGCTCGTCACCCGACGCCGCCTCCGTGCTCTGTGTGGTCTGACCCGCCATCGGCGTACCCGCCTTCCCGTCCGTTTTGTGCCCGGCAGGCCGCAGCTGCCTGCACGACCCACCGTGAAACACTCTGACCCGTATGTTCCACCATGCAAGAATAGTGCGCCCGAGCACGCAAGGCGCTAAAGTCAGCGCCTCCATACGAAGCTGACGGAGCGTATGCAGGGCCGGGTCGGTCCCGACGGCCCGCGCATGAAACGAAACGTAAGCTATCGTTTCACCTGTTGCAACGTCGTGTTTCGCTCAGGGGCGACCGGCCCGACCTCTGTGACCTGCTCCCGAGCCCCTACATCGTTACCCCATAGAGCCTTACCGACCTCACAGGGCGCGTGGCACCGTCGTTGCAATGGTAGTTGGCCAAACCAGCACCGCCTCGGCCAGCCGAGGACCTGACCTGGGACCGTTGGAGGATTGATGAAGAAGCTGCTCATTCTCGGTGCCGGCACGGCCGGGACCATGCTGGCAGCCAAGATGAGACGCAACCTGGAACCGGACGAGTGGGAGATCACCGTCGTGGACCAGGACGATCGTCACATATATCAGCCAGGCCTGCTGTTCATCCCGTTCAGCATCTACCGCACACGCGACGTGATCAAGCCGAGGTCGCGCTACATCCCGAGGGGCGTCGAGTTCGTCATCTCGGAGATCGATGCCATCGTGCCGGAGGAGAACAAGGTGCGGCTGGCGGGAGGTGCGGAGCTCGCCTACGACTTCCTGGTGATAGCGACCGGAAGCCGCATCGTTCCGGAGGAGACGGAAGGTCTGACCGACGAGGGGTGGCAGGAATCAGCGTTCGACTTCTATACGCTGGACGGAGCGTCGAAGTTGGAAGGCGCGCTGGAGTCCTGGGAGGGCGGACGGCTGGTGCTCGACGTCGTCGAGATGCCGATCAAGTGCCCGATCGCCCCGATCGAATTCGTATGCCTGGCGGATTGGTATCTGACGGAGAAGGGCGTGCGGGACAAGACCGAGATCGTGTATGCGACTCCCCTGGACGGTGCGTTCACCAGGCCCCGAGCGTCGGCGATGCTGGGTGACATACTGGAGAAGAAGAACATCAAGGTGGAGCCCAACTTCTCCGCCGGTTCGGTGGATGGAGAGAAAGGGATCCTCAGGAGTTGGGACGAAAGGGAGGTCCCGTACGACCTTCTCGTGTCGATTCCGACCCACATGGGCAGCGAGACGATCGAGCGTTCGGGCCTCGGAGACGAGTTGTCGTTCATCCCGACCGACAAGGGAACGCTCCAGGCCGAGGGCTTCGAGAACGTGTTCGTCATCGGGGATGCGACCGACCTCCCGAGCTCAAAGGCTGGGTCCGTGGCTCACTTCCAGGGCGAGGTGCTGGAGGAGAATCTCCTGCGGGCGATCCAGGGCCGGCCATTGCTCGACGAGTTCGACGGCCATGCCAACTGCTTCATCGAAACGGGTTTCGGGAAAGCGGTGCTGATCGACTTCAACTACGACGTCGAACCGCTGCCGGGGATGTACCCCGTTCCTGGTATCGGCCCGCTAAGCCTCCTGGGCGAGAGTGAAATGAACCACTGGGGCAAGATGGCCTTCCGGTGGATCTACTGGAACATGCTTCTCAAGGGCGCAGAGATACCCGGAGTCGAATCCCGGATGTCGATGGCCGGGAAGTGGAGCTGACGATGCCGAACCTTAACGAGCAGGCGGGCGGAATGCCCACGGTGCCGGAGGCCGACCTCGCGGCGGCGATCGCGGAGATCAACCGGAAGCTGGACTCGGTCGTGGAGGTGACGGACGATCTGAGCCGGCAGTTGGAGAGCTTCGACGACCTTCGTGAGGATCTGGTTCCGATCGCACACGAGGGCATCATGATCGCCTACCGAAAGCTTCACGAGCTGGAGCAGACCGGTGTGATCGAGTTCCTGAAAGAGTCGGCTGGGGTGTTCCACACCATCTCGACTTCGTTCACTCCGGAAGACGTCAGGGCCTTGGGCGACAACGTCGTGCACATTCTTGGCACGGTTCGAAGCCTGACTCAGCCCGAGGTGCTGGACCTGGCCGACAAGGCGGCGGGAGCGCTTCGAGACGTCCCCGCCGAGCCTATGGGTCGCGTGGGCTTGATTCGGTCCCTCAAGGATCCGGAGGTCCGCAGGGGACTCACGATGTTCCTTACCGTACTTCGCGAGATGGGCGGCGAAGACGACGCTGAACCGTCACGTAACTGATTGCGACAGGCCGCCCTGCGGGGGGCGACCATACACGAAGGAGTCTGAACATGAGCACAGCGACGGTAGCCGGACGCGAGATCGAGGTGAACGAGGATGGATTCATGCTCAACCCCGACCAGTGGAATCCCGAGATAGCGGCCGAGATCGCGCGGGAATCAGGCATCGACCCGCTGACCGACAAGCACTGGCAGGTGATCGATTTCTGCCGGCGCGATGCTGCCGACAAGGGTGAGCCGCCGGGCGTGCGCCGCATCACGAAGAACGCCGGCGTCTCCATGAAGGAGATGTACCAGCTGTTCCCCGGTGGACCGGGAATCCTCGCTGCGAAGATCTCGGGGCTCACGAAGCCGAAGGGCTGCATCTGAGAGGGCTTCGTCTGACGCGCCCAACAATGGAGCATAACGAAGCGGTCGGCCACGCCGGTCCGCCGAACAGGAAGATTGAATGATGACCGGAAATGGAAACGGAAGCGGCGTCACGCCGCGCAAGATAGCCATCATCTGCTCGAAGGGAAGTCTCGACATGGCGTATCCAGGGCTGATCCTGGCCAACGCCGCGCGCATGATGGGCATCGAGGCCGTCCTCTTCTTCACGTTCTGGGGAATGGACGTGATCACCGACAAGCGAGTGGACAAGCTTCACACCGGGATCGTCGGCAATCCGGCGACACACATGCCGGCCATGGTCGCAGGCCTGCCAGGAGTGGAGGGCCTCGCGACGAAGATGATGAAGAAGAAGATCGACGAGCTCGACATTCCGCCGGTTCGGGAGATGATCGAGATCCTGGACGACGCGGGAGCCGAGATCTACGGCTGCCAGATGGCGGCGGAGATGATGGACATCGACAAGAAGGACCTGCTTCCGCAGGTCAGGGACATCATCACGGCCATGGACTTCTTCGACAAGTCGGAAGGCGCTCAGACGATTTTCATCTGAGGCGCGCCACCAGTCCGGGTCGCCGGCCGGGGCCGGGGGTGCCAGGGGAAGCCTTCCTCCTCCGCGCACCTCTCCCGGCCTGTTTGCCCGGCTCTACTCCTCCGCCGGACTCGCCGCCGCCCCTGCGAGTGGCTCCGCCACCTCGAGCAACGACTCTCGCAGAATCTCCACCGAGCGGTCCGCGTCCGCCTCGCTGAACGTAAGAGAAGGCCGGAAGCGGATCGAGCGGGTTCCGCACACAAGGGTGGCCAGGCCGTTGTCCCAGCAGCGCGTGCGCAAGGCATCCCGGGTCTCTCTGTCCGGCAGGTCGAACGCGATCATCAGCCCACGGCCTCGAGCGTTGGTGACCACCGGGAGCTCCGCCTGCAACTCCTCGAGCCCGTGGAGCAAGCTCCGGCCCACCCGGGCCGCATTCTCGACCAGCTCGTCCTCTTCGATGATCTGGAGATAGCGGGCGCATCGAACCATGTCCACGAGGTTGCCGCCCCATGTCGAGTTGATACGGGAAGATACATGGAACACATTGCTCTCGACCTCGTCGACCCGGGTCGTGCTCATGATGCCGCACACCTGCGTCTTCTTTCCGAACGCCACTATGTCGGGCGTCACGCCCAGCTGCTCGAACGCCCACATCGAACCGGTCAGGCCCATCCCCGTCTGCACTTCGTCGAAGATCAACAGGGCCTCGTGCCGGTCCGCGAGTTCCCGGAGGCGCTTGAAGAAGGCGGGTCGGAAGTGGCGGTCCCCTCCCTCTCCCTGGATCGGCTCGATCAGGATTCCGGCGATTCCGTGCGGATCGGCTCTGAACGCTTCCTCGATCTCCGCTACCGAGGCCTCTTCCGCCGCGGCCGCGGTATCCTCGTCAACCGGAAAAGAAAGCGCCGGAGCGGAAATCCGTGGCCAATCCAGCTTCGGGAACCGGGCCGTCTTGGTCGGGTCGGTATTCGTGACCGACAGCGTATAGCCGCTGCGTCCGTGGAACGCGTTCCTGAAGTGGAGGATGCGATCGCCTCCTCCCTCGATCCCACGCTGCTCGTTGAGCTGGACCTTCCAGTCGAATGCCGCTTTCATGGCGTTCTCTACGGCCAGCGCGCCTCCTGCTACGAAGAACAGGTACCGGAACGGGTCCGGCACGGCGACCCGCCGAAACATGTCCACGAAACCAGCGTACTCGCGCGAATAGACGTCGCTGTTCGCGGGGTTGGCCAACGCCGCCCACATGAGTGAGTCGCGAAACCCCGGATCTTCCATTTTCGGATGATTGTGCCCGATGGGAAGCGTCGCGAAGTACGTGTAACAGTCTATGTACTCCCTCCCGGTGAGGGCGTCCACCATGACTGATCCGCTCGACTTCTCCAGGTCGATCACGATGTGGAAGCCATCCACCAGGATGTTCTTCTTCAAAGTCGGAAAGACCTCGCCGGCTGGTAGTGAGATCTCAGGCATCTTCTTCTCCGTCTCGTGTCAGGCGAGTGGTTTCAGGTGGTACGTGGCAGGCGCGACGTACGACTTCGGCGAGTCGGCAAACTACCGTGCTGAGGGAGCCGGGAACAGGATCGAACTCACGCCAGGCCGAGCCGGCCGAGACGGGCCTGGACGATCTCTTCGGTCGAGCGGTCACCCCAGATCCGGTCGGTTCGGGGTATGGGGAAGGCTCCCCGGTGGGAGCTCATAGCTGTAAGGGCACGCACCATCTGTGTCATCGGATCGGCGTTCAGCCGTGAGCCGACGTACATGTCGATCTGAGACGCCGCGGGCTCCCCTATCAGGTTTCGGATCGACGCGTTTGCTGCTTTCAGATTCCGGGAGAACAGCGCCCGACCGCTCTCCTCTTCGTGTCGATCAGAAACGCCCTGCATCAGAGTGAGAGAGTAGTAGGCGTCATCGAGGATCCCGATCAGGCCCAGTCGGTCGGGAATGATATCCGACTCGGTCAACCAGTACGCGGTCGCCTCGCGGATCACCTCCGACATCTCCTGCTCACGGCCTGCCATGCGTGCCGCCTCGAGACCGTCACGCATGTAGGCAGGGACGTGCTCCACGTACTCCCTGACGAAGCCGACCGCCTCCCTCAGGTCGTTGTCACCGGGAGAGCGGCCATGCGACGTGGCTCGTTCGCGGAGAGCGTTGGCCAGGCGGCCGGTCTTTTCCTCGTCGGCCAGCGCGTCGGCGATCATTTCCTCCACTGCCTCCAATGCCATCTGTCTCAACCTGTCGGGATGGTGAGCTCCCACTTGGCGCCGCAGCCTTCGGCGCACGGATTCAGCTCGGCGTCTTCACGCCGTTGCAGGGCCATCAACCGGCCGTGTCCCTCTGACCACTCCGGGGAAAGGTACTGGGTTCGCTCCGGTAGAGGTATCCTGGCCAACGCGATACGCAGTCCTTGTGGCTCGGTGAACGCGGGGCGAGTTTCCGTGGATCGAGCCCGCTTGCGCAGAGGAGGCAGCATGCCCGCACCCGTCCTTACCGTGTCGTCCACCGCCCGAATTGCTCGCGCCACGACCCTTCTTCTTCTCGCGTGGAACGTGGCTTCGGGTCGCGGTCAGGAGGTGCCCGGCGCGTTCGACGAACATTTCCAGCTTCGGACCATGAGGGTGGACTACTTCCACACGGGGGGCACGGGCCCGGAGATCGTAGCCCTGGACCGGGTCTTGTCGGACGGGCCCTGGGCGGGGAGCCTCACTTACCTGGTGGACGACACGAACCTCGGCAAGTACCTGTTCGAGGTCGTCGACCCGGGTACGAATCGGGTCATCTACTCCCGGGGCTTTGCCTCGATCTACGGCGAGTGGGAGACGACCGGAGATGCCCGCCGGAGGTATGGCACGTTCCACGAGTCCCTTCGGTTTCCCTGGCCCCGACACCCGGTTCAAGTGGTTCTCAAGAAGCGGGACGACTCCGGCGCATTCCACGAGATCTGGTCGGTCCCGGTGGATCCGGAGGCTCCGTGGGTCAATCCTGCGCCTGCACCTTCCGAGGGACGGGTGTGGTCGGTATTCGAGAACGGTCCCCCCACCGGCAAGGTGGATCTCGTCCTGGTCAGCGAGGGATACACGGAGACCGAGATGGACAAGTTCCACTCGGACGTAGCCCGCCTGGTCGACCGCCTCTTCGCGACCGAGCCGTTCATGAGCCGAAAGTCCGACTTCAACGTCTGGGCCATCGACCTGCCATCGGAGCAATCGGGCGTCAACCGACCGCACGTAGGACAGTTCCGGCGAACGCCGATCTCGGCTGAATACAACATCTTCGGCTCCGAGCGCTACATGCTCACGTTCGACAACCGGCGTATGAGGGACGTGCTCTCGGCCGCCCCCTACGAGTTCGTGGAGATACTGGTAAACGAGGAGCAATACGGCGGGGGGGGCATCTACAACTTCCAGGCGACGACTGCGGTCGACACCGATTTCGCGGATTACATCTTCGTCCACGAGTTCGGCCACCACTTTGCCGGCCTCGCCGATGAATACTACACGTCGAGCGTGGCGTACGAGACCGGAGCCCAGGTGCACCCCGAGCCCTGGGAACCCAACGTCACGGCGCTGGGAGATCCGGCGAGACTGAAATGGGCGGACCTGGTGGAGCCGGGCACTCCGCTTCCGACCCCGTGGGACAAGGACGCCTACGAGAGTCACGCACGGTCGATCCAGGCCCGGAGGCAGGCTCTCATCGACTCGCAGGCGCCGGAGGCCGAGTTCGACGCCCTCTTCGAAGAGCAGCGCGACATCGAGAGGGAGCTACTTCATGCCATGCAACACTCCGGGCGCATCGGGGCCTTCGAAGGTGCCATGTACGAGGCCCATGGTCTGTACCGGTCCGAGACCGACTGTATCATGTTCACCAGGGCGGACTACTTCTGCCGAGTGTGCCGAAGGGCGATCGAGCGAGTGATTGATCTCTACTCTTCGTAGATCGGCTACCAGGCGTTCCGCATCGAGGGTGCCTGGACGATCGACGGCTCGCTCGCAGCCGTACGGTTTCCCCTATGCTCCCGCGTTCTCGAGCAGGTTCTCGATCTCGTCCATGATGCCCTGCATCCTGCGCATCAGGGCCTTGTAGGGTTCGGGACTGGCAAGGTCAACCCCCGCTTCCACGAGAAGGTCGTACGGGTAGCCCGCGCCTCCGGCCCTGAGCAGGTCGAGATAGTCCGTCGTCGCTCCCGGCTCTCCGTTCAGGATCCGTTCCGCCAGCAGCGATGACGCGGCTACGGAAGTCGCGTACTGATAGACGTAGAAGCTGTAGTAGAAGTGAGGTATGTAGGCCCATTCGACGTCGAACATGTCATCGATCCCGAGCACACCTTGGTCATGTCCGTGATATCGCCGGAGCAGCGCTCCGTACATGTCGGACAGGTCGTCCGCCGTCAGCGCCTCTCCTTCCTCCACTCGCTCGTGGATGGCGAGCTCGAAGTTCGCGAACATCGACTGCCGAAAGAACGTGCCCCTGAGCTGCTCCAGGGCGTGCCCCAGGTAGAAGAGCCGCTCGGCCGGAGCTTCGGCCTCCTGGAGCATGTGGTGAAGCAGGAGCGCCTCGTTCAGAGTGGAAGCGATCTCGGCAAGGAAGATCGAATAGTCCGCGTTGACGAAGGACTGCGCCCGATTCGTGAGATGCGAATGCAGGGCGTGGCCCCACTCGTGAGCGAGTGTGGATACCGACTCGTAGTCATCGTTGTAGTTCATGAGGACGTAGGGATGAACGTCGTACACGTGCCCGTTCATATAGGCTCCAGACTTCTTACCCTGGCGGGGATATACATCCATCCAGCGGGAGCCGAACCCGTCCGCGAGCGGCTCCCGGGCTTCCGGCCCGAGCGGCCCCACGGCTGCCAGGACCAGCTCCTCGCCACGCTCGATCGTGAATTGACTCTCGTGCGATACCAGCGGGGGGTAGATGTCCCAGTACTGCATCCGGGGAAGACCCATCATCCGCGCACGAAGCCCGAAGTAGCGGTGCAGCACATGCAAGTGCGCATCGGCCTGCTCGAGCAGCGTGTGATACACCGCAACCGGTATCCGGTCGGCATCCAGAGATGCATACAACGAGCTTTCGTATCGACGCACCCGCGCGTAGAACACGTCCCGCTTGACCTGAGCGTACAACATCGTCCCGTACGTACGAGCAAACCCCTGCCAGACATCGAAGAACTCTCGAAACACGAGCTCGCGATCCGCTCGGTCCGCGGCGCTTCGGTAGCGCGAGTAGCCCGCCTGGTTCAGCAGGAACTCGGTTCCATCCGACAGGGTGACCGTGGGCCACGGCGCGTCGGCGTTCGCCAGCATTCCGTAAGCCGTGGACGGTGTATCGGCGACCAGACCCGCCGCTGCGATGATCTCCTCCTCGGTGGCGCTGCGGGTATGAGACGCCCGACGGAGGATATCTTCCAGCTGATGACGATACGTCTCGAGGGCCGGCTCGCTGCTCAGATACTCCCTCACCGCTTCACTTCCCAGGGTTAGGATCTCGGGCTCGATGAAACTGGCTGCCTCGGACAAGCGCGTCGCTACCAGACTGGCCCTCTGTTCCATCCCTGCGGTAGTGCCGACCCGAGTATCCTCGTGGTATCGCATGGAGGCATAGGACGACGCCCGGTACATCTCCTTGAGCACGCTGAAGTGCAATTCGAGGCAATTCAGCAGCGACTGCGGTCCCGCATCGAGGGTGCCTCGGAAGGACTCGATGCCCTGGATCCCCGACTGAATCTCATCGAGGGCCGCCTCCCAGGACTCGTTGCCCGGGTAGATGTCTCCCAGATCCCACCGATGCTGCTCTCCCTGAACTGCCATGCCATATCCCTTCATCGACGACGATCGATTCGCAGCGCTCCCTGCCGCCGGCAGAAGATACGCCCGATGGTCGGCGGTGGGGCAAGGGGCGCCGGATGCCGATCGGAAGGCTGCGCCTTACCTCCCCTGCCCTTCCTGATTCGCCCTTCAGGGCGCAGCTTGAGGAGAAAGGCACGGAGGACCGGCGACCAGCGGCGGAATATGGAGGTCACGATGCGGATCCGGAGCGTCAGCGTCTACCAAGTGGACCTTCCTCTACACGAGGGAAGCTACAACTGGTCGGGTGGCAAGTCGGTGCAGCTCTTTGACAGCACCGTGGTTCGCCTGGCGACCGACGACGGCCTCGAGGGGTTCGGCGAGGTCTGCCCCCTGGGACCCGTCTACCTGCCGTCGTACGCCGAAGGAGCCCGCACCGGGATCGCCGAGCTGGCGCCCGCCGTCATGGGGCTCGATCCCCGCCAGGTGGACGTGGTGAACCGGGCCATGGACTCGGCCCTGAAGGGACACCCCTACGCGAAGTCGGCGATTGACGTCGCATGCTGGGACCTCCTCGGAAAGGCCACCGGCATGCCGGTCAGCGAGCTTCTCGGCGGGCGTGTCGGGCCGGATTTCGTACTCTATCGGGCCATCTCGCAGGAGGAGCCTGAGGAGATGGCGGCGAAGGTCGGCGTGTATCGGGCCGAAGGATATCGGCGCTTCCAGCTGAAGGTGGGAGGGGACGTCGAGACCGACATCAAGCGGATACGGCTGGTATCTGCCGAACTTCGGCCCGGAGACGTTCTCATCGCCGACGCCAACACGGGGTGGCTTCGTCACGAGGCATTGCGGGTGGCCCGCGCCGTTCGTGATATCGACGTCTATCTGGAGCAGCCGTGTCCTACCTACGAGGAATGCCTCGGAGTCAGGCGGCGAACCGACCATCCGTTCATACTCGACGAGTCCGTCGACTCGATTTCGTCCCTGGTGAAAGCACATTCTGACGAGGCGGCGGACGTGGTGAACCTGAAGATCAGCAAGCTGGGCGGATTGACCAGGGCCCGCCAGGCCCGCGACCTGTGCGTGGCGTTGGGTCTCGGAATGACGATCGAGGACACGTGGGGCGGAGACATCGTGACGGCGTCCATCGCGCACCTGGCGCACAGTACGCCGCCTCGGTACCTGTTCACGGCCACCGATTTCAACAGCTACGTGACGGCGCAGATAGCCGACGGAGCCCCCCGGCGGGTCGAGGGGAGAATGGCCGCCCCCGACGCCCCCGGACTGGGCGTGCAACCGCGAATGGAGTTCCTGGGGGATCCGGTGTTCGAGGCGGTGGCCGGACCCTGAACGTGTTGCAGGATTCGGCACCGCAGCGTCGCATCGAAAGCCCTTGCTGACGGACACCGGCTGCGTCACTTTGGGCCGGTCTGTTGGTCGTCCAGGTATCGAGGATGGGGAGTCCGGCGAACTGAAGTGACCGCCCACCAGCGTTCGGAAGAGATCAGACTTGGATACCGACGAAGGGTTGCGCCCGACGGTCGCACGTCCGCTCCTGGACCACCCGCTTGCACGCCTCCTCATGGTGCTGGCGCTGCTGTTCATCTTCCTGCTCGGGGTCAACGGCCTAGGGGATGCGTTCAAGTCGCTGGGCAGGGGGCTCCTCGATTCCTTCTTCGCGGCCACGGAAAACCCGTTCATAGGCCTGATGGTCGGAATCCTGGCCACCACTCTGGTGCAGAGCTCGTCGGTGTCAACGTCGCTGATCGTGGGACTCGTTGCAGCACCGGTCAGCCCGCTTCCCATAGCCAACGCCGTACCCATGGTCATGGGAGCGAATATCGGGACCACCGTGACCAACACGCTCGTCTCGATGGCCCACATGGGGCGGAAGGACGAGTTCTACCGCGCCTTCTCCGTGGCCACGGTCCATGACTTCTTCAACTTCATGGCCGTGGGCTTGCTGCTGCCCCTCGAGATGGCCACTGGATATCTGCAGAAGACAGCCACGTGGCTGGCCTCGTTTCTCACCGGTTTCGGCGGCGTCGAATACGACAGTCCGATCAAGGGAGCGCTGAAAGCGGCCCAAAAGCCGCTCAAAGCGGGGATCCATTTCATAACGGATTCGGAGAGAGCACAGGCGGTCCTGCTGATCGTCGTATCAGGCCTCCTCATCTACTTCGCTTTGTTGTTTCTCGTGAAGGTGATGCGGGGAGCCATGAACTCCCGTGTCGAGGCGATGGTCTCGCGGGGCCTCTACCAGTCGCCGATCGCCGCCATGATCGTGGGCATCGCGGTTACCGTCATGGTTCAGTCCAGTTCCATTACGACGTCACTCCTCGTGCCACTCGCAGGAGCTGGACTGCTGACGCTGCCACAGGCCTTCCCGATCACGATAGGGGCCAATATCGGTACCACGGTCACGGCTTTCCTGGCTGCCCTCGCGGTCACCGGCCCAAACGCGATCGCGGGTGTGACGATCGCGCTGGTCCACCTTCTGTTCAACGTGACAGCCACGTCGCTCATTTACCCGGTGAAGCGGATCCGTGAGATCCCGCTCAACGCTTCACGACGCCTCGCCCGGCTCGCGGTCAGGTCCAAGCCGCTTGCCATGGCGTACGTCATCATACTGTTCTACGGCCTACCGGCCCTGTTCGCCCTGTTGGACCGGGCACGGTAATTGGAGGCAGGCGATGCTCAAGGAACTACTCAGCATCTTCCGCGCCGGCGAGCCGTTGGCCGAAATGGGAGAGAAGTTCTCCAGGATGGTCGGGCTGACCTACGACATGACC
>CAZRRU010000073.1:0-8625 GCA_964602635.1 uncultured Gemmatimonadota bacterium | reverse complement strand
GCGCTGGAACAGCAGCTTCAACTACATCCGGAACAGCGTGAAGGCCGTGGTGGATGCGTACGACGGGACGGTGGACTTCTACGTCTACGAGCCCGACGATCCGCTGATCCGCACCTGGTCGGCGGTCTTCCCCGGGCTGTTCAAGCCGCAGGAGGAGATGCCCGAGCACCTTCGCGAGCACGTGCGAGTGCCGCTCGACCTGTTCACGGTGCAGACGCAGATGCTGCTCCAGTACCACATGCGCGACCCGGTGGTCTTCTACAACAAGGAGGACCAGTGGGACATCCCCATCCAGAGCTCCTTCGGGCGCTCCCAGCCCCTGCGCCCGTACTACATCGTGGCGCGCCTGCCAGGCGAAGTGGGGGAGGAGTTCCTGCTCATCCAGCCCTTCACGCCGGACAACCGGCACAACCTGGTGGGCTGGATGGCGGCCCGGAACGACGGGGAGCACTACGGGGAGCGCATCCTATTCCGATTCCCGACGGGCCGGCACGTGGACGGCCCGAACCAGATCGAGGCGCGGATCGACAACGACGCGGTGATCTCCGAGCAGTTCACCCTGTGGGGACAGGTGGGCTCGGAGGTAGCGCGGGGCATTCTGCTGGTGATCCCCATGGGGGACGCCATCCTGTACGCGGAGCCCGTGTTCCTGAAACCGGAGACGCTGGAGTTCCCGGAGCTCAGGCGCATCATCCTGGCCGACGTGAACCAGGTGACGATGCACCCCACACTGGACGCGTCCGTGGACGCCCTGGTCGGCCGGCTGCCGGCCGTGGCGCCGGTGACGGAGGAGGCTGCTGCTGCCGATCTGCTTGCCGCTGAGGCGGAGGCGGCTGGGGAAGAGGCGGCCGCGCAGGCGCCTGGAGAAGTCGCGCCGGTGGGAGGCCGCGGGCCCGCTGAGGTCTCACCGGCGCTTGCGGACTCCATCCGCGACGAGCTCCGCCGGACGATCGAGCGCCTGCAGGAGTTGCTGCAGCGCATGGAGCGCGGCGGGAGGTAGGGACGAGGCCGGCTGCGGGGGCCGCCGCCGGCCGCCGCCGGTCACTTTGATCGACAGGGCAATGACAGACATCCGACCTCCCGGTGCGGGTGACTCATCCAATTGTGCGGGACCCCGCTGACGCTGCGTGCGGTTCGGAAGCTCCGTTGCCGCTGTCACTTTCAGCACCCTAGATTGAAAAAGAGGCGCCCCTTCACTTGACCCACACTTGACGCACCGGCTGCACCTCGAGACCAGAGGAGGTGCAAGGAATGCTGACTGCACGCGTGGTCCTGAAAGCCTTGCGGACGCGGTTCGTCGACCAGCGTCCGTTCATACTCTCGCATCTGATCACCGCCCGCTGTAACGCCGACTGCGTGACCTGTCTGTGGAAGATGCCGGCGAACGCGGCCGTGGAAGAGCTCAGCACAAATGAAGTCAAGGAGCTCTACAGGGAAGCGGCCTCAGCGGGGTTCCGTTTCCTGGTGCTGTGGGGAGGAGAGCCATTGCTCCGGGCGGACACGGGCGAAGTCCTTCGCGCCGCCCGCGAGGCTGGACTCAAGACCACCCTGATTACCAACGGGTGGTGGCTCGAGCGCCGGGCGGACGAGGTGCTGCCGTGGGTCGATCGCATGATGGTGTCAGTCGATGGGATCGGTGACCGGCACGACCGGGTGAGGCGCAAGGAAGGGCTCTTCGAGCGTCTGGAGGCCGGACTGGCCTACTCCCGCGAACGCTGGCCGGACGTTTCCGTGATCGTGAACACGGTCCTGTCGAGGCTCAACCTCGATCAGCTGGAGGCCATCGCCGAGTTCGGGAAGTGCTATGGCACGCGGGTATCGTACCAGGCCATGGACGTTACCGACTACGGGTTCGGGTCTCGGAAAGAAGAACTGGACTCCGTTCAGCTGGACGCAGGCCAGGCCGCGGACGCGGCCCGGCGCATCACGGGTCTGCGGCGCTCCGGCTATCCGGTCAGCGACTCCAACGCCTATTTGAGAAAGCTGGGGCCAGAGGCCGATGGGTACCGCTGCCACTTCAAGAAGGTGTGCCTGCGCGTAGAGCCGAACGGCGACGTTCTCGATTGCACCCTGGACGCCGTGCCGATCTCCAATACTCGGAAGGACCGGCTCGACGAGCTGATTCGCGGTGCCCAATTCAAGGACTTTCTGGACCGGGCCGAGCGCTGCAACCGCTGCCGCGACTATGCGGTGGTCGAGATCTCGCACCTGTGGGAAGGCAAGGTCGAGGCCCTGTGGAATGCGGTGAGGACCCTGACATGAGCACCCTGCAGGCACACCGGGACGTGATCCGTCCCGAGGACATACCGGTTGCCCGTTCCGGGGGCCGTACGCCGCGGGCGGCGAACGCGGCGGACAACGACGCCCTGGTGGCCCTGTCGGCGGCGTGCCCGATGCGAGCCGAAATTTCGATTTGTGTGCACCGCTCGCCGGACTTCTTTGCCCTGAACCGGCTGGAGGGGGAGGACTGGGCGGTGGCCGTCGTGGAGTCGGAACCGGGCACGGTCTGCGGCTGTGTGGCCATGGCCCGGCGCACGGTGTGGATCGACGGCCGGGCCGCGGAGTTAGCCTACGTGGGCGATCTCAAGGTGCATCCGCAGTACCGGGGCCAGGGCTACGGAGATGCGCTATGCGAGTATGCGACAGGCTGGTGCCGACGGATCAGAGCTGACATACCGTCCCTGATCACGGTGCTGGGGGGCAATCGGGCCATGGACCGCCGCATCCAGCTCTCCCGCAGCATTCCGCTTTGCACCCTTGTCGGCACCGTACGGGTTCACACGGTGCCCCTGCTTCGCCGCCGCCGGATGAGGCGTGACGGCCTTCGGGTGACCCGCGCGAGCCCGTCGGATGTTGGCGAGATGGCAGAGCACTGGTCGCGGGTAGCGTCCGGCCGGCAGTTCGCCCCGGTGCTCGACGCGAAGGGGCTTGCGGACTGGCTTGCCGCCGCTCCCGGACTCGCGATCGAGGACTACTGGATCGCTCGAGGTGCAGACGGCCGTATTGAGGGGTTCGTGGCGCTGTGGGACCAACGGGCTCTCAAGCAGCTGCACATCGTGGAGCTCACCGCCCGTGGCCGCATGTTCAGAAGAGTATTCAACGCTGTCGCTCCGATCTTCGGCGCGGTACGCCTGCCGAAGACCGGTGCGGCCTTCCGTAACCTGGCGGCCGTGCATGTGTGCGTGCCCGGGGATCGACCGTTGGTTCTTCGGGACCTGCTCGTCGCCGCATCCAACGAATACCGCGGCCGCTACGCCTTCTTCACCGTCGGACTCGACGTGCTGGATCCACTGTCCCGGGCGCTCGCCGGCTTCCGAACCCTGCCGGCCGATGTGGCCGTCTACGCGACATCGCCGGATGGAACGTATACCGGTCCGCGGGACGCAGGCCGCCCCATACACTTCGAGACCGCGTTGGTCTGAGAGCGCCTGACTTCTGCTTGACCGGAGGATCCGACCTTCGAAGGGAAGGGAGGTGGTTCATGTCAAAGGCTGAGAAACTGAAGGTCACGCGGGTCCCGGTGCCCCGACTGGCGCGGCACCACATCGAAGACATGTGGCAGCTCTACGAGACCTACTACGAGAATGTCGATCGAGCCCGGTTCGAGCGCGACCTGCGCGAGAAGCAATGTGTTTTCCTGGGCATGGAGAAGTCCCGCGGGCGCGTCCGGGCCTTCTCGACGGCCCGGTTCTACACGGTTCGCCACGCGGGTCGCAAGGTCGGCGTCTACTTCTCGGGTGACACCATGGTGCACCCGGACTACTGGGGCGGGCGCGTTCTACAGCGGAAAGTGGTTCCGGCTCTCCTACTGTGGCGCCTCCGGCGGCCTTTCCGAAGGGCATACTGGCACCTCACGTGCAACGGCTATCGCACCTTCCTCACCCTGGCCAACAGCTTCCCTGAGTACTGGCCACATCCGGACACGGCGCTACCCGAATGGGAGAGGGGGCTGATCGATCGGATCAGTCTCGGGCAATTCGGATCCGCCTGGCACCCTCAGGAAGGGGTCGTGCGTGACGACGCGCGCCTCAAAGCAGGAGTCGCACCGGTCACCTCCGAGGTACGGGCGATTCCGGCCGTTCGCTTCTTCCTTCGGCGGAATCCCGGATACCGGCAGGGCGACGAGCTGTCGATGGTGGGAAGAATCGATGGCCGGTTCTTCCTGCGTATCGGTCGCAAGCTGCTGCCGCGTCGCCGCGTCCCCAGCGGCACGCGATCGCGCGATCGGGTGCCCCGGCGGGCCGGCGCAGGCCGTCCGCTCCAGCCCGCCGCGTCCCGCGCGTCGGTTGCCGCGTCGCAGATGGAAGCGCGCGCCCGGTGACATGGACGGATCGTGATCCCGTCTGGCGATAAGGAACACGCGACATGATGAGCGCTGCGCTTCGCGCTGGCGTCAGAATGATCTTGCAGCCGCCCCGCAGCCGATTCGTCCGCGGGCTGGCAGACCCCGAGGGAGCGCAAGGCGCTGTCCTCGAGCGGATCGTCGCCGGGCTCGCGCGCACCGAATACGGCCGCAGCCTGGGAATAGGCGGTCGCGAGTCATATTCCGCATTTCGCCGTCGCGTTCGGCCGATTGACTACGACGACCTGCGTCCATGGATCGACCGCCAGGCGTCAAGTCGCTTGCCCGTCCTGGTCCCCGACCCGGTGCTCATGTACGAAGAGACTTCGGGCAGTTCCGGCCCTCGCAAGCTCGTGCCCTACACGCGCTCACTCCTGTCCAGCTTCGATGCGATGTTCCGCATCTGGGTCGGCGACCTCCTGGCACGCGGCCCCGGCCTCATCTCCGGAAAGACCTTCCTCAGCATCTCGCCGCCGGTTCGCGCCAGCCGAAAGGCACCGTCGGGAGTACCGATCGGATTCGAGGATGACACCCAATACTTGTCGCGAAGCATGCGGTGGCTCCTCGGCAGCCGGTTCAGGTTCCCGACCGACCTTGCGGGCGTCCGCTCGTGGGAGCTCTTCCGACGCGCCCTGGCCGCGTGGCTTGTCAGCGCCGAAGATCTGGAAGTGATCTCCGTCTGGAGTCCTACGTACCTTACGTCCCTGCTCGACTGGACTTCAGACCACCGCGTTCAGCTGCTGCAGGATCTGCAGAACGGCCGCATAGAGGAAGACGGCGCCGTGGTTTCCCTGCCGGTCCGTTCGGATGGTCTCAAAGCACTTCAGGTCGACGGACCGCTGGACTGGGGGCGTGTCTGGCCTCGCCTGAAACTGATCTCGTGCTGGGCGGACGGGAGCTCACGACTGTTCCTCCGGCGGCTGCGGGGGGAGTTCGCGGGAGTCATGATTCAGCCGAAGGGCCTGCTGGCCACCGAGGCGCCGGTGACGGTTCCGATGTGCAACGCGCCCGCTCCCGTTCCGCTCCTGACGGAGGTGTTCCTGGAATTCGAATCTTCGACCGGCGACGTCATCCGACTCCACGAGCTTGAAGAAGGGAGGGAATACTCGGTCATCGTGAGCCAGACTGCGGGCCTGGTACGGTATCGCCTCAACGACCAGGTGCGGTGCGAGGGGCGCCTGGCCGGCACCCCGTGCCTGCGCTTCCTGGGACGAGCCGGAGATGTGAGTGACCTGGTCGGCGAAAAGCTGCACGAGCGTTTTGTCCAGGAGGCTCTCGGTCGCACGATGTCCGCGCAGGGCGCCTTCGCCTTCGTCGTCCCTGATACGCGAGCCGGCCGTGATCCGTGCTATGTCTGTGTCACGGAAGCCCCGATAGAGCCAGAGTCGACGCTTCCCGGCGCGCTGGAGGAGGCGCTGCTGACCGCCATGCAATACGCCGCGGCCCGCGGACTCGGACAGCTCGGACCCGTCGACGTCGTGAGCCGTTCGGACGCCAGGGACCGATATACCCGCCTGTTCCTGGAGCGCGGCATGAAATGGGGAGACATCAAGCCAAAATCACTGTTGGGTCCGCTGTCGGAATCCGAACTGGAGCTGGTGCTCAGATGACCGGGCCCGGCGTTTCGCCGTACTCCCTGCCAGACACACTGCGCTGGCCCGCCCGTTATCTGTGGCCCTCCATGCAGCGGCGGACCCGGTTCACGGCCCGACCCGCGATCCACAGACACTCCGGACCCTCGGACCCGCTCTCCGGGCGAACCGTGCGGCTCGTATTCTTCGGCGACCTGATGTGCATGCCTGGAGACCGTGTACCCGAGGTCAGCTCCGACCTGCGTGCGCTGATCGAAGCCGCCGACTTCGTCATGGGGAACTGCGAGGCCCCCGTGACGGCTGAGCCTCCGCGCCCTTCAGCCCGATACGCATTCACGTTTCAGATGGCGGAAAGCTACCTGCAGCAGTTTCTGGAGAGGCTGGGGGCGGCGCCGGACCGATGTGCGCTGAGCGTGGCCAACAACCATGCAGGGGACCAAGGTGCGGCGGGCCTCGAGCAAACGCTCGAGTGTCTCGCGCGCCTGGGAGTCACCTCCGTGGGAGCGCGAACGGGAGCCGGTCCGGCGACCGTGCTGGACGTGGCGGGCCTGCGGATCGCCGTGAGCGCCTGGACCCACTGGATGAACCGGGAGGTGTTTTCTCCGGGCAGCGGTCCGTGGAGGCAGGCCGACCTGGACGAACTCCCGCGACCGGGCGAAGGCGGGACTTCGGTAGGTGCTGCCAGTGCCGACTTTCGCATCGGCCTCCCGCACTGGGACCACGAGTTCTGCCACTATCCCTGTGCGGCGACGCGCGAACGAGCTCTGCGGTGTTTCGACGCGGGCTTCGATCTGCTGGTAGGGCACCATTCTCACGTGCTGCAGCCGATCGAGTGGATGGGTAAAGGCTTCTGCGTCTATAGCCTTGGCAACCTGAACGGTCCGCCGCTCCTGCTCCGCAGCGTGCCTGCGAGGCTGCTCGGGGTCCTGGAAGTGGAGCTGGGAGCCGCTGCCAGCTCCGGCACGACAGCGACTGGCGCTCCGGGCGTCGCCCTGCGCGCGTATCGGCTGCACCCCTTCGTCCAGCTGAGATACGGGTCCGGGGCGAGCCTCATTCCGTTAGCCGATGCAGGGCCGCGCCTCAGGCACCGCCTCGAGCGGCGGCTCGGAAGACTCTTCCCGGACCTTCGAGAAAGCGCGACGGGGTGAGCACCGAGCGGCTGGGGGAACTCGTCGCCCGGTGGACCGTGTGGGCTGCCAGGCACCCGGCTTCGGTGCTGTCCGCAGCGCTGCTGGCCACCGTAGTTGCTGGAGGATGGGCCGCACGCCACCTGTCCGTAGACAGCGACACCGGCAGCATGATCTCGGAGCGCCTCCCCTGGAGGCAGGCATTCCTGGCCTACGAGCGAGAGTTTCCCCAACTGAGCGACGAGATACAGGTGGTCATCGAGGCCGCTACGCCGGAGGCCGCGGAAGAGGCTCAATGGGAGCTTGGCCGCCACCTCCGCGCTCGTTCCACGCTGTACCGCGATGTGTATCTGCCAGGGGGCGGTCCGTTCTTCGAGCGGAACGGGCTCCTGTACCTCGAGACCTCGCGCCTCGAGAACCTGGCGTCCCATTCCGAAGCCCTCTCGGAGGCTCTGGTAGAGCTGGAGGCTGAACCCTCTCTCACGGTCCTGTCGAATGTGCTCGTCCGGGCCCTGTCCGAGAGACCGTTCGCCGACGGAGAATCGGAGGCGAACGTACCAGAGAGGCTTCTCCTCGAGTCCCTGGCCGAGGCCATTCGGGGGCAGGTGTCGTGGCAGCGCGTGAACGTATCGTGGCGCCGGGTGCTCGGAGGCGCCGCGGCGGATTCGGCTGACAAGCGACGTTTGGTGGTGCTCAAACCGGAGCTCGACTACTCTCTCGCACTGCCCGCAAAGCCGGCGATGGAAGCCCTGCAGACGATCGTCGCCGAAGTCTCCGAACGGGGGCCTCCCGGACTCCAGATCCATATCACGGGATCCGAGGCGATCGAGCACGAGGCCCTTCAGAGTGCCATGGACAGCACCCGAAGAACGGGCCTGTTCGCGGTTCTTCTCGTCACCCTCATCCTGTACTTCGGTCTCGGCTCAGGTCGGCTGGTGGCCGCCAGCCTGATCACCTTGCTCGCGGGTCTGACCTGGACGGCAGCGTTCGCGGCCCTGTCCGTAGGCTCGCTGAACATGGTTTCCATCGCGTTCGCCGTCATCTACGTGGGACTTGGCATCGATTACGCCGTACATCTGAGCCTCGGAATCGCCGAGTCGATGACCGAACGATCCGGCTACGAAGAGGCGCTGCAGCTGACGGCCCGTCGCGTCGGGGTATCACTCGTGCTGAGCGCCCTCACGACCGCCGCTTGTTTCTACGCGTTCCTGCCGACGGATTTCAGCGGTGTGTCCGAACTCGGGTTGATCGGGGGCACCGGCATGCTCATCAGTCTCGTGGCGACCCTGACCCTGCTTCCCGCCCTGCTGGCCATACGTCCGTTCCGCCTGCCGGTCGAAGCGAGTGGTGCACAACACCCATTCGTCAAACGAAGAGTTACCAGCACAAAGCTGCGCGACCTGATCGCTCGAAGGCGTAGACCGATTCTCGTGTTCGCCGGCCTGTGGGTGGCGGCCTCGGCAGGGTTTGCGACTCGAGTCAAATTTGACCAGGACCCGATGAACCTGAGTGACCCGGATTCGGAGTCCATGGCTACGTACCGGGCGCTGCGGGATGATCCGAA
>CAZRRU010000072.1:0-9592 GCA_964602635.1 uncultured Gemmatimonadota bacterium | reverse complement strand
TTTCGGGCGGCCGTACGGGAGGAATCGTGAGTCGGCGGGCGAGCGACCTGTGGGACATCAGCCCGCCACTGGGTCCTGACACCGCCGTGTTTCCCGGTGACACGCCCCTGGAGCGCGAGACCGTGCTCGATCTGGCGCGGGGCGACGCGGTCACCCTGTCCTCGCTCAGGTCCACCTGCCACCTCGGGGCGCACGTCGACGCGCCGAGTCACTACGACCGGAACGGCGCCGCGGTCGGCGAGCGGCCGCTGGAGCCGTTTGTCGGACGGTGCCGGGTGATCCGCGTGACCGTGCCGGCCGGGGGCCTGGTGAGCACGGCCATGGTTCGAGCGGCTCTGTCTGACGCGCCGGACGGGCCGCCGGGTGGCCGCCCCGATGCGGAGCGCATGCTGATCGCGACCGGGACGTATCCGGATCCCACCGAATTCAGGACCGACTTTGCGGCCCTGGCGCCTGATCTGGTGGACTGGATGGCCGCGGCGGGCGTACGACTGGTGGGCATCGACACCCCGAGTATCGATCCGGCGGATTCGAAACAGCTGCCCGCCCACCAGGCGGTGTGCAGGCACGACATGAACATCCTGGAGGGCGTCGTACTGGACGGAGTCCCCGCGGGCCTGTACGAGTTGATCGCCCTGCCCCTCCGCCTCACGGAGTTCGACGGAAGCCCCGTGCGAGCCGTGTTGCGCGCTCTGCAGATCTGACGCGCGATTCCACCTACTGGGCCGCCGTCCGACCTCCGTCCACCGGCAGGTTGACCCCCGTCACGTAGGAGGCGGCCGGAGAGGCGAGAAACCCGACGACGGACGCGATCTCGGAGGGATCAGCCAGGCGACGGAGCGGAATCCCCGCTTGCCACCCGGCTTCCACCTGTTCGACCGACGAGCCGCGCGATTCGGCCATCGACGCGGCCAGCTCCTCGAGGCGCGCCGTCGCCGTGTATCCGGGGAGGACGCTGTTCACCGTCACCCCCAGGGGCCCGAGCTCGTGAGCCAGCGTGCGGGCCCAATTCGCGACGGCGGCCCGCGTGGTGTTGGACACGCCCAGCCCCGGAATCGGAGCGACCACCGAGATGCTGACGATGTTGATTACCCGTCCGTACCCGGCGTCTCGCATGCCCGGCAGCATGGCCTGCACAAGGACCTGGCCGCACCCGACGTGAGCGGAAATCGCCCGCAGGAAATCGTCCGGAGCGGCTTCGATCAAGGGCCCGTGCGGTGGGCCGCCGGTATTGTTGACCAGGATGTGCGCCGGCCCCGTGCGCTCCAGGTGCGCCGTCACGTTCCGCCGGACCTGCTCCACGTCCGCGAAATCGGCACGCACCCACGAATGTGCCTCCCCGTGCGGTGTGGCCAGGCTCGCCGCCACGTCGCGCAAGGCCTCCTCGTTGCGGGCCACCAGCACCACGTCCGCTCCCCGCCCGGCCAGCTCCTCGGCGCACGCCCGTCCGATCCCCTGGGTGCTGCCGCACACGACGGCGCGCTTCCCGGTCAGGTCTCCCATGCTGCCCTCATTTCGTGACGCGCGACGTCATTCGGCCTGCCGGTTCATGCTGAATACGGCATCGAACAGGTCTCCCGAGCAGTCGTCGTCCACCACGGCGTCGCCACTCGCGGAACCGCCACCTTCGCCAATGATCCCTACGCCACTGAGCACGCCCATGCATCCGCCAGCGCGTTCGTAATGCGACTCGAAAGTCAGCGTGTCGCCCGATATCGATCCCTCGAAGTCACCCACGACGGTTTCCGGCCCATCGAGCTGGATCTTCCCGTAGACGAGTCCGCCGGGGGACGTGGCTACTTCCGCTGGGCCCGCGTAGACGGTTCCCATCGCCTCGAAATCCGTGTCGTACATGCCCGTCATGTTGTAGGGGTAGTCGCTGTCGCCCGGCATCGGGTTGCCCGAGCAGGCCGCAGCGACTACCAGGGCGAAGCCGATGCTGATTCCTGCGTATCGTCGTGTCATGTCTCTCTCCACTGGGTTACCTCGGTCCGGGCGCTGACGCCCGGCCGAACGTAAGGCCCTCGCGAACACGCTCAGGCCACTGAGAATTCTGCCGCTTCGATTGCCCTGTCCTCCTCGGGCGTGAGCCGCACGTCCGTCGCTCCGATCGAATCGAGGGCGTGCGCAACGGTCCGGGCGCCCGGAATCACGATCACGTTCGGCGCCCGGCCGAGGACCCACGAAAGGACCACCGCGTGCACCGAGACTCCTCGCGATTCGGCGATTCCCGCTACCACCGTGTGATCCGGAAGCTTCCGGTTCAGCCGTCCGCCGCCCACGGGGCTGTACGCCAGGAAGCCCATTCCCTGGCGCGCCGTGTGCTCGACCACTCCTTCGCGCAGCGCTTCTCGAAAGAAGGGGCTGAGCCGGTTCTGCACACTCGCGACAGGCACGATCGCCGAAGCTCTGCGAATCTCGTCCACGGACACGTTCGACAGACCCACCGCCCGAATCTTTCCTTCCGCCCGCAGCTCCGCGAGAGCCCCGACGCTGTCTTCCAGGGGCACGTTCGGATCCGGGGCATGCAGCTGGTACAGGTCGATCGCATCGACCCCGAGCGCCGAGAGCGAGGCCTCGCAGGCGGCTCTCAGTCGGTCAGGGCGGGCATCCCGGTCCCAGCGGCCGTCCGGCCTCGTGAGACCTCCCTTGGTGGCGACGACGACGTTGTCGGAATCGCCGGACCATTCGCGCAGGGCGCGCGCGACGAGGCGCTCGTTGTGCCCGATATCCGAGCTGTCGAGGCAGTAGACATCTGCCGTGTCGATCAGCGTCACGCCGGCGTCCAGGGCCGCGTGCAGGGTGCGGATGGACTCCGCGGCGTCGGGTCGGCCGGCCGTGGAGAGCGGCATTCCACCGAAACCGACACACGTGACATCCGGGGCTTCCGCCCCCAGCGATCGGACTTCCATAACCCTCCTACCTCCCCATGATCTCCAGCATCCGGTCTACTCCGACGACCTTGACCCGAGGTCGTCCCTGCTTCTCTCCCTCCATCGTCTCGACCCGATCGAGTTTCCGCCAGTCGTCGAACGTGACGTACCGGATCCCGCGGGACTCCAGAAGCTCGAGCATGGCCGCCGGCTCCGGCCGCTCCGGAGCCCGAGCCCGAGTCTCCGCCACCTCCGCGAGCATGCCGGCCACGGTCTCCACAGCGTCCGGCTTGTTGGTACCGATGATGCCGCTCGGGCCGCGCTTGATCCAGCCCGCGACGAACTCGCCCGGAACGACTGGCCCGCCGGGTGCGTCGGTCACGCGTCCGGCCAGGTTTGGAATCAGGTGGCGCTCGCGATCGAACGGAACGTCCGGCAGGGGGACTCCGCGATAGCCGACGGAGCGCAGGACGAGCCCGGCCCCGAGGGTGGCGACCGCTCCCGTGCCTTCGCTTCGAATGTACCCGCTCTCGGTCTGCACGAGACGGTTCCGTTCCACGAGCACCGCACCCACCTGTCCGGCGGATTCCACAATCTCCACCGGTGAGGACAGAAACCGGAGAACCAGGCGGCGGGCGCCAGTCGGCCCGCCGTCGGCACGCTCGCGGTCGGCGAAGTCCCTGAGGATCTCGAGGTTGCGCTTCGCTACCCGGTCGTCCGCCGCGGCTGCCTCGCTCGCCGCGTCCAGCTCCAGGTCTGCTGGATCTACCAGCACGTCCACACCGGCCAGGCGCCCCAGCTCCTTCAGTTCCACGCTCGTGAACTTTCCCTGCGCCGGGCCGCGGCGACCGAGCATCACCACTTCGCGCACCCGGCTGCGCCGCAGGGCATCCAGGGCGTGATCCGCGATGTCGGTGATCGCCAGCGATTCCGGGTCGGTGACGAGGATCCTGGCGACGTCCACCGCCACGTTGCCGTTCCCAACCACCACCGCCCGCTCGTGGGACAGATCGAACGAGCGGTCCGCGAAGTCCGGGTGGCCGTTGTACCAGGCCACGAATTCGGTGGCCGGGTGGCTCCCCGGCAAGTCTTCTCCGGGAATGCCCATGCGCCGGTCTGCCTGCGACCCGACAGCGTAGACGACCTGGTGGTAGTGGCGCAGCAGATCAGCTCGATCGATGTCCGCCCCGAACGTCACGTTGCCGAAGAATCGCACGTTTGGCTCCGATGCGATTCGATCGTATTTCGACGTGACCTTCTTGATAGACGGGTGATCGGGAGCCACACCCTCGCGTACGAGCCCGTAGGGAGTCGGCAGTCGATTGAACAGGTCGACCGAGCAGGTGAGGTCCGGGGCCCTCAACAGTGCTTCCACCGTGAAGAAGCCCGCCGGCCCGGCTCCGACGACAGCCACGCGAAGCGGATGTTCCTGTGTCCCGACGAAGGCGCTCACGGGTCTGGTGCCGCCTCGTGTGAGTGTGGCGCTGGCGGCAACCGTCGCCGATTACGCGGCCGGTTGCCGAAAGGTACCGGGCCACACTATTCCCGCGGTGGCCGGGTCGTCAAACGAAAACGGGCCCCACACGCCGTGGAGCCCGCTTCGCGCTGTTCTTTCGACGGTCGCCCGACTCAGAACGTCGAGGTCCACCCGATCAGGAAAGTCCTCCGCGGTTGCGGCCGGAAGAACGTGGCATTCGAGAACTCCGCGTATAGTGCGTCCGTGAAGTTCTCCAGGCTCGCCGTGAGGTAGTGAGAAGTGCGTCCGATCTGCGCGATCCGAACACCGGCCCTGACGCTGTGAACGTTGAACGACGGAAGCACGTAGCCGACGGCCGGCTGCACCACCTGAGCCTTGCAGACATCGTTCGTGTCGGTGCAGATGGTGCTCTCTCCCTGGAATCGGAAGTCGTACGATGCCCACCATTGACCGCTGGGCCGGCGGTACGTGACATCGCCGTTCAGTCGCGTTCGGTAGCTGTCCGCGATCGGACTGTTCTCGTCCAGTACGTCCTCGGCATCGAGGAAGCTGAAGCCGGCACCCACCTGCAGGCCCACGATCGGAGCCCACTGGCCGCCCACTTCGAGGCCCCGGTACAGGAGCTCGCCGAAGTTCTGGTTCTGGAACACGTCGAGTTCGCTGATCGCGGAGTCCGGCACGGCAGTGATCCGGATCCCGTTCCGGATATCGTTGCGGAATACGAAGGCCTCGAACGACACGTTCCGGCGCGAGTACTTCACGCCGAGATCGATGTTGAGGCTGGTCTCGGATTCGAGGTTCGTGTTCGGGATCAGGTAACCTGAACCTTCGGGAGTCGGCCCGTTGAAGTACAGCTCGATGATGTTCGGCGCGCGGAACCCGCGACCCACCGTCCCTACCAGGTTGAGCGACGGGAGTACCTCCCACAGGACGTTGGCGGACGCCACGACCGTCTGCGCGTTGTTCGTGATCCCGACCACGAGCGGGTCGTCCAGGTTCTCGGTCGGCTTCGTCTCGGAACGAACGTTCTGCCAGCGGGCCCCGGCGACCAGCGAGAACTTGCGTGCGATCTGAAAATCGGCCTGTGCGAAGACGCCGAACCGGTTGTAGGTCGCGTTCGGCACGTTCGGCGTGTTGTCGACTTCCGGCTCGGTGGGGAACGGCGCTCCAGTGAGTGTACTGATGGTCAGGTCGGTGTTCTCTGAATCGTCGTGATAGAAGTCCAACCCGTAGGTAAGGAGGTGTTTGCCGCCCAGCAGCTTCGCGGCCTCAGCCCGCGTGCCGACACTCGAGATATCGGTGTAATTCATGGAGTTGATTCCGAGAGTCACTCCCGATCCAGGGCCGAACAAGTCCGGAATCCCGATGTTCTGCACCAGCTCCCGTTCGTTGTTCATGTAGAAGCCGCTGACGTCGAGCCGGTCCGCGATGCCCCAGCTCAGGTCCTGGGCCCGGTATCCGGCGGTCACCTTCCCGACGGATTGGTCGGGGTATTGGATGACGATGGATACGTCGTCCGGTGTGCCCAGGTCGTCGTTGGACACATACCCGAATCCAGCGTCCTTGGCGTTGTAGTATTCGCCTTTGACGAACAGGTTCTGGTCCTCGCTGAAGCTGTAGTCGAGCAGCAGGCTGTAGTTCTGATCCTCAACGCCGGTGTCGTTGACCTCGGTCTCGTCGTCCAGCGTGATGTCGCCGAAGCTGCCCGAGGGCGCGAAGTAGTTCTTCGCGTTCCGGTAGGAGGCGGTGCCTCTGAACCCCACCTTTCCGATCCGCCCGAACAGGTCCACGGTCGGACGCAGCTGCTCGCCCTCGTCCCGGTACAGGAACGTCACTCGGCCGCCGTACCTGTCGCCACCGCTCAGGGAGGGCACGTCCGACGTCCGCAGGTTCACCACGCCGCCGATCGCATCCGTGCCGTACAGCACCGAGGCCGGGCCGCGGACCACTTCCACCTGCGACACGTTGTTCACGTCCACGATCGCGGGAAGCTCACCGAAGTCCTGCTGCCGGCGGGCATTGTTCAGCCGCAGTCCGTCCTCCAGGAGGAGGATCCGCTGCCCGCGCTGGCCGCGAATCGTAGGCCTCGTCTGGTTGGTGCCCACGCCATTGACGTCGACGCCTGGCAGCCCTTTGAGGATGTCAGACGCCGTGTTGGGAGAGATCGCGCGCAGCGCCACCGTATCGAGCACTGATATGGGCGCAGCGATGACGAACAACTCCTTGGGATCCCGGGTGGCCGTGACGGCGATGGGCTGCATGACGACCGGCTCGGCGGCGGCACTGTCAGGCTCTGCTTCGGGAGTTTCCTGCGAAAAGACAGACTCTGGTACGGCGAGAAGGAGCGCGAAGAAGACCACTCCGCGAAGACCTCCCGCCGCGAGAGCGGGTGAGTTAAACACTGTTACCTCCAGTAACGCCCTTGGGGGGGTCCTGTTTCTGCCGGCGGAGCGACCAAATCGGCCTCTCCGCCGGCCTCAAAGGAGAGCGTGGGAGTACGTTACCGGCGGGCCGATGGGACGAAAATTCGCAATTGTACTGAAAAGTGGTCCGGAATTATACGGGATGGGACACTTTATCCCACGAAAGCGATGGTACGGCTCGGCTGGCTAGTACGGGGCCGCGTCGTCGAGCAGCCCGGCATCCAGGGCGAAACGTGTGAGGCCCGCCACCGTTCGGATGTCCAGCTTCCGCATCAGGCTCTCACGGTGGCTCTCCACGGTCCGGCGGCTGATCCCGAGCTGCGCGGCGATCTGCTTGTTACTCTGGCCGGCCGCTATGCCCTTGAGCACATCCAGCTCGCGGGCCGTGAGTACGTCCAGCCCGGGTCCCGGTCTCTCTCCCTCGTCTCCCCGCAGCCCGGCGGCCAGTCTGGCGGTGACGGCAGACGTGAAGAAGGAGCTCCCGGAGTGGACGGCCCGCACGGCTTCTCGCAGCTGCGACGGTCCGGCCTCGTCCTTCAACAGGTATCCCCGGGCGCCGGCCCGAACGGCTCGCATGACGTATTCGGCGTCGTCGTGCATGCTCAGGATGAGGACGCGCGTCGAGGGCACCTCGGACTGGAGGCGGGCCGTGACCTCGAAACCCGATGCCAGCGGCATGGTGATGTCCACGACCGCGACGTCCGGCCGGTGCTCCCGCGCCTGGGAAACAGCCTCTTCTCCATCCCCCACTTCGGCTACGACCTCGAACTCGGGGTCTTCCTCGAGCACTCGTCTGATCCCCTCGCGCACCAGAGCGTGATCGTCGGCCAGCAGTATGCGAATCTTCGAGTCGCTCATTCCGTTCTCTCCTGGCGTCCCGGCGTGGAATCACCGGGAACCGCGACCGGGAGACGAATCACCAGCTCGACTCCGCCCGCGTCCGGGTCCGACAGCTCCACTGTACCGCCCAGGGGTGCCACCCGCTCGCGCATCCCCAGGACTCCCATGCGCGATCGGAGATGCTCCTCGGCGCCCTCCGCCTCGCCGAGTCCCTGTCCGTCGTCCTTCACGCTAAGCTCGAGCTCACCGTCGCGTCTTACCAGCGTCACGGAAACCTCCGAGGCCCCCGAGTGCCGCGCCACGTTCGACAACCCTTCCTGCATCGTGCGATACAGGGCCAACTCCGCCTCGTGCGACAGGGCGGGCAGGCTTCCCGGGACCGCGAGGATCGTCGCGATCCCCGTCTTGGCCTCGAAGTCGTCCGCCAGCGCCTGCAGCGCGGGCCTGACGCCGAGATCGTCCAGCAGTGACGGCCTGAGGTCGCGCGCCACGTTTCGGATGCTCCGGATTCCCGATCCGACGAGATCGACCGCCATATCCAGCGCCGGCTCCTGAGCCGGCGTGGCTGACTCCCTGAGCAGCCCGAGCTGCAGCTTCACGGCGGCGAACACCTGCGCGCTCTCGTCGTGCAACTCGCGGGACAGGCGGCGACGCTCTTCTTCGTGCTGTTCCACCATGCGGGCCGCGAGACGTTCCAGGTCGGCGGTACGGTCCTCCAATCGCCGCACGAGATCGGCGTTCGCCAGCGCCGCTCCCACCTGGTGCCCGAGCGCGACGAGAAACCGATTGTCCAGGACCGCGAGCGGATCCTGCGCGCTGCCCACGACCAGCAGGGCGCCTTTCACCTCGTCTCCCAGGAATACGGGCAGCGCCGCCACATACGGGCGGGTCTCGCCCCCGAACTCCTCCGACCATCCGCGCATCACCTCGGGCTGTCCCGTTTCGATCACGCGGCCGACGGCGGCCCGGGCTGCCCCCGAAGGACTCGATCCTTCCCAGGCGGCGCACACCCCGACGCCTCGCACGACCTTTCCGACCGACAACAGGTACATGGCACTTCCCCGCACGCCGGGAAGGGTCAGAGGCCGGGCGAGCAGCGCATCCAGTACCTCGTCCTCTCCCCTGCCGCTCTGCAGATCACCTGACAGCGCGGAAAGAACCGACAGGCCCCGGTACTGGTCCTCGACTACGAGCAGCAGGATCGCCGTGCCTATCGCCAGCTCGAATACGATGTCTAGGTAGTAGCCCCAGGGATTCCACGCGCCGCGTGCTCGGAGGAAGGGATAGTCCAGGTGATGCAGGCTCCACAGGAAGAACGCCCACGCCATCAGGGCCGCCGGCAGAGATCCGATTTGCCGGTGGTGCCTCCACAGGATCACGCCCGTCCACAGCGTGGCCACGCTCAGGAAGACGACGGCCGGCCCGGCCGCGAGGAAGAAGTTGTCGAGACGGTAAATCGCGAAGTACGACCAGAGTGGAGGGAAGAGGACGAGCACCCAGTACACGCGTCGCCACTCGAGCCGCTGCGAGAACACCAGCGCCGACCACAGGAAGGCGAGTGCCGTCCACCCCGTGAATACCTGGTGCCAGTACAACAGCCCCCAGATCTCGGTGACCAGGAAAGCGATGATGATGATGAGGCGCACGGAGTAGAGCAGCCAGGCCAGCGCCCAGATGGCGAAATACGGTTTCCTGTAGCGGGCGTACAGGTAGGCACAGACCATCACGAGCCCGAACGTGATCGCCGTCTGGAGAAATGACGCGGCCAGTTCGGTCGTGTCGTGCGGGGAAACCGTCATCTCCTGCATGGGCCCTAACAGAATGGGGCACCCGCCGCCTCGCAAGCACCGGCGGGAGCCTATACGTTTCCGCCACCGACAGGTGACCGGCGCATGACGGCGCTACACCCGAACCGGATGGAGGCGAACTTTGCGTGACATCCTGCTGCTCAGCACGTCCACCGTGCATGGCACGCGATT
>CAZRRU010000071.1:0-13691 GCA_964602635.1 uncultured Gemmatimonadota bacterium | reverse complement strand
CCGGTGAGGCCGCGAGCTACGAGGTGAAGGAGATCGCAGAGAACGGGAACCTGGGACCGCTCCTGGACGCGCTCGACGGGAACAAGCACGTGTCGAACGTGGTCGTGGCCGTCGCGGGCGATCCGCCGCCGGTCATGCCTGGCCAGTCCGTGACCTTCGAGATCGAAGCCGAGAACGGGGCCCAGTTCTTCTCGTTCGTCTCCATGCTCATCTGCACCAACGATGGTTTCACGGGTCTCGACGCCATCAAGCTGCCGAACCAGGTCGGCGCGAGCGCCGCGTACATGGCGAGTGGCTACGACGCGGGTACGGAGATCAACACCGAGGACTTCGCCGACATCGTGCCACCCTGCCCGCCGCTCACGGGAGTGGCGAGCACGGACCCGGGCTCCGGAACCAGCAACCCGGCGCTGGCCGAAAACGGCGTAATCACGCACCACGCGGGCGTCGCCGGCGGCGTGGACCTCCTGGCCGGCCTGCACGGCTGGACCGGTCCGGTTGCCCGGATCACGATCGAGCGTCTCGACTGAACGCCGGGATCTCGCGCAGGGGAGATTCGCAGGGGAGGCGCCGCCGGACGGGCGTCTCCCCGATCTCCCCTCGCGGAATCCTGTCGGCCGGAGTCTGGCTCGTTCACGAACCCCGACCTAGCTTCCTCCGCTCATGAAGATCTCACTGCAACCGGCACTGCTGCTCCTGCTCGGAGGCGTCCTGCTCGTCGCCTTCGTTCCTGCGGGCGTGTTGCTCGACCGGAGACTCGAGGCGGAGCTCGAGCGGGCGGCACGGGAGGAGCTCGCCGTCGCTCCGCGCGTCATCGCGGACCGGAATGCTGCGCGCTCGGACGCGCTGATGATGCACGCCAAGGACCTCGCCGCGGTGCCCGATGTGGTGGCCGGGATTCGGGACGGTGACGCCGCCGCTGCCGTGCGTGCCGCGGAAGACGCGAAATTCGACGAGCGGGAAAAGGTAGTCGTCGTCCCCGCTCCCGGAAACGAAGCGTGGGCCGGCCCGATGCCGGACCCGGAGCTCATCGACGCGACCCGAATTGGCGAGATGCCGGTGTCGTTCGTCGCCGCGGACGACGGGCCGGCGCAGATCGCTCTCGCACCCGTGATGGACGGAGACACCTGGCTCGGCGCGGCCGGCGTCTACGAGTCCCTGGACGAGACCGGGGCCGCGGCTCTTTCCGGTCTCACCCGGTCCGAGGTGGTGGTCGTGCGGACCGATGGAAGCGTCACGGCATCGACGCTCGACCCGGATCTCGCCTCCGCGATCACGGCCGTCTACGGGGAGCGAACCGAGGTGGAGGAGGTCCTGCTGGCGGACGGAAGCCGCTGGTGGGTCGCCTGCGAGGCGCTCGACGAGTCCGGACGGGTTCTGTTCGCCCGCAACGCGGACACCGCGCTCGCCATCCTGCCGCGCCTGCACCGCGGCGCGCTCGTGGCCCTCGGCCTGGCGCTCCTGTTCGCGCTGCTCCTCGGGACGCTGGTCGCGGGAGCCGCGGCGCGGCCGGTCGGCGCGCTGGCGGAGGCGTCGGAGCGCCTCGCGGGCGGCGACTTCCAGGCCCCGGTGCCCCGCTCCGCCCTTTCCGATGTTGACCGTGTCGCCCGCAGCTTTTCCGAGATGCGCGACGCCCTGGCGACGCGACTCGAACAGCTCGAGGCGGCCAATCTCGAGCTGGCGGAGCAGCAGGAGCGACTGCAGGCGCTGCAGGGAGAGTTGATCCAGCGCGACCGCCTTGCGGCGAGCGGCAGGCTGGTCGCCGAGCTGGCCCACGAGATCCGCAACCCGGTCGCCAGCATCCGCAACTGCCTGGAGGTGCTGGACCGGCGCCTGGCGGAAGACCCTGAGGGCCGGGTGTTCACCAAGCTCGCGATCGGCGAGCTGGCGCGTATGCACGAACTCGCCGAGGGCCTGCTCGACCTGAATCGACCGCTCGACCCCGACGCGACCGAGTGCGATGTGGCCGAGGTCACCGAACAGGTGGCGGCTCTGATGGGAGCAGGCGCGCAGGGCGAGCGCTGGCCGGTCAGCGTCTCCGGAGCGACCAATTCCACGCATGCATCGATCTCTCCGGATGCCCTGAAGCAGGTCCTGATCAACCTGGTCCAGAACGCCCAGGAGGCGATGCCGGACGGCGGGGCGATCGAAATCGGGATCGAGGCAGACGACGGGCGCATCGCGGTTGAGATCGCTGACCGCGGAACCGGCATCCCGGACGAGATCCTGCCGCACATCTTCGACCCGTTCTTCACGACGAAGGGCGAGGTACGAGGCGTCGGCCTGGGCCTGTTCGTCGCCGAGGGAATCGTCCGCGCGCACGGCGGAGTCCTGGTCGCCCAGAATCGTACCGACGAGCCCGGAGCGCTCTTCCGGCTGGAGATCCCGGTGGCACCCGCAGGGGACGCGCCAGGATGAGCGCCTCCCGGCCCGCACGCATTCTGCTCGTCGACGACGACCGGGCGTTCCGCATTTCGACGGCCGAGCTGCTGCGCCAGGACGGTCACGAAGTCGCCACAGCCGCGGGAGGCAGAGAGGCCGGCGAGCAGATGGCCGAGGCCCCCGTGGATCTCGTGCTGCTCGACGTTCGGATGCCCAGGATCGGAGGGCTCGGCGTGCTGGAGGCGCTCCGACTGCGCGGGGAACGGGTCCCCATCCTGATGATCAGCGGGTTCGGGACAATCCAGACGGCAGTCGAGGCGCTGCAGCTCGGCGCCGACGATTTCCTCACCAAGCCCGTCGATCCGGATCTCCTCAGCCGGAAGGTCCGGGAGTTGCTCGAACGCCGACCCGCCGCCTGGGATGAATTCAGCTCGCTGGGGATGGTCGGCCGCTCGGAGGCGATGCAGGCAGTTTTCGAGGCCGTGCACCGGGTGGCCCCCTCCGACGCCACGGTACTGGTCACCGGCGAAACCGGCACGGGTAAGGAACTCGTCGCCCGCGCCATCCACGATCAGTCGGACCGCGCCTCGGGTCCATTCCTCGCCGTGAACTGTGCGGGTCTCGCCGAGGGCGTGCTCGAGTCCGAACTGTTCGGACACGTGAAGGGCTCGTTTACCGGCGCCGCCGCAGACCGCGAGGGCCTGTTCCGCGCCTCCGAGGGCGGCACGATCTTGCTCGACGAGGTCGGCGACATGAGCCAGCGTCTGCAGCAGCGTCTGCTTCGGGTGCTGCAGGAGCGCGAGGTCACGCCAGTCGGTGCGAGCCGCCCGGTCCGGGTCGATGTCCGGGTCGTCGCGGCCACACGCCGCGACCTGCGCGAGGAGGCCACCGCCGGCCGGTTCCGGGACGACCTGTTCTACCGTCTGAACGTGTTCCCGATCGTCCTCCCTCCCCTGCGTGAGCGACATGGAGACATCCCGCTCCTCGTCGAGTCAGCCCTCGAGCGGCTGCGCTCTCGCTCCCGGGTCCCGACGCCGGAGGGGTTCACGCCTGCCGCGATGCGCCTGCTGCGCGCCTGGGACTGGCCTGGAAACGTGCGCGAGCTTCTCGGAGTCGTGGAGTCGGCGGCGATTCGCTCGGAGGGAGCGCCGATCGGGGTCGAGCACCTGCCCCCGGAGATCCGTGACAGTGCGACGTCGGGTAGCAACGGAACCACCGACGAGATTCGCTACAGCGCAGCGGGAGATGCACAGGCAGAGCGCACAGCGATCGCAGCCGCGCTCGACGCCGCCGACGGACACCGCGAACGCGCCGCCCGCATGCTCGGCATGAGCCGCACCACCCTGTGGCGGAAGATGAAGGAGTACGGCCTGGACGACTGAGTCGGGCCGCCCGTGAAGCAAGAAAGCCCGGCCAACTGGCCGGGCTTCCCCGTTTCCAACTTGCTGCTGGGACATCTTCGAGGTCCGTCCGCGTAGGCGGGAGCGAAGCGAACCTCTAGTCGCGAAGCGACGGCAGTTCGCGAAGCCCCGCCTACGCGGTCGGACTCCCAGGAGAAGCCTCCGCGTACGCGGCCGGACTCCCCAAAGATGTCGTTTAGTACATACCACCCATATCCCCGCCACCCGGCATCGCAGGCATCGGAGTGTCTTCCGGCTGATCCACCACGACGGCTTCCGTGGTGAGCAGCAGGCCGGCGATCGAGGCCGCGTTCTGCAGCGCCGTCCGCGTGACCTTGGTCGGATCGATGACTCCGGACTTCACCAGGTCCTCGTACTTATCCGTCGCGGCGTTGTAGCCGAAGTTCTTGGTGCCCTTCTCGCGGACCCTCTCGACCACGATCGAGCCCTCGGCCCCAGCGTTCTGCGCGATCTGCCGCAGCGGCTCCTCGAGCGAGCGACGCACGATCTGCACGCCGATCATCTCCTCGGGATCGTCGCGCTTCAACTTGTCGAGCGACTTCTGTGCCGCCAGCAGCGCCACGCCGCCTCCGGGCACGATGCCTTCCTCGACGGCCGCGCGGGTCGCATGCAGCGCGTCCTCGACACGGGCCTTTTTCTCCTTCATCTCCGTCTCGGTCGCAGCGCCGACGTTGATCACGGCTACGCCGCCGGCCAGCTTCGCCAGACGCTCCTGCAGCTTCTCGGCGTCGTAGTCAGACGTGGTCTTGTCGATCGCGACGCGAATTTCGCTGATCCGGCCCTTGATGGCGTCGGTGTCACCGGCCCCGTCGACGATCGTCGTGTCGTCCTTGTCGATCACGATGCGCTTCGCAGATCCGAGATCGGAGGCGACGGCGTTCTCCAGCTTGAAGCCGAGCTCCTCGCTGATTACCTGTCCGCCCGTCAGGATCGCGATGTCCTGCAGCATCTGCTTGCGCCGGTCACCGAACCCGGGTGCCTTCACGGCGCAGACCTTGAGCGTGCCGCGCAGCTTGTTAACCACCAGCGTCGCGAGCGCCTCGCCCTCGACGTCCTCGGAGATGATCACGAGGGGCTTGCCCATCTGGGCGACTTTCTCGAGGACCGGAAGCAGGTCCTTCATCGACGAGATCTTCTTGTCGTGAATCAGGATCATCGGGTCGTCGAGTATGGCTTCCATCTTGTCCGGATCCGTAACGAAGTACGGGGACAGGTAGCCGCGGTCGAACTGCATGCCGTCGACCGTCTCCCGCGTGGTCTCGAGACCCTTTGCCTCCTCGACCGTGATCACGCCGTCCTTGCCGACCTTCTCCATCGCGTCGGCGATCAGGTCGCCAATCACGGCATCGCTGTTCGCCGAGATCGACGCGACCTGGGCGATTTCCTTCTTGCCCGTCGTCTTCACGGCCATGCCGGCCAGGTGGTCCACGACCTCCAGGACGGCGGCATCGATGCCGCGCTTCAGCGCCATCGGGTTCACACCGGCGGTGACGCTCTTCAGGCCCTCGGCATAGATCGCCTGCGCCAGCACGGTGGCCGTGGTGGTGCCGTCGCCGGCGTTGTCGGACGTCTTGGTCGCGACTTCCTTCACCATCTTCGCGCCGAGGTTCTCGATCGGATCCTCGAGCTCGACTTCCTTCGCCACCGTCACGCCGTCCTTGGTGATCGTCGGGCTGCCGAACTTCTTCTCGATGATGACGTTTCTGCCCTTCGGGCCAAGCGTCACCTTGACCGCCGCTGTGAGCTTGTCGACGCCCTTCTTGAGACGCGCGCGCGCCTCGGTGTTGAACTCCAGGTCCTTAGCCATATTCGGATACTCCTCTTAAGTGCGTGGTCCGGGATGTCAGCGCATACGGTCGGCTGGTATTAGCCGAGCACCGCGAGGACGTCGGATTCCTTGACGATCAGGTAGTCATTGCCATCCACGGTCACCTCGGTCCCGGAGTACTTCCCGTACAGGACCCTGTCACCGGTGTTGATCTCGACCTTGAGCAGCTCGCCCTTGTCGGTGCGGCGGCCGGGTCCGACTGCGACCACGGTTCCCTGCTGCGGCTTTTCCTTCGCCGTGTCGGGAATGTAGAGACCACCGCGCATCTCCTCGGTCTCCTCCAGCGGCTCGACGACGATACGGTCGGCGAGGGGCTTGATCTTCACTTTTGCCATGTTCATTCACTCCTCGAAACGAACCCAGATAATCTTGCCGGCGATTCGGCTTTGTTAGCACTCTCTGTTTTCGAGTGCTAATCACACGGGCCAAAAAATACGGGTGCGTCTCTGCCCGTCAAGGCAACGCCTCCCTGCGCGGCTCCCAACGCACGCACCGTGCCAACCGAAATCGGCCCAAAACACCCGATTCCTGAGGTGAATCGAGGGTTTGGGCCAGTCGACGCGGCAGTCCCCCTGCCGTTCCGGCGCGCCGCCTGTCAGGCTGGCACGCCGCGGCAGGAGTGAAACCGGATCGCTCGTCGAGCCGTATGAGAGTGTGAAAGATGAATTATGCCGGGCGCGCGCCCTTCGTCGGAGGGCCTGCCCGTGAGGTTCGAAAAATGGGGAGGAAGACATGGCTCGCGCTATCATTACGCTGCTTGTGCTCGGCCTGGTGGGGATGACGGTACTCAGCCTGCTGTTCGGGGTCCTGATGCCTCTGCTCATCATCGCCGTCAAGGTCGCACTGGTACTGGTGGTGGGATACGGAATTCTTCGACTGGTCAGCCCCTCGGACGCCGAGAAGGTGCGTGACAAGCTGAATTCGATCAAAGAAGTCAGGTAGTCAGCGACCGAAAGGCGTGAACTACCGCCGACTTCCTCCGCCCTTAGCGGTCGGAGGAGGCCGGCTCACCCAACGCTGTCGCGGCGTCCCGGATCCGATCCGTGGCGCCGCGAAGTCCATCCGCAAGCTCCTCAAGCGCCCGCTCCACGCCCGGCAGATCACCGCTGCGCAGCGCCAGGCGCGCCGCCGGAAGCGTGAGCGCGGAATACCCGTTGTCGGGATCGGAAATCACGGTCATGTTCCGGCTCCATTGCCCGGCCGCGCTCGCCGCGGGAGCAAGCTCCTGGCCTACCCGACGCAGGGACTCGTTAACCCGCTGCGTGGACCCATGGTCGATCTGACCCTGGGCCAGTCGATCCTCTCGAGCCCCAATAAACGCGCGCGCCTCGGCCTCCATCTCGTCCGCCGCCACGATCGCCTCGGCCAACGCGGCGCGAATACCGGCTCCCGAGTCCGCTGTCGGTTCCGGAGCATCCATCACGCCGGCCGTCGGATCCGCCCCTGCGCCTGCTACCCGCAGCAACTCGTTCGCCGCATCCGACAGCGTTCCGAGCTCACGGCGCACCCAGGCGGCCAGCGCCGCATGGTCGTACGGCAGCACGTCTGCGTTGGCCAGCCGCGCCATCGTCATAGCGGTCATCCGGGCCGCGGCCGCATGATAGCGGTAGCCGGGATCGCCGAAGCGCTCCATCCACGAGGGCGTATCGTACATCGAGTGGTAGACGCCCCCCTGCCCCCCGAAGCCGAAGCCCGCTGCCGGAATTCCGAGCCGCAGGTAGAACCCCTTGTGGTCGGATCCGCCACCCATCGTGCCCACCGGCGGCTCGGTGAGCTGCTCATCAGCTGCCAGCGGCTCGTTGACGCGATCGAGCCATACGTCGATCAGCGGCCGGCCAGACGCCGGGTCGGCAACGTCGGCTGCAACCTCGCGCACGAGGCCGGCCAGCTCTGGCGCGGCTGACGAGCCAAACCTGGCGCCTGACACGGCCCCGTCCTGGTTCACGTAGGCCACCACCGAGCCGCGCAGGCGCTCCTCGTGTGCTTCGACCCACTCGATCGACCCGATGATTCCCCACTCTTCGGCATCCCACGTCGCGAACACGACGGTCCGCCGGGGCCGGAATCCCTGCTCCGCCAGCTCCGCGAAGGCACGGGCCGCGGCGAGCACGCTGGACGTGCCGCTCACGTTGTCTGTCGCGCCCGGCCCCCACGAGTCGCGATGACCACCGGCGATCACCCACTCATCCGGCCATTCGCTTCCCCGCACCGCCGCGATCGTGTTGAACGCCGCCCGGTACGCCGGCTCGCCCTGCTCCATGCGTACGTGGACTCGGGCCACAGTCTGTCCCGGGCCGATGTGATACGTGAGAGCGAGCCCGCCCTGCCAGCCCTCCGGGGCTTCCGGCCCCTCGAGCGGGCGGAACAACTCGGCGGCCGCACCATAGCCGATCGGCACGACAGGAATTCGCGACACACCCACCATCCTGGACTCCGGCACCCGGGCCGCCCCGGGCAGTGAGGGCCCGGTCGGGGTCGAGGGATCGCCGTCGGAATTCAGGATGCTGCCCCGCTGCAGGCCGGTCTCCGGCCGCATCGGGCCTTCCGGGTACACTTCGCCTTTGACGAAGCCGTCGCCCGCGGGATCGTTGTACAGCAGCACCGCGGCCGCGCCGCGCCGCTCCGCCTCGCGCGCCTTGATCCCTCTGAAGCTGCGGCCGTAGCGGGCGAGCACTACGCGCCCCTCGACCGATACGCCCAGCGAGTCGAGCACCTGGTAGTCGGCGGGAAGGCCGTAGTTCACGAACACGACTTCGGCCTCGACGGTCCCGGAACCCGAGTAGGCGTGGAACGCGGGCACGACGTCGAACCGGGTCGACGGGTCCTCCGGGATCGGGGGCTCCGTCAGATCGAATTCGACCAGGGTCGGAAACACCCGCGCCACTGACACTTCGATCGGCTGCGGCATGTACAGGACGAGGCTGTCGTAGCCGACTTCGAGCCCGGCGGCCGTGAGCCACACCATGACCGAGTCGCGTGTCGCACGCTGGCCGGGCGTGCCCGCCATGTGCGATCGGTTCGACAGGCCTCGCGCAAACCTCGCAACGGTGTCAGGGTCAATGGCCCTGCGCAGCGCGCGCTCGTACTCACGCTGGTCCTCCACCGCTTCAGCCCGGAAGCCGGCTATTCCTGCGACGCCGGCCGTGGCGTCCATGCCGTCCGCCCCGATCGCGCTTTGCGCCGAGTCGGACGATTGACTGAGCGCCGGGATCGGCGTGACAAGCAAGGCCAGGGCCCCGACCAGTGCTGACTTCCGCACCCGGACGGTCATGCTCGATCTCCTGCGGTGGCTGCGAGGTGTTGGTCGGCGCACACGATCCCCTTCAGTGTCAGGTACGGGTCGACTTCATGCACGCGCCGGCAGTGAGGCGCGACGAGTCCGGCGAGTCCCCCGGTCGCGATCACCAGCGGGTCCTGCGGGCCCCACTCGTCGATCAGTCGGCCGACGATTCCGTCGATTGCTTCGACGATTGAATAGAAGACCCCTGATTCCAAAGCTTCGACCGTGTTCCGGCCGAGCACCCGGTCAGGAGAGGCGATCTGGACCGAGGGCAGCTTCGAACTCAGCGTATGGAGTCGGTCGATCCCGGCGCGCGGCCCGGGCGAGATCACGCCGCCGAGAAACGATCCGTCGGCCGTGATGCAATCGAATGTCGTGGCAGTCCCGAGATCGACCACGATCGTGTCCCGACCGAACAGGCAGGACGTGGCCAACGTGTTGACGATCCGGTCGGCACCGACCGAGTGCGGCTCGTCCACTTCGAGACGGATCGGCAGTTCCGTGCGCCAGTCGATCCGCAGCAACGGCAGTCCGAGGCGGACCGCCGCGTCGTCCCACGAGCGGTCGAGCGCGGGAACGACGGAGGCCACGACGATCCGTTCCGGCGGCGCCACGCCCTCGGCCCGGGACGCGAGCAGCGCGCTCACCTGGAGGGACAATTCGTCACCGGTCCGGTGCCGCTCGGTGGACAGCCGCCAGCTGTCGCCCACCTCGAAGCCGTCGAACAGGCCGAGCATCGTCTCGGTGTTGCCGATGTCGATCGCAAGAATCACGTCGCCTCCCTCACTCGGCCGTTACCGTACCGGCCTGGACTCGCCTCAGAGCTCCGCGGTCCGGTCGGAACAGGAGCGCTCCGTCGGGCGCGATCCCGACGCACACTCCGGACGTCCCCTGTGACTCCCCCTCCTCGGCGCTCGGAGAGGTCAGCCGGGCTCTCCGGTCCCGCAACCAGTCGTGCCGATCCAGCTCGGTGAGCAGTGCAGCCGTAAGAACCGGTTCAGGGTGCGACAGGTGCGCCTCCAGCCCTCGCACGACGGCAGCGGCGACCTCGACCAGGCCGGCCGGCTGCTCGAGGTGATCGTCGAGCGCCGTTCCCCCGGAACGCACGTCCTTCGGGGCCTTTCGGCCTAGCGGTCGCACGTTGACCCCGGCCCCGACCACGAGGTAGCGCGGCGCCGCGTCGCTCCACGCTGCCTCGGCCAGCAGGCCCCCGAACTTGCCGTCTCCGACCATCAAGTCGTTCGGCCACTTCAACATCGGCCTCAGTCCCGGGAAGGAGCGTTCCAGCTCCTCCACGATCCCCAGCCCGGCCAGGATTACCAGGGGCGCGGGATGGGACAGGTCACGGGGATGGTAGACGATGCTCAGGTACACGCCTCCATCACGCGGCGAATGCCAGGCATGTCCCGCCCGCCCCCGGCCCTTCGTCTGCTCGCGCGCGAGCACGATCGTGCCGTCCGGCGCGCCATCCTCGGCCAGCTGTTTCGCCGCGTCGTTAGTCGACTCGACCGAGTCCAGCACGTGCACATTGTCCCGGGACCACAGTTCCCGGAGCTGGCTCTCGGTCGGATAATCCTGCGTCGGTTCGGACTTGTTGCTCATGCCTGCCGTACCTGTAGCGAAAGGTCGAGTGCCGGGGCCGAATGGGTGATCGCGCCGGCGGAGAGAAAGTCGACGCCGGTCGCCCCAATCTGATGTGCGGTCTCCAGCGTAACACCGCCCGACGCTTCGAGCAGCGGGCGGGGCGGCGCCAGTGCCCGGACCCGGGCCACGGCGTGTTCCAGCTGATCGATCGACATGTTGTCGAGCAGGATCCGGTCGGGCCGCGCGTCGGCCGCGTCCCCGGCCAGCGCCTGGTCCAGTTCAGCGAGGTCCGTGACCTCGATCTCCACTTCGAGGCCCGCCCGGCGAGCGGGGGCGATCGCCGCGGCCAGCGCTTCGGTCACCCCGCCCGCAGCCCGGATGTGATTTTCCTTGATCAGCACCATGTCGTACAGGCCCGCGCGATGATTCACCGCGCCGCCCGAAGCCGCGGCCTGCTTCTCGAGAGTTCGCCAGCCCGGCGTCGTTTTGCGGGTGTCCAGCACCCGGCAGCCCGTGCCTTCCAGCGAATCGACGAATCGACGTGCTGCGGTGGCGATACCGGACAGGCGGCCGAGGAAATTCAACGCCGTGCGCTCGGCCCCGAGAATCGATTCCAGCGAGCCGGTCGCCCTGAGGACGCGGTCACCCGGGACGACAGTGTCGCCGTCCTCCACGTCGACCTCGAGCTCGAGCCGCGGGTCGAAGCGCCGAAATACGTCGGCAGCCACCTCCACGCCCGCCACGACGCCCGCCGCCTTGGCGACGATATCTGCCTCTCCGGCGGCACCTGCCGGGACGGTCCACCGGCTCGTCACGTCTCCCGTGCCAAGGTCTTCGGCCAGCGCCGCGTCGATCAGCGCTTCAACGCTCAGCGCTTCGCCGAACCGGGCATGCATCTGCGGCTCGCTCATCGAAGACTCGGCACGATCCAGGCGGCCACGAGGTACGCCAAGCCCACGACCCAGCAGTACACGGCGAACCAGTGGAACGTCCGGTGCTCGAGCATCTTCACGAACAGGTGGATCGCGGCTACACCGGCGACCAGTGCCGTTGCGAAGCCAATCACGAGCGCAGCGGTTCCCCCTGAACCGGCCGTCGCGCCAATCTCGCCCGCCTGCAGAAGTCCCGCGCCCAGGATGGCGGGGACCGACATCAGAAAAGAGAATTCGGCCACCTTCACGGCGTCGATTCCGAGGGCCGCTCCTGCGGCCACCGTCGAGCCGGAACGCGAGATCCCGGGCAGGATCGCCAGCGCCTGTGCAAGGCCAATCCCGAATGCCGCTCTGGGACCGGGCTGCTGCTTCGTGGCATGCGGCGCGGTGATGTGAATCGACCAGACGATGAATCCGGTGACGACCAGGAAGAACGCCGCCCACACCGGGCGTCCGAACATCGACTTGAAGAAGTCCTCTCCGCCGATCCCCGCTACCGCGGCGGGGATCGACGCGAGAACGAGCAGCCCGATGTACACCCAGGCCTCTCGCTGACCGCGCAGCGCTCCGATCGCGAGCGATGCCACGCGCGAACGATACACCCACAGCACGGCGCACAGCGTTGCCATGTGGACCACGACCTCGAACGTCACGCCTGGCATCTCGAGCCCGAGCAGTGCCTGCGACAGGACCAGGTGTCCGCTGCTGGAAACGGGCAGAAACTCGGTCAGCCCCTGGATGACGCCGAGCAGTGCAGCCTGCCAGATGCTCACGAGTCGAGGATCTCGGCATAGAACTCCTCGTACTGCGGCACGACACGGTCTGCCCGGAACAGATCCACCGCCCGCTCCCGGCCTGCCACAGACATCTCTGTCCACAGATCTGGATCGGTCAGCAGCCGCATCCCGCTCTCGGCCATCGCCTCGAAGTCGCCGACCGGGTGCAAGAACCCGGTCACTCCGTCTTCCACGACCTCGGCCAAGCCGGAGCCGCTGGTTCCGATCACGGGAACACCGCTGGCCATCGCCTCGAGGGCCACGAGCCCGAACGATTCCTGCTCACTCGGGAGCAGGAACAGGTCGGCGCACGACAGGAGCTCCGCGACCGACTCGAGCTTGCCGAGAAACACCACCTCGTCCGTGAGGCCGTATCGTTCGACCTCTTCGTACGCATGGGCGCGCTCCGGTCCGTCACCTACCATCACGAGGCGGGCGCTGACCGACTTTCGTATCCCGGCGAACGCCCCGACGACGTCGCCCACCCGCTTCACCTTCCGGAAGTTCGAGATGTGCATCACGATCTTCTCGCCACCGGGCGCCAGGCTGGCGGCGTGGCAGTCGTACTTCAACCGGTTGAAGATGCCGGGATCGATGAAGTTCGGGATCACCCGGATGTCCGTGCGCCGGCAGCGGAACGCCCGGTAGGTCTCGTCGCGCAGGTACTCGGACACGGTCGTCACGCCGTCCGATCGCTCGACTGAGAACCGGGTGATCGCCCAAAATGACGGGTCCTGTCCTACCAGCGTTATATCAGTGCCATGCAAAGTGGTAACGACCTTCAACTCATGTCCTTCGTCAAGCAACATCTGTTCCGCCATCCACGCGGCGGCCGCATGCGGGATCGCGTAGTGGGCATGCAGGATATCCAGCCCGTGCTGACGCGTGACCTCGCCCACCTGGACGGCCAGGGCCAGCGAGTACGGTGGGTACTCGAACAGGGGATAGTGCGGGACCTCCACTTCGTGGAAGAACACCCGGTCCCGGAAGGTCGTGAGCCGGAACGGCTGCGCGTACGAGATGAAGTGCACCTCGTGACCGCGCTCGGCAAGCTGCAAACCGAGCTCGGTCGCCACGGCGCCCGAACCGCCGTACGTCGGGTAACAGGCGATCCCGATCTTCATCGTTTCCTTTCGATTTCGTCCGTGCCGGAGCTACCCGACCCGCGCGCCAGCTCGAGCACCCGGTCGGCCAGCCGGTCCGCCGGTTCGGCCGCATCGAGCCGCACCGTGTCCGCCGGCAGCTGGTGCCGGAGCCAGGTGCGCTGACGCCGGGCATAGCCCCAGGTGTCCCGAAGGATGCACGCGACGGCATCGGCGCGCGAGATCCTGCCCTCCATCCAGTCCGCCACGGCCGAGTACCCCAGCGCGCCGAGGGCCGGCGAGTCTGGCCCGTGTCCGGCCGCCCATAGGGCCCGGACTTCGTCCTCCCAGCCAGCGTCGAGCATCCGCTCGGTTCGCGCTCCGATCCTGTCGCGGTGCCGGTCTG
>CAZRRU010000070.1:0-9121 GCA_964602635.1 uncultured Gemmatimonadota bacterium | reverse complement strand
TTCGAGAGCGGGATGTCTCCAGCCGAGGTCTGCGCTGCCACGATCCGTGCCCTGCGGCACGTGGGAGTCGACAAGGTCTACGTGAGCAACCTGAATCTGCGCCGCATCGATCACGTGTACTCGGAGATTACGGCCGCCGCGGACGCCTGAGGGATAGGGCGAGATAGCCGCGGCTGGGCCGGCCCGTCAGGCCCGCACTTCCGCCAGCACTTCCAGCGTCGAGGCCCGGCCGCGCAGTGGCGTCGCCACCTGCACTCCGTCCACGACATCGCGAATCGCGTGATACACTTCGAGCGCTATAGTCACTCCCTCGACCCGCGCCGCCTCCGGGCTTCTGGATTCGGCTGCCCGCATCCGCTCGAGGACCGGTTCGGGGATCACCACGTCGGGCAGCTCGTTCGCCAGGTACTCGGCGCTGCGTACCGAGACGAGCGGCCAGAGACCCGCGATCACCGGAATGCGCAGCTTCTCCGCGTCGAGGCGGTCGAGGACGATTCGCAAACGGGCCACGTCGAAGACCGGGTGCGTGACCGCGAAGTCGGCTCCCGCGTCCACTTTCCAGTAGAACCGGTGGAGCTCCACCTCCATGTCCCGGGCGCTCTGGCTCAGCGCGACCCCCACAGCGAATCGGGTCGGGTCTCCTATCGAGCCTCCCCCGGGGTCGAGTCCGCAGTTCAATCGATGTACGAGGTTCGCGAGGCCGATGCTGTCGATGTCGAACACGGCCGTGGAATCGGGATAAGCGCCCGATGCCGGGGGGTCGCCGGTTACCACCAGCACATTTCTGAGCCCGGCAGCCGCCGCACCGAGCAGATCGGCCTGCATGCCCAGCATGTTGCGGTCCCGGCACGTGTAGTGGAACACGGTATCGACCCCTGTGTCCCGCTCGATGAGCACAGCGGCCGGCACCACGCCCATCCGACTCTTCGCCCGTGGCGTGTCCAACACGTGGACCGCATCCACACCCGCGTCCCGCAGTTCCCGGCACCGCGCCAGCATCTCGTCCGGCTTCCAGCCCCGGGGTGGGAGTATCTCGGTCGTAACCACGAATTCGCCGCGTCCGATCTTCGCCCCCAACCGCGACCGCTCCACGAGGGGCACCGGCTCGTGGGCCTCGACCCGGGACACCGCGACGCGGCGGTCTGCAGCGGCCGGGCGTCCAGGCGCCATGCTGACCACCTGGCTTCGGAGCTCGCGAATGTGCGCCGGGGTGGTGCCGCAGCAGCCCCCGATCACCTGAACGCCCGCTTCGATCATCCGGCGGGCGTAGCGGCCCACGTACTCGGGACTCGACAGGTACATGATCCGTCCGGCGACGGACCTCGGAAGTCCGGCGTTGGGAAGAGCCGAGATCGGACGGTCGGTGGCAGCGGCCAGCCGTTCGATCGTCTCCAGCATCGCGGCGGGCCCGACCGCGCAGTTGAGGCCCACGACGTCGGTCTCCATCTTCTCCATCCGGTCGGCGAAGACCTCCACCGGAGTGCCGTACGCCGTATTGCCATCCGATCCGAAGCTCATCTGAGCGAACACCGGCAGCTCGGACAGTCCGCGTACCGCGTGGATGGCCGCTTCGAGCTCGTCCAGATCCGCGAAGGTTTCGAGGATAAACCCGTCCACGCGTCCGTCGAGAAGGCCCGCGACCTGTGGGGCGAAGTACCCCGCAGCCTCATCGCGCGACGTGGGGCCCCACGGCTCGATCCGCGTGCCGAGTGGTCCGATCGCCCCGAGGACGAAAGCCTGTTCACCCGCCGCTTGCCGAGCCAGGCTGGCGGCGACGCGGTTGATCTCCTCCGTCCGGTCCTCCAGACCATGGCTGGACAGCTTGACAGGATTGCTGCCGAAAGTGTTGGTCTCGAGGATTTCAGCTCCTGCACGTACGTACGCCTCGTGGACACCCCGCACGAGCTCGGGTCGATTGAGGTTCAGCTCATCGTAGCACACGTTCACGAACACGCCGCGCTGGTAAAGCATCGTGCCCATGGCCCCGTCCATGACGTGGACGTGGCCGTCTTGCAGTCGCTCGCGGAGCGCGCTCACTCTGCGTCCTCGGGTTCGTACGCGAGACTTGGGCCGAGCCAGCGCTCGGCCTCCTCCAGCGCCACCCCGTTTCGGGTTGCGTAATCCACCACCTGGTCCCGCCCGATTCGACCGACGCCGAAGTAGCTCGAGGCCGGGTGGGAGAAATACCAGCCCGCCACCGAAGCTGCCGGCAGCATGGCGAACGTGTCAGTCAGACTCACTCCGGTGCCGCTCTCCGCATCCAGCAGATCGAACAGAATGCGCTTCGCCGAATGATCGGGGCACGCAGGATACCCGGGAGCCGGCCGGATCCCACGGTACTCCTCCTGGATCAGCCCTTCACTCGCCATCTCTTCGGTTTCGGCGTAGCCCCAGTAGTGCCGCCGCACCTGTTCGTGGAGCCTTTCGGCAAAGGCCTCCGCCAGTCGATCGGCGAGGGCGCGCGCCAGGATGGCTCGATAGTCGTCGTGTTCCCGCTCGAACGCGGCGCAGATCTCCGGAAGCCCGTGTCCGGCGCTCACCACGAAAGCGCCCAGCCAGTCACGGCGGCCGGATTCGGCGGGTGCCACGAAATCCGCAAGGGCCAGGTTGGGCCTTCCGTCCGACTTGCCGAACTGCTGCCGGAGCCCTGGAACACGCGCCACGAGCTCGCCGCGCTCCGGATCCCCGAACACCCCTATGTCATCGCCCAGCGCAGCCGCCCGAAACAGCCCGAACGCACCCTTCGCCTCCAGTGCACCGCGCTGAACGATCGACTCCAGCAGGACCTTGGCATCCTCGAAGAGGGAGCGGGCCTGCTCTCCGACGCGCGGATCGTCCAGGATGCCGGGGTACTTTCCCGCCAGCTCCCAGGCCTGAAAGAAAGGCGTCCAGTCGATATATGGGACGAGATCCGTCAGCGGCTGGTCCTCGATCAGGTGAACGCCGGGATGTAACGGCGCCGGCGGGTCGTACTCCTCCCACGCCGTGCGGAAAGCCCGCCTCCTGGCCTGCTCGAGGGAGAGCAGGCGCCGCCGCTCGGCCCGGGCCGCGTGCTGCTCTCGCAACTCGGAGTATTCCGCCCGGACCTCGGCCACGAGGTCATCGCGCTGTTCGTCGCTCAGCAGCCTGCCGATCACGCCGACGCTCCGCGAGGCGTCGAGTACGTGAATCGTAGGAGCGGTGTACCGCTCCTCGATCTTCACCGCCGTATGCTTCTTCGAGGTCGTGGCGCCGCCGATCAGGAGGGGGATCCGGAAGCCCTCGCGCTCGAGCTCCGAAGCCACGTGTACCATCTCGTCGAGCGAGGGCGTGATCAGCCCGCTCAGACCTATCGCGTCCGCCTTCGACTCCCGGGCCGTGCGCAGGATCTCGTCGCTCGGGACCATCACGCCGAGGTCCACGATCTCGTAGCCGTTGCACTGCAGCACCACCGAGACGATGCTCTTGCCGATGTCGTGCACGTCTCCCTTAACGGTCGCGAGGACGATCCTTCCCTTGATCAGTGCTTCGCGGTCCGCCGACTCCTCTTCCAGGTAGGGAACTAGGTGGGCCACCGCCTTCTTCATCACGCGAGCGCTCTTGACGACCTGAGGCAGGAACATCCGCCCGTCGCCGAAGCGGTCGCCCACGACGTTCATCCCGTCCATCAGCGGGCCCTCGATCACTTCGAGCGCCCGGGCCCGGGCCTGGCGGGCCTGTTCGACATCCTCCACGATCCACTCGTCGATCCCGTGCACGAGCGAGTGAATCAATCGCCCCTCGACCGGGCCGTCGCGCCATGACAGGTCCACCTCCTGCCGGGCGCCCGGTCCGCGGTACCGGCCGGCGAGGGCCGTCAGCGTTTCGGTTGCCTCCGGGTCTCTCGCGAAGATCACGTCTTCGACGGCGGTTCGGAGCTCCTCCGGAATGTCATCGTAGACGGGCAGCGCACCGGCGTTGACGATCCCCATGTCCATCCCGGCTCCGACGGCCTGGTACAGAAACGCCGAGTGCATGGCCTCTCGCACCGGGTCGCTCCCTCGGAACGCGAACGAGAGGTTGCTCACCCCTCCGCTCACCAGGGCGTGCGGCAGTGTCTCCTTGAGGGTCCTGCAGGCTTCCAGGTACGCGATCGCATAGTGGTCGTGCTCCGGAATCCCCGTGGCGACGGCAAAGATATTGGGGTCGAAGATGACGTCCTCGGGTGGGAAACCGACCTCCCGGGTCAGGATGCGATACGCTCGCGTACAGACCTCCACCTTCCGCTCGAAAGTGTCGGCCTGCCCCCGTTCATCGAACGCCATCACAATCACCGCGGCGCCGTATCGCAGGACGAGTGCGGCCTTCTCCTTGAAGGCCTGCTCGCCATCCTTCAGGCTGATGGAGTTGACGATCCCCTTGCCCTGGACGCAGCGAAGACCCTCTTCCAGCACCTCCCAGCGAGAGGAATCGATGACGATGGGGATACGGGCGATCTCGGGCTCCGTCGCCACGAGGTTCAGGAAGGTCCGCATGGCGGCGACCGAGTCCAGCAACCCTTCGTCCATGTTCACGTCGAGCAGCTGGGCGCCGCTCTCGACCTGCTGGCGGGCCACCTGGAGCGCGGTCTCGAAGTCGCCCTCCCGGATGAGCTCCCGGAACCGGGCCGACCCGGTCACGTTCGTCCGCTCACCGATGTTCGTGAACAGGGAGTCCGGTCCGATCGTCAGTGGCTCGAGTCCGCTGAGCCGGCATCGGATCGGAATCTCCGGAGCGCGACGCGGGGGAGTGTCACGGAGCGCCTGGCTCAGGGCCCGGACGTGGTCGGGCGTCGTGCCGCAGCAACCGCCGGCCAGGTTCAGGAATCCCCGCTCGGCGAACTCCCGCATCACACCGGCAAACTCGTCCGGAGTCTGCTCGTACTCCCCGAATTCGTTCGGAAGTCCCGCGTTGGGATAGCAACTCACCGGCATCTCGGCGACCCGGCTCAGCTCCTCGAGGTGAGGCGCCAGTTCGCGCGCCCCAAGCGCACAGTTCAGGCCGATGCTGAACAGCCCGGCGTGCCGCACGGAATTGTAGAACGCTTCCGGTGTCTGGCCGCTCAGAGTACGTCCGCTTGCGTCCGTGATCGTTCCCGAGACCATGAGCGGGGTGTCCATGTTCTCGGACTCCACGAGCCCCAGAATCGCGAACAGGGCCGCGCGCGCGTTGAGCGTGTCGAATACGGTCTCCACGAGCAGGAGGTCGGCGCCTCCATCGATGAGTCCGCGCGCCTGCTCCTCGTACGCCGCGGCCAGATCGGCGAAGGTCACGTTACGGAACCCCGGATCCGAGACGTCCGGAGATATCGATGCCGTCCGGTTCGTCGGTCCCAGTGATCCGATGACGAACCGCGGTTCGGAAGTGTGGAGGTCCTCGAATTCGTCGGCGGCGGCGCGGGCGATCCGGGCCGCCTCGCGGTTGATCTCGTAGACCAGGTCCTGGCACCCGTAGTCGGCCTGCGAGACTCGATTCGCGTTGAACGTGTTGGTGCTAACGAAATCGGCGCCGGCCGCCAGGTAAGCATGGTGGATCTCCCGCACGACGTCCGGACGGGTGAGGCTGAGAAGGTCGTTGTTTCCCTGGAGAGAGACCGGATGGGCGCTGAAGCGCTCACCCCGGAAGTCATCCTCGACGAGACCGTATGCCTGGATCATGGTCCCCATCGCCCCGTCGAGTATAAGAATCCTCGATTCGAGCGCTTGTTTGAGCGCGTCAAGACGCGATGAGGTTGGGCTATCGACCATTCTTGGCTCTCGACGAAGCAACGTGTAGCGGAAACTCCTGCAGAAACGAGTCCCGAACTGCCTCGACGAGCGCGGCAGGCGATTCATCTCTCGGCGCGCCGTGCGACGTGCCGTAGGAGTTGGCACCTTGCGGACTTGCCACGGTCCACAGGTTGCCCCGGCGTCAAAGGGCCTATCCCTCAACCGGTCTCGATGACTGGAGCCAACGGTAGTCGAGGGCAGATGAGAGGTCAAGTAGGCCGCTCAGGGTCCTCCCGTATTCCACGCCGACCGAATGAGCTTCTGGCTGAACGCGGCCTCCCGGCACATGAACGAGCCCACGAAGCCGCGCGCCGCCTCGCCGTCCTCGGAACCGTACGTCCCGTCTACGATGATCTCACCGGTCGGCCCTACATACATGATCCTCACCTCCGGGCCCTCGATCCGGTAAAGGATCGCCGCACTCGACCGAGGACCAGCACCGACCCATCGAACAGCCGGGAGAGCGTATCAGTCGCGACCGATTCCGATCGCACTTACCTCGGGATCGTAGCGGTGCCCCCGGCCGGTGTGCCGGGCGACTCGCCGGGCAGGACGACCCCAACGCAGATCGCTACCAGGAAGCCGAGAGGCGCGGTCACGTCGGGTCAGGGCTCAATGATCGCCTTCGTGATCTCGAGAGCGGCGACGTCCGCGAGCGCCTGCCCGGTGTCGTCGAGCGAGTAGCGTCCTCCGATGATGCGCGACATGTCCAGGCGGTCACGGTGTCGGGCCAGCACCCGGAGGGCCCGATACACGTGGCCGAGGTCAGTGCCCCACTGTCCCCTGATGTCTGCGTGCTTCCGGTTGATGTCCAGGTGGGGGTTGACCGGAGTGGTTCCCGTGTCGGTGTAGTGGCCGGCCACTACGTACGTGCCACCGTCCCGCAGCAGGTGAAGACCCTCCGCTACGGCGGCCGGGTTTCCGGAAGCTTCGATTCCCACGTCCACGCCTCGACCGCGGGTCAGGTCGCGGACCACCGCCTCCCTCTCCACCGGAGAATCGGCCCCCACGGAGAGCACCGCATCGGCCCCGAACTCGCGCGCGACATCCAGCCGTGCCTCCGGGTCGCCAATGTTGATCACCAGGCTGGCTCCCCCCAGCACGGACATGGCCACGGCGGAGAGCCCGACGGGACCCGAGCCCTGTACGAGAACCGAGGCCCCCATCGGGAGTCCGCTTCGGTCCACGGCCGCGAAGCCCGTGAACAGGCCACACCCGCCCCCGATCACGTCGTCTGCCGTCAGCGGCTCGGGTAGCTTGAAGACGTGGACTCCGGGCTTCAGGTAGATCCGTTCGGCCCAGCCCCCGAGGGGTCCGTCGTGCGCCGAGTATGTGATTCCGTACACCCGACGGCTGGGACACCGGTTGGGTTGGCCGGCGACGAGACAAAACCAGCAGGTATTGCAGGTCTCGTGAACGTCGTAGAACGTCACGACGTCACCCCCCTCGAGCGGAGCGCCACTGAAATCGGCCACTTTCCCGCCGGTCTCGAGTACTCGCCCGACGCTCACGTGTCCCGGGATGATCGGGTAGGGCACCCCGGCAAGCCGGCCGTGGCTCAGGTGCACGTCAGTGCCGCACACCTCGCTGGCCACGGTCTCGAGGAGAACGCCGCCCTCCTCGATGACGGGATCGTCGATGGTCCACAACTCGATCGGCGACTCCGGCCCCACCATTACGGCAGCTCTGATCGCCATGCCTACAGTATATGTCGGGCCTCCGGCTCCCGCCCTTACTGATGTCCCGCCGCGACTTCAGAACCGGTAGTTCATCCCCAACATGAGGATGGGCCGCCATTCCGGCTGCCCGATCGCCGAGTCGGCGTCCGAGTAGGTGTAGTCTTCACGAGGATTCACCGCGGTTCCGTCCGGGGCATAGGCAGTGTCGTGACCGGTCAGAGTGCTCGAGAAGAAGTAGTCGAGACCGACGTCGAGGACGAGATCGAACCGACCGCCCATCGCGAAGTAGCTCTGCAGAGCGCCTCCGAGGCCCCAATGGCTGCTCTTCACATCGAAGTCCTCGTTACCGCCGACGTACTTGAAGTTGCCCTTGAAACGGGCATAACGGACGCCGCCGACGACGAACGCCCGGTTCATGGAGAACAGGTTGACCGGGTATCCCAAGTCGAGACTGAAGTCCCAGGTCTGCCCGCTCTTCTCCGGAATCCCGTTGGTCGCATTGTTGATGAACACGCGGCGTGCGTCGGGCGGGCTGCCCGCGTCCACTGATGTGAAGCCAAGGCCGAGCCTTGCCTGGAGAGGAAAGCCCTCCGCGAAATTCGAGGCCACGCCGAACGCCTCCACTCCGAAACCGGACGAATATCCGAGCAGCAGACCGGATGAAAACCTCGCGTCCTGTGAAGCGGGAGTCGTCGTATCCTGGGCCTCCAGAGTGGTGGCTGCCAGCAGAAGAACTGCCAGGTTGAAGATCAGGATTCTGCGCATGACTACCTCACGGATGTGGCAGAACGCGACACCTCGAGCCCCGCCGAATTCGTGTGCCCGCCACATCACCGCATAGTGCAGTTTGCGTGCGGCGCGCGGCTAATGTGCGGTGCTACAGCGCAGCGACATTCGTGCCCGCTCAAACCGGACTATAAGACATAAACTTACGAAGATTCACCCCAGCCACGATCGCAAAACAATTCCCGACCTGAAGATCTTTGCGTCAAAAGGTGCAATCGGGGAGTCCCGGACGGCCTTCATGAGGGGCCGCTGCCCAGCCCGTTGCGCAGCCGGCCGGATCAGCGGATCCTCCAGCATGTCTCACGAGGGCGTCATCCAGTTCGAGGCGGACCACGAGCAGCGAGAGCTGGAGGCTCGCCGCTACGCAGAGCTGGCGTGCGAGCTGATCGCGTGGCGCGAGATCATGGCGTTGACCGGACTTGTGGGGCGGGAACCCGGGCGGTACGAGGGCGCCGGTTACGGCAACGTCAGCGCCCGAGTCGGCCCGCGTAGCGCGGCGATCGGCAGGCGCTCGTTCTTCATCACCGGTTCGCAGACCTCCGGCAAACGGTGCATCGGCCTCGAGGACTTCGCCGTAGTGACCGACTACGATTTCGTGGCGAACCGCGTGCAAAGCCGCGGCTCCGTGATGCCCTCATCGGAGTCCATGACGCATGCCGCCGCGTACGACGCGAGCCCCCTCGTCCAATGCGTGCTCCACGCGCACAGTCCGGTGCTGTGGCGGCGCAGGCGGGCGCTGGGCCTTCCCGAGACGGAACCCTCCGTGCCGTACGGCACGCCGGAGATGGCGCTGGAAGTGGGGCGCCTGTACCGGGAGACCGTTCTTCCCGAACGCCAGGTCTGCGCCATGGGGGGCCACGAGGACGGCATCCTCGTCCTGGGCCGCAACCC
>CAZRRU010000069.1:0-3003 GCA_964602635.1 uncultured Gemmatimonadota bacterium | reverse complement strand
TCGGCCCACAGATGGGTGCCCGAGGTAGCGTCGATCAGCTTGACTGCGACCCGCACGGTCTGACCGGCCCGCCGAATCCGTCCCGTGATCAGGTAGCGGGCTCCCAGCTCGCCAGCGACGAGCCTCGGATCGGAATCGTACGCGTTCTGCTCACCCCCGCTCAGGACGTCGAGGTACGTGAAGTGCGTGAGTCCGGTGGTCACATCCTCGGTCAGGGCCTCGGCCAGGGAAGTGATCTCCGGATCGTCCGTGGCGGCGCGAATCGGAAACACGACGATCGCCATGTCCGACTGGCCGACATTAGTGGCCCGCTCCGGCAGCCTGGCAGGGGCAGGTGTCGGTGCTGCGGCGTCGGCCGCTGACCGGATGGCCGCGAGGGCCTGGGCCCACTCGACCGTGGACGGGAACCGGTCCGCTGGCGTCTTGGAGAGCGCCCTCTCAATCGCCTGCACTACGTGCCCCGGAAGACCGGGCCGTACCGTGGCCAGCGGCGGCACCGGATCCAGGCTATGCCGAGCCATCACGACGGAGGCCGTCGTGCCGGTGAACGGAGGCTGGCCCGCCAACATCTCGTATGCCACGCAAGCCAGGCTGTAGAGGTCCGAGCGCGAGTCCAGCCTGTCATCTCCCGAGGCCTGTTCGGGACTCATGTAGGCTGGCGTTCCCACCGCCAGGCCGGTGCTCGTCAGTCTCTCGCCTCCGGCCGCCGACACGGCCTTCGCCACCCCGAAGTCGGTGACCACGGCGTGCCCGCGCTCCAGCATGACGTTGCCGGGCTTGATGTCACGGTGCAGGAAGCCTCGCTCATGGGCATAGGAGAGCGCGTCAGCGACCTGGCCCGCGATCTTCACCGTATCCTCGACGCTCAGCTGCCTGTCGCGCTCGAGCCGTTGCTCCAGCGACTCTCCCTCCACGAAGGGCATCACATAGTACAGGAATCCGGCGGCCTGGCCCGAGTCGTACAGGGGGACGATGTGCGGGTGACGCAGGTTGGCCGTGGTCCGGATCTCGTGCAGGAAGCGGTCGGGCCCCACGGACTCGGCGAGCTCTGGTTTCAGCACCTTGACGGCGACTTTGCGCGAGTGCCGAACATCCTCGGCAAGGAAGACCGTCGCCATTCCACCCCGGCCGATCTCGCGCTCGATCGCGTAGCGATCCTCCAGGGCCGATTTCAGGTTATCGAACGGGTCGTTCACGGTTCTCCAGTGTCACGCAGAGGTGCTCGTCCTCCCTTGACTCAGAACCCCAATGTAGACAGGGCCTTCGCGTTCATCCAAGGGCACGAGCCATATATGCGAACAGCATGTCACGCGGTACCTTCCGACGCAGGGTGTTCCTTTCCCTGGAGGGCGCATGATCAATCGGCATCTCCCGGACCTGTTCCGAATGTTCTATCCGCTCGGCAACGCAGACCAGCGCCACTGGGCGGCCATTCTCTCGCTTCCCGAAGACGAGTACGTCTCGGCCCTGGAGAGCGAAGCGGTAGGACGGGGTCTGACGCAGGAGACCCTGGACGATGCGGTCGCCCGGTCGGATGCCGACGGAAACCAGCTCATGCTGCTCTTCCGCCTTTCCAATCCGCGCGATTTGTCGGCCGTGCGAAGGGTCTACGACACGATCGCGGCCAACGAGGCGTCCCTGGCCTACACGTTCGTCGATCAGGTTCCCGACGGACCGGGCACGTGGGACATCTTCCATATGTCGAAGCTCACGTATCTGGCTCACTGCAATCGGGTCTCGGGACCCGGCTCGGAGGATGAGGCATGAGTCGCCTGCTGGTTCTGCTTGGCCTCTTTGGCCTCGCGCCCGGCTTAGCAACGAGCCTTCGGGCCCAGGAGTCCGCGTCCCCCGACGTCCCGGTCGTCGTCGATGGCCAGGGCGTCATGCGCTGGAACGGCACGGGCGAGGAAGTCGCGCTGTTCGGCGTCAATTACTCGACTCCGTTCGCTCATGCCTACCGCGCGCACGGGTATCTCGGCGTCGATCGGAAGCGGGCCATCGACTCGGATGTGCTGCACCTGCAGCGCCTCGGGCTGGACGCTTACCGCATTCACGTATGGGACCGCGAGGTGAGCGATCGGGAGGGCAACCTGGTCGCAAACGACCACCTGGACCTTCTCGACTACCTGATGTCTCGCCTAGCCGACCACGGCATCAAGGCACTGCTCACGCCCATCGCCTGGTGGCCGGCCGGATACCCCGAGCGGGACCCCGGTTCCGAGGGGTTCTCGGAGGACTACGAGAAGTCCGAGATGAGCGTGGATCTCGACGCTCGCCGCGCTCAGGCCAACTACCTGGCGCAGTTCATCAACCACCGGAACCCGTACACGGGCCTCACGTACGCCGAAGACCCGAACCTGATCGCGATCGAGATCTTCAACGAGCCGCGGCACCCGGCGGGCCCGGAAGAGACCACCCGCTACATCGACGCCATGGCGACCGCGCTTCGGGAAGCCGGTCTCCGGAAGCCGATCTTCTACAATATCAGCGAGAACTTCACTGATGAGCACGGCCATGCGGTGTGCGCGGCCGAGATCGAAGGCGTGAGTCACCAGTGGTACCCCACGGGCCTGGTGCGGAACGGCGCGGTGGGCGGAAACATGCTGCCCAACGTCGATCAGTACACGATCCCGTACGCGGACTTCCCGGAGTGCCGGGACAAGGCGCGTATGGTATACGAGTTCGACGCGGCGGACGTGGGCGGCTCCTATATGTATCCCGCCATGGCGCGCGCCTTCAGGGGCGCCGGTTTCCAGTGGGCCACCCAGTTCGCCTACGATCCGCTGGCGATGGCGCACGCGAACACCGAGTACCAGACGCACTTCCTGAACCTGGTGTACACGCCGGGCAAAGCGATCAGCTTCATGATCGCCGGCGCGGCGTTCCGGGAGGTGCCACGCGGCGCCTCGTACGGCACGTATCCGGAGAGCGAGCGCTTCGGGCCGTTCCGTGTGAGCTACGCGGACGACCTGAGCGAGATGGCCGCTGACACGGTGTTCTTAC
>CAZRRU010000068.1:0-11503 GCA_964602635.1 uncultured Gemmatimonadota bacterium | reverse complement strand
GGGCGTTGTAAAAATGCAACACTCAACAGTTTACGGGTCCTCCGGTTCCGGCTTCTTTCTGGTCCGTTTCACCGCCGATCGTCTGCGCTTCTCCTCCAGCCGCTTGCGCTTCTCGCGCAGAGGCGTCCTGGATTTCTTGCGCGGCTCATCCTCGTGCATCGCATCCGCGAGCGCCGTTCGCAAGCGGGCCAGCGCGATCTGCCGATTTCGATGCTGGCTCCTCGATTCGCGCGCCGTCACGCTGATCCCGGTCCGCACGTGCGTTAGGCGGACTCCGGACTCCGTCTTGTTCTGGTGTTGGCCGCCGGGCCCGCCCGACCGGAAGGTCTCGACGCGGCACTCCACGAGGAGAGTGTTGTCGTCCTCAGGGACTTCGTAGCCGGAAGGAATCTCGGGGTCCGGAGCCATGTCACAGGATAGGGTGATCGGAGAGGCGCCGGTAGACATGACCGGCGCGAACCGGCGATACTCCAAAATAACCACTCCTGTGGGAACCCGCGGCATGCGCTGGAGTGGTTCGACCGATACCTGCGTAAGGTGAAGTAGCAGAACCGGTTTCCTCCGCGCGAGACCCGAATGGTGTACCTCTGAAGCTTCGCCTGCAGTTCTGGGAAGCTATCTTCCCAGAATTGCACAGCCCGATTCAGGGCCCCCACCGCGCACTTCTCATTCGAGATCGGTTTGAGTACGGTTGAGTCGGAATGTGGGCGACATTTCGCCTATCAGGCTGAGGCTCAACCGGCTACCCAAGCCGTCATCCCGAGGCCGATTCATCTGCCAAGGAGGTTGCCGTATGAAGGGACGTAACTCCATCGCTCTCGCGTGCGCCGTGTTGTTGGCGGCGAGCGTTCCGCAACAGGCATCCGCGCAGGACGACGAGCCCACGCCCGTCGTCTACGCCACGTACTTCCAGTGTGAGCCGGGGGCCAGCGCCCGGGCGAGCGAGATCATCCGAGACAGCTGGGGCCCGATCGCGCAGGCCCACATCGACGCCGGCACCCTGAGTGCGTGGGGCTCCCTGACACACCACACGGGCGGTGCCTGGAGCCGCGCGATCTACCACGTGGGAACGGATCGAGCGCAAGTCTTCACGGCACTCGACGAGATGGGTGCGGAATGGCAGAGCAGCGATCCTGACGCGGCGGCCGAGTTCTGGGAGGCTTGCGACGAGCACGAAGACTACGTGTGGACCTACGTGAACGGCTCAGAGCCCGTCTCCGAGGTCGCTCAGGAGCGCCCCACGGCCGGCATGTCCGTCTACTGGGTGTGCGAGGAGGGCAGGGGAGCTCTGATAGATCTGCTGTCGGAGCAGGTCTTCGCACCGGCCTGGAACGCGCAGGTGGAGTCAGGCCTGATCGACTCGTGGTCCTGGTTCGGCCACTTCTTGGGCGACAAGTACCGCCGGCTGCTGGTGGCGGACGCATCGAGCCACGAGGACCTGATGGCCGCGCGTGACAACGTGATCGAGTGGGTTGGGGACAACGAGTCGGGCCTCGCGGGCGAGTTCTCGAACGTGTGCAACGGACACGTGGACTACCTGTGGAACATCGAGGCATCGGCCCCATAGCGTGGGTCGAAACTTGTTCAATTGATCGCTATGACCTGAATAACGGGGGCGGCCGCATCCGTTGCGGTCGCCCCTACCGGTTCACCGATCGTTCGTTTCGCTTATACTGATAGTGATAGCACGAGGCTCATCGTGCCCCCCAAGGTCATCCCGACCCCTCGCAAGGAGGTTCCATGACGGTGAAACACTGGATGTGGCTACCCGTATCCGCACTCGTTCTGGTCTCGGCCTGCTCGCAGCAGGACGGGGCGTACGCGGAGGCTGATGCGACCGCCGCCGATGTCATGAAGGTGGACTACGCCGCGTTCGAACAGGCTCTAGGCGCTCTGCAGGACGCCTACGTGGCCGGCTACGGCAATGCCGACGCCGCGGGGCTCGCCGCTCTGTTCACGGAGGACGGCGTGCTGTCACCGCCGCTGTCTCCCGCGCTCGATCGCGCCGGCATAGAGGCGATGTACACGGGGCTGTTCGAGGCAGGAGTGCCCGCCTCGCTGGAGGTCATGCGCGAGGACTACATGGTCTCGGGTGACATGGCGATCGGCTGGGGCGCGTTCGAGGTGACCTTCTCGCCGCCGGAAGGCGAGCCCTTCATGGCTTCCGGTCGCTACGGCTCGGTCCTCAAGAAGGATGCGGACGGAACGTGGAAGATCTTCCGTCACATGTTCAACTACGAAGTGCCTCCGCCGGGATTCGGCGAGATGTAGACTGCCAGGTAGGCGGGGTAGGCTCCGGCCGACCCCGCCCACTGGTTCGGCCGCTGGCGGCTGATGCTCGACGCGGCATCGGCCTCCCGGATCCGCTCCAGGCGCCCGCGTCACCCTTTCGCCTCTCCCGCTACCCTTCCGCGCCGCGCCTTTCGAGTCCCATACTGCGGCATGAGCCTCAAACCGTCGTCCTTGCGCCGGATTCTGGCCGCCGGTCTCGCAGGCTACGTAGCGTGGCTGGCGTTCGGCTATCGCTATCACTTCCTCGATGGCGTGAACCTGCTGATTCACGAAGCCGGTCACGTGGTGTTCGGGGCGCTCGGTCAGACGATGGCCATAGCCGGCGGGACGATCCTTCAGCTCTTCTTCCCGCTCGCGTTCGTCGTTCATTTCTGGCGACAGGGGCAGCGTCTCGCAGCCGCAGTATGTGGCGTATGGGCTTCGGAAAGCCTGATGTACACGGCACGCTATCTCGGGGATGCCCGGACCCAGGAGCTACCCCTGATTGGCGGTCACATTCACGACTGGAACTACCTGCTGGGTCAGGCGGGCCTGCTCGACCATGCCGAGGGTCTGGGGACGGGGCTTCACATCCTGGCGAGCCTGGCAGCCATCGGGTGCGTGTGGCTGGCGTGGAAGGAGGCGTAACCGGGTGATCGGCTCAGCGTCCCGGTCGGGCGGCTACCGGTCCGCTTGCGGGTCCTTGCGGTAGTACGCCCGTGCCCCGAGCAGTGCTATGACGGCCAACAGCGCGAGCGAACCGACGCGGTACAGGGCCCTCAACTCCGCCAGATCCACGAATAGCACCTTCCCGATCGCCAGGCCTGCGACCGCGAGGCCCGTGAGCCGCACGGCCTTCAGGTCTTTCCAGAACCCGTACATCAGCAGGCCTCCGGCGAGGATCAGCCAGAACGCGCTTACCGCGAGTCCCGCCGCGAGTTCGCCACCGCCGTGCTGCAACACGAACTCGGGGATCTCTATCGTTCCCCCGGAGAGGGCCACGAAGGCCGCGAGCAGCCAGGTGGCCGTGCGCAGACTGAATCCCCCTGGTCTTTCCCACCGCTCTTCGGTCCTTCGCCAGAGCGGCCCGGCGATCGCCACGATCGAGGCGAGGTTCAGGTAGAGGGCTCTCGCCCACGGACCGACCAGCGCGGGGTCGTTTTCGGGTCGTGCCTCTGCGTTGGCTCCGAACAGGGAATAGACGCCGACACCGACGAGGGCCGTGGCACTCCACCGATTCTCGGCCAGGGGGCCGGAGCGGGTCGTCAAAGCGGCGAAGAGTGCCAGCACAGAGAGGCCCGCTGCTGCTCCGAGCCACTCCCACTGGGCCACGACGCCGGTGGCCAGAACGGCGAGTCCTGCGAGGTGCATGGCGGCGTTTCCGCGGAGCAGCCCGGGCACCAGAAAGAAGAGGGCGATCGCGACCGCGGCCAGCAGAGGATAGGCGTCAGCCGGCGGCGGCAGGGCCTCGGTTGCGACCACGGCCCACGCAATGGCCGTCCCGTAGAATATCGTCGTGGAGACCAGCCCCAGCGGTTCGTCTCCGTACAGGCGCGCCCCGGTACCGGGCTGGACACGGATCGCCTGCCACCAGACCGGCCAGACCAACGCCGCGGGAGCCACCACCAGCACCCACGCGCCCCATCCCTCGATCCACAGCGTGGCGGCCATAGCAGAGCCCCACGCGAGAAGCCAGGCAAGCACTGCCTCGAGGGTCCAATCGCGCCACAGAGCAGCGGCGAGCAGAGCTCCACCGCCGACCGTGATATACAGGGAGTGCAAACCGGCCTCGGCGTCGTTACCGAGAACGCCCATCAGGAAGTAGCCGAGGATCACGACGGTGAAGGTCAACCGCCAGTGCCGAAGCAGGGCCACTGCACCGACCGCTGCCGACACCACGAGCGAGTAGGCGAGGAGCACGTTGGCGCTGGCCGCAGCGTCGCCGAGCAGAACGGGCGCCAGATACGCGCCCGCGGCCGCCATACCTGCCAGGTACTCCTCGGAGCTGCGAAGCGCGGTCAGAAGGACGAAGCCGGAGACGAGCGAGAGCGCCACGATCCCCAGCCCGGAAGGAACGAACTGAAACGGTCCAGCTGCTGCCCATACCGACAGATATCCAATCGCAGCGCCGGCGCCCTGAAGCCCGGCCCCGAACCGTCGAAGGTCTCGCTGGACGAGTCGCTCGCCGTACGCCGCTATCGAGACCGCGGCCACCAGCCCGGCTCCCACGCGTGCCGCAGGGGAGACCCATCCCTGGTCGAACGCATACTTGAGCGTGAACCCGATGGCGGCGACTAGGGCCAGCACGCCAACGACCAGCAGTGCGTTTTGGCCCAGCCAACTTTCGAGATCCCGGGGTCGGCCCGGCAACGCGGATCTAAGTCTGTCGAACGAAGGTTCTTGAGGTGGTGCCGCGGGAATGCCCTGGTATGTCGGCGCGCTCCGCTGAGGCGGAGCCGACCGCTGTTGCTGAGCTCTGTGCGCCAGCGTGTCGCGGATCTCTTCCACCGCTGATTCGAGCGCAGCCAGCCGCTCTTCGATCCGATCGGTCTTCCGCGACTCGTCCATGGCGGGCACCTCCGTGAAGCGCGACTGTCCCAACCCGTGTCCAATGTCGCCTCGCGGGCCCGGAGACGCGAGATTGACGGGCAGGTCTCTACGGGTCACCAAAGACCAAATGAGGAGTGGGCAAGATGAAGATCGCGGTCCTCGGCTCGGGCGCCGGCGGCACGGCCGTCGCATTCGACTGGTCGGCGCACGGCCATGACGTATTCCTGTTCGACGTCGAGCAGTTCCCTGACAACGTGCGCCACGTATCCGACACGGGACGGATCGACGCGGAAGGCGGACTGGAGGGCTCGGCAACCGTTGCCTACGCCGGCCATGACATTGCGACCGTGATGCGGGGGGCGGCGATCGTGTTCCTGGTAGGACCCGCGTTCGCGACCCGGCCCCTGGCGACCATTTGCACCCCGTATCTCGAAGCGGGGCAGGAGGTCGTCGTGTGCCCGGGGTCCACGGGCGGGGCCCTGGCGTTCAAGGACGAAGCCGGGCTGGTGGTGGGGTCCAACGAGATCCTCGTCTCCGAGACTTCCACGCTCCCCTATGCGGTGAGACTCACCGAGCCGGGTCACATCCGGGTCTTTCTCAAGCTGAGGGGCGGCTTCTTCGTGGCGACGCTCCCGGCGCGGCACACGGCACGAACGCTGGAACTGCTCAGAGAAGTCTATCCGGGGCTCGAGCCGGCGCGGAACGTCCTTCAGACGACGCTCCAGAACGCCAACCCTGTGATCCACCCGGTCGTGACCCTGCTGAACGCCGCGCTCCTCGAGCGCACGGGAGGCGACTTCCTGTTCTACGAGGAGGGAGTTACTCCCGGAGTCGGTCGGTTGATCGAGGCCGTGGACCAGGAGCGGATCGCCATCGGCGAAGCGCTCGGGATCGAAGTGGTTCCCGACCCGGAGCTCAGCCTCCGACAGGGGTACATGACCGAGAACTCCTACGAGGACGGGTACCGGACCGCGCCCGGCTTCCTCGGAATCAAGGCCCAGTCGAGCCTCGGTCATCGGTATCTCAACGAGGACGCGGGTTACGGCCTCGTCTTCCTGTCGGCCCTCGGCCGGCAGCTCGGCGTCGCCACCCCGATCATGGATTCGGTGATTGCCCTGACCTCACGCCTCATGAAGCGGGACTATAGGGCCGAGGCCGCCCGCACCCCCGCCTCGCTCGGGATCTCGGGGCTGGATTCGGCGGCGCTGGTGGGCGTCGTCTCCTGAAACCTCGCTGAACTCAGCGGCGTAGGGCCGAGGGTCGAGCCCAAGTGCTGGCCCTCTCGAGAGGCAGACAATGATCGCCGATTTTCGCTACGCCATCCGGCAACTCATACGCCGTCCCGTCTTTACGATCGTGGCTCTCCTGACCATGGCCCTCGGGGTCGGCGCCAACAGCGCCATCTTCAGCATCGTCAACGCGGTGCTGCTGCGGCCGCTGCCCGTGGACAGCCCCGAGGAGCTGGTCGACATCTACACGCTGGATGGCGACGAGACGTTCATGAACCCGCACGACTATCCCGACTACGTCGAGATCAGGCAGGACAGGGAGACGTTCGTGGACGTGGTCGCCTATGCGGCGGATTTCGTTGGCATGACGGTCGGGACCGAAGCCGAGGTTCTGTTCGGCGAGAACGTGTCCGGGAACTACTTCGACGTCCTGGGGATCCCGGCGGCTCGCGGACGCATGTTCCAGGACGGCCTCGACGATGAGCCGGGTGCCTCGGTCGCAGTCATCGGGAACAGCCTCTGGAGGCGGCACTTCGGCGCCGATCCGGACGTGATCGGGCAGACCATCATCCTGAAGGGCAAGCCGTTCGAGATCGTGGGTGTCGCGCCGGAGTGGTTCAAAGGCGTGTGGGTCGGGTTCAACGTCGAGGTGTGGATACCGGCCAGCGCCATCACCTACTTCGACCCCTCCCGATCCGGCCTCGACGTGCGGAGCGGCCGGAACTACCTGGTGAAGGGGCGGCTGCAGCCCGGCATGACGGAGGAGCAGGCGCAAGCGCGCATGGACCTCAAAGCGGCGCAGCTCGCCGCCGCGTTTCCTGAGAGCAACGCCGACAGGTCCTTCCACGTCATCCCGAGCACTGATGTACGTCTCCACCCGAACATCGACAGCACCATGGTGCCGGTGGCGGCGCTGTTGATGACGGTCGTCGGGCTCCTGCTTCTCATCGTGTGCTCCAACCTGGCGAACCTGATGATTGCCCGGGCCCTGGGCCGCCGCCGCGAGATCGCGATCCGGCTGGCCGTAGGGGCGGGCCGTGGTCGCCTGATCCGGCAGCTTCTCACCGAGAGCCTGGTGCTGGCCGTGGCGGGCGGCGCGCTCGGTCTCCTGCTCGCATGGGGGATCACGACGGCGATCGTGCGCTTCCAGCCGCCGATGCTGATCTCGCTGTCGCTCGACCTGGGGCTGGATGCGACCGTGCTGGCCTTCACCTTCGGCGTGGCCGTGCTGGCCGGGCTGCTGTTCGGCCTCGTGCCGGCGCTGCAGGCCACGAAGCCGCAGCTCGTGCCGGCTCTCAAGGACCTTCCGTCAACGATCGGAAGCCGGTATCGCCGGTTTGGACTCCGGAACGTTCTCGTGGTGGCGCAGGTCGCCATCTCCATGGTTCTACTGGTGGGAGCGGGCCTGTTCGTTCGCAGCCTGATCGCCGCGCAGGAAATCGACCCCGGGTTCGAGGGCGAACGGGCCGTGGTAATGACGGTGGCTCCTGGCCTGACGGACTGGGACAGAGACCACCGGGACGAGGTCCTGACGCGCGTTCTGGAGCGGACGCGGGCCCTGCCCGGCGTCGAGTCGGCGGCGATGGCGAGTCGGCTCCCCCTCGGGGCCGCGATTCAGACGAACGAGATCTATCCCGTGGGAGCGGACATCAATCTCGAGTCTCCTCCGAGCGTGGACGTCACCCGGATCTCACCCGACTACTTCCGGACCCTGGACGTGGTCCTGCTCGAGGGACGCGACTTCACGGAATCGGATGACCGGGAGGCTCCGCTCGTCGTGATCGTGAGCGAAGCCACGGCGCGGCAGCACTGGCCCGGAGAGAGGGCGCTCGGAAAGACGCTGCGCCTGGGAGATCCGGATGGCGAGGTTCGCACCGTAATCGGCGTGGCTCGCGACACCAAGGTGCGGACGCTCGGAGAGGCCCCGCGTCCCTACGTGTACCAGGCGTATCGACAGAGCAACGAGAGCTTCATGTCGCTCGTGGCCCGCACGTCCGGCGAGCCCGGGTCGTTGCTCCCGGTCCTCCAGCGGGAGGTGCGGACGATCGCCGCGGACCTGCCCGTGATGGAGCTCAAGACGATGGCCGAGCACATGGGGCTCATGCTGTTCGCGCCGCGCATGGGTGGGATCCTCCTGGCGGTGTTCGGCGGACTGGCGGCGCTCCTGGCGACGATCGGGCTGTACGGCGTCGTGGCCTACACGGCAGCGCGCCGCACGCGCGAGGTCGGGATTCGGGTGTCGATCGGCGCCAGCCCCTCGGACGTCATCCGCTTGATGATCGGGCAGGGAACCGTGCTGGTGGGCGTGGGAGCGGTCATCGGGCTCGTTCTGGCATTCGTGGCCACCCGTCCCCTTGGAAGCATGCTGTACGGCGTCGGCGTGTCAGATCCGCTGACCTTTGGCGGCGTAGGCCTGCTGCTGGTGGGTGTGGGCATCGCGGCGACGCTCATCCCGGCGCTCCGGGCTGCGCGCCTCGATCCGGTGAAGGCACTGCGGTACGAGTAGGGACGGACTACCAGAACAGCTGGATGACCTCGGCAAGGAGCGAAGTGACCACTCCGAGGACGATCGCCAGGATGACTATGCGACGGAGGCGGGTCGTCTCACGCCGGACGACCGCTTGCGTGACATGCTCGCCGCACCTGGGACAGGTGGGAAAGGCGAGGTAGCGACTCCACGTGTAGTCGCATTCGAGGCAGCGGCGCATCTTGGAGAGCATGCCCCAATATAGGGTCTCAGCCGGGGTGAATCACGCCAGCAGTTGGACGAGAGTCCACACGAGCACCATTCCCGCCGCCCCCACGATAGCCCAACGCGCGCACCGCATCACCATCGCATTTCCATCCGTGTTGGCCGCAGCCAAAACCCGGTGACACGTCGGACACGTGAGCGCAGCGTCAGAAACGACGCCGCCGCAGTCGGGACACTCTGTAAGGGGCATGTGGTCCTCCTGGGCCGACAATTCGGTGCCCAACTAACACACAGGCCTCCGGCGGGTGTCAATCCGTCAAACGTCCTCTTCGTGTCAAGGCCCTGACGTGACAGCCACTTCCGGGCAATCTCAGCCTCGGACTGTCACACCCCCTCCGTACTTTTCGGGTGAACCTGAGAATACCGGAGGTGCCATGACACATGCGGAGTCCACCGGAGTCCATCAGCCGCTGACGCCCTTGCTGAGCGTCCAGCCTGGCGCGTCTCAGCGACACGAGAATCTCACCATATTCCCGCTCATCTCGGGCCTGCAGCCCGACCTTCCATACCTCTTGCTGGGAGACGCGCTTGCCTCAGGAGCGGTCTCCATCGGTGAGCTCGGATCGGGCAGCGTGCCCAGCCTAGTCGCCTCGAATAAGGGTGAAGTGGATGTTCTCATCTTCGACGGAGAGCAGCTGATCGGAGCCAAGCAGAACCGTATCACGAACCGCACGATCATCCTCGAATCGATCACCGAGACCGTGATTCCCGTCTCCTGCATGGAGCAGGGACGGTGGCGTCACGTGACTGACGAGTTCCGGTCGCGTACCAAGCCCAGGCATGCACCGTCACGCGTTCGAAGGAAAGCCCGCGAGGTTGAGGCCGCCCTCGCCGCATCGCCAATGCAGGCAAGCGCCAGCGTGCTGCACCAGGCGCAGAGTGCGGTATGGCACGAGATCCGGGAGGTCGGTGCGAGCATGGGCGTCAATTCGGACACGGGCGCGATGGACGAGATCTACGATCGTCACTCCGAGAGCCTGGACGACTGGATCGCTCAGTTTCCGATCGAGGATGGCCAGGTGGGGCTCCTCGCGTTTCTCGGCGGTCGCCCGCTCGCCGTGGATGTCGTGGGCAGCGGGTCGCTCTACGCTCGCCTGCACGAGCGTTTCCTGGGCGGGTACTGCATGGATGCCCTGGCCGTACGCGGGAACCGGAAACACGAAAATGGCGGGCCAGCTCCTGCTGCGGCAGTGCGATTCCTGGCGAAGGTCGGATCCGCGACGCGGGGGCAGGCGCCCACGGTGGGCAAGGGCGCGTACCACCTCCTGTCCGGCCCCGCGATCGGGGCAGAGCTGACGGCCGTAGTGAATCACAAGGAGCGCCTGGTGCACCTGTCGGCGTTTCCGGGAAGTTCGCGAGCAGCCGGGTATGGCGCCGCCGGAGCGGCCCCTGACATGAACCCCATCGCCTCACCGAGCCGCAGGCGCGGTTGGGCCAGGGAGCGCGGCTCAGACGAAAGCTGAGGCACGCGCATGGGCCCCGGGATGCCCGGGGCCCTTCTCCCGCTGTCACACACCCCTCGTAAAGTTTCGGTAGATATTCGGGAGGCGGACGATTCCTGACGCGTGGACCCCGAGCCCACGTTCGATCGCCACCCGCCATCAGCCACCAGGGTGGAGCCATGGACAGCCGTGCAGTACCTTCCCGTGCGCCCCCGCACGACGCGTTCGCCTGGCCCCGCGCAACCCTCTTGCGGACAGTCCGATGACCGAGCCGAACGCTGTACCCCGACATCTCCTGAGCGTGTGGAACCCGTCGTACGCCGACGACGCGATGGACCGCCACCTGGAGGTCCTGCTTCGGTGGGCCGCGCGTGAGGCCCAGGGCGAAGCCGATGACCTCGAAGTCTACGTGTGGTGGGCCAAGCTGCGCTCACCCAACCGCGACGAGCCGCTGGCCCACAAGGACGATGTACTGGCGCTTCAGGCTCAGATCGACGCCGGTGTGGAGACGCACCTGTACCTGACAGATTACCGTTCGCTGTATGCCGGCCACCTCGTGGAGGTGACCGATCGGGACGTTCCGGGAGACGGTCCCGGCGAGCTCGACCACATGCCGTCCTACTACCGGGACAGGGAAGTGGACTGCTGGTTCCGGCTGGCGGACATCCGCCGACTGATCGCGGGCGACGGCCCGGCGACGAACGAGGATCTCCGCAATCTCCTCAACGTGCGCTACCACCACCGTCCGGTGTCGATCTACGGGGGAATGATCGAGCTTCCGCTGGTGGTCGAGCGCCAGGACGGGGCGAACTGGTTCGCCGATTCGGAAGAACTGACCGGGGGGCGCCGCTGGGTGGTGCGCGACTCGGAGCTACGGGGTGAGACCGAGCGACTGTCCGCCGAACTCCGGGACAATCTCCTGGGGCAGGAGATCTGGGAGGCGCTGCATCCCACGTCCCGCACGTTCCTCACCACGGGAGAAGCGGTGTTCCGCTCCCGGCGTGACGATCCGGGATTCGACTTCTCCCCGACGGCGGTCGAGTACTGCAAGGCGATCGAGACGGAGCTCAACGCCGCCATCTTCCCGGCGCTTCAGCCGATCATGGCGCCGAAGCCGGCGCCGGAACGCCTGATCCAGGACGGGAAGACGACGATCGATCTCGGCCGCTCGGTGCAGCGCCAGACGATCGGGTCCGTCCGGCACCTGCTGGTAAACCGGCCCGAAGTAAAGCGCGCCGTCGAACAGGCGTTCCCCGGTC
>CAZRRU010000067.1:0-3296 GCA_964602635.1 uncultured Gemmatimonadota bacterium | reverse complement strand
ATCATCCAGTTCTTCGAGTCCACGCTCAACAGGGGCGAGCCGAGGCGGCTTGCGACACGTTTCTGCCCCGCCCCGACGGCCAGGCAGCCCGCGAGCGCCACGATGGCGTATACGATGCCGAGGCCCGGCTGGATCTCCCTGCCCCCGTGCAGAAGCGCGTCCACACTCCCGGCGAGTGCGAAGCCCGCCACACCGAGCATCAAGAGCCCCTTCACCGTGTTCAGAAACGGCTCGAACTGGGCGTAGCCGAAGTGGAAGTGCTCGTCAGCAGGCTGCCGCACCAGGCGGGCCACACGGATCGTCACGAGCGCCATGGCGAAGCCGATCAGCGAGAAGAATCCGTCGAGCAGGATGGCCTGGGAGCCGGAAATCCACCCGAAACCGAGACCCAGCGCGGCCATGATGAGGTTCATGACCACGGAGAGTCTGAGGGCTTTCGTCTCCTGCTCCATCGCTTCTCCGGTGGTCGAACGGACGGACTCGGCTAGACAGATTACCCAGATGGCGGATCGGTCGCCAGCAAAATGGGGTGCCCGGCCTGCAATTGAAATATGGACTTCACCGCGTTGACTCATGGTTGAGAGGTAACCATACTCATCACATGAGTAAGCGACTGCAGGTCATCCTGGATGACGAGGAAATGGCGGAGATCAAGGAAATCGCTCGATCCCAAAAGACGACGGTAGCCGAGTGGGTGAGGCGGGCGCTGCGCACGGCGCGAAGCTCGGCGCCCTCCCGCACCAGGCAGCAGAAGCTCGCCGCCCTCAGGGCCGGAAGCGAGCACGGCTTCCCCGCAGCCGACGTCGAGGCGATGCTCGCCGAGATCGAGCGCGGCTACCAGGGCGGTTCTCCGTGATCTTCATCGATTCCAACATCCCGATGTGCGTCATCGGGGCCTCACACCCGCGAAAGCTGGACGCCCTCCGCCTCCTGGAAGGCGCCATCTCGGAAGGTCGTCGCCTGGTAACGGATGCCGAGGTGCTGCAGGAGATTCTGCACCGCTACTCGGCCATCGAGAAGCCGTCGGCGATCCAGCCCGCGTTCGCGGTCCTTCTCGGCGTGGTGGACGAAGTGTTCCCCGTCGACCTGGCCGACGTTCAGCGTGCCAAGGAGATCCTACTGGGCGTAAAGGGACTGTCGGCTCGAGATTCGGTCCATGTCGCCACAATGGAGCGGCACGGCGTCGGAGTCGTGATGAGCTTCGATCGGGGCTTCGACGCGTATCCGGCGGTGCAGAGGATGGGAGCTTAAGCCTGCAGCTTGCCTGGCTAGGTGGGCGTAGCCTTCCTCCTCCTCTCCGACTCCTGCGACGTGTACAGACCGACGAGCCGGGCCACCAGGATCACCAGGTAGAGCTGCCCGAGGGTCGCCTCCAACATGGCCAGGATGCGAGCCCCATCTCTGACCGGATAGATATCGCCGTACCCCAGCGTGGTCAGCGTAACGAAGCTGTAGTACATCATCGTGCCCGAGGCGCTGTTCGCCCGCTGCTTCCACTCCTCGCGCAGAGGTTCCGCTTCACCTTCCTCCAGCTCTTCCAACACCGCGGCGCGCTGGGCCTGGAGCTCGCCAAGCTCATCCTTGTCAGGAAAGTGAAACGAGCCGGGATTCATGAGGGCCATGCAGTAGTACGCGATCCCCCAGATGAGCGCCATCAGCAGGTACACACTCACTGCACCGTAGATCGTCTCGGCGTCCACCTCGTGCTGCCTCAACGTCCACCGGAGAATGTGGAACGCCAGGTAGACGAAGAAGGCCAGGTAGATGAACTGCGAAACGATGTAGAGGTTCAGGTCGTTGGTCGTGAGGCCGATCACGTTCAGGGCCGCGGCGGGTACGGCCAGGGCGAGACCGACGAACAGCTCATGCCGACGCTCGGAGATCGCGTGAAGCCCGGACAGCATGAGCACGAACAGGGCGACCGCCATGACCACCCGGATGATCGGCCCGTCCGGCACGACGACCGGCGCCGCGATGACCGCAACCAGGAACCAGCACAGTACGGACAGCCGACGGCCGAGGGCCGCCAGGAGCGGACGCTTCCCTGCCGGCCCGGACTCCACGCTCACTTCGCTTTCCCCCCGGGTTCCGTGGCTCCAGGGGCGATCAGAAGTAGTACCTGATGTCCAGATTGAGCCCCATCGACTTGATCTTCTCCTCGAGCTGATCCGACGGGAACGTCGAGTATGTGAAGTTCAGCCCCAGGGCCAGGTCTTCGCGTCCCGTGTAGCCGATTCGGAACAGGAACGCGCGAACCACGTCGGTGATGTCGGCGCCGCCCTCCGGAAAGGAGTCCTGCCGGTAGCCTACCGCGAGACCGATCGGCACCCAGCCGACTCCCGCCAGATCGAAGTCAACCGTCGCGCCGAATTCAGTGAACCACTCGTCCTCGGAAACACGGTCCACAGACTCTCCATACCCGGTCCCGAAGTAGCTGATCAGTCCCACCAGGGGGCTGAAGGCGTGTGTGTAGCGAAGACCCACACCTGCCCGCATCGACGGCGTCGTCTTGACCAGCTCGGCATCTTCTCCATCGATGACGTCTTCGACGAAATCAGAAATGTTGATCGTCGTAAAGCTGGTGTTGACCACGTCGAAGCTGAGGGACATGTACCCCCTGTCTGTCTCCAGCAACCGCATGAGCCACCCCAGTTCGAATCCCGTGGTAGCCGACACGCCTGTGGACAGAAGCGCTGATGTGCCCGTGCCCAACCGTCCGTTGACGCTGAACTTGGCCCGGAACGCGATCCAGTCCTTGATCGTCTGCTGATACTCGATCTGGAGGTTCGCGAACAGGAGGGACCCCCGCGACGCGAACAGCGTGTCTCCGTCGATGATGCCGAGCGGAATATCGACGTCTGCAGTCTGGGACATCCCTATGCCGTTCCGGATGTACGAGCGCACGAACGCGTCCGGAACAGCGCCGATCGGGCTGAACGTGTGGCCGTTCTTGTGCGGGGCTTTCCACTCACGGTCGCCCGAGTCCTGGGCCAGGACTGGTGTCGACGACGCGGCGACGGCTGCGAGGACGAGCAGGAAGGTGCTGAATAGCCGTCTCGAGGTTCTCATTGTCCACCTCCCAACGGCAGCAGAATACCGGCAAGCAACTGGAGCCCTTTCGAGCGGAGGCGCGATTGAAGCGCGTCCTCGTTGATGACGTCCTCCATGATGTTCACGAGACCCTGCTCGTACCGCGCCTCGAGCATGATCTTGATCGGCCCGGCCGGCAGCTGGCCGCCGACCCCGAAGTCGACCGCCACGTCGAAGCTCTTGAACGAGTCCTTGACGTCGATCTC
>CAZRRU010000066.1:0-7960 GCA_964602635.1 uncultured Gemmatimonadota bacterium | reverse complement strand
GCAATCTGGAATCCGTTGCCCGCGAACGTGTTCCCGAACTCCGTCAGTCTCGGGATCGGAGCGTGGCAGACGCTGCAACTGAAGTTGTACATGCGGGCGAACGCGGGGATCTCGGCATGACCTTCGCCCAGGGTAAACCTGCCGGAGGTGTCGGTTTCAGCGTAAAGAGAAGGGGCGGCGACGGTGAGGAGAACGGGCAGGATCGACATGAGCAGGATGGACAGAGCACGCATCGCGCGCCTCCAGGTTGTGCTGACGGGCTGCGGTGGTCGTCTGTGTGATGGTGTGATGCGACAGGGCCCGAAACTCGGCGGGGCGGACCACTCGATGTGGCCCGCCCCGGTTGGAGTTATGGCTCGCGGTGCCTGCCGTCAGCGATTTACGATCGGCACGTAGTCCCTGTCGTCGTACCCGTTGAATACCTGGCGCGGACGAGCGATCCTCTGATCCTTGTCCTCCAGCATCTCGCTCCACTGGGCCAGCCAGCCGGCCGTTCGCGGGATCGCGAACAGCACCGGGAACATGGCCACCGGAAAACCGAGCGCCTGGTAGATGATCCCCGAGTAGAAGTCGACGTTCGGATACAGGTTCCGCTTCACGAAGTACTCGTCCTCGAGGGCTATCCTCTCGAGCTCGATCGCGATGTCGAGCAACGGGTTGGTGCCCGTGACCTCGAACACGTCGGGCGCCATCTCGCGCAGGATCTTGGCGCGCGGATCGTAGTTCTTGTACACCCGGTGGCCGAAGCCCATGAGCCGGAAGTCACCCGCCTTCACTCGCTCGATGTAGCCCGGAATGTGATCCACGTGCCCGATCTCGCGGAGCATGCGAAGCACCATCTCGTTGGCGCCACCGTGCAGCGGGCCGTACAGGGCCGCAGCTGCTGCCGCCAGCGCGCAGTACGGATCCGACTCCGAACTGCCCACGGCACGCATCGCGTTGGCGCTGCAGTTCTGCTCGTGATCCACATGCAGCATGAACACGACGTCCAGAGCCTTCTCGAGCACCGGGTTGGGCTCGTACTTCAGCTCGGTCGTCTTGTACATCATGTTGAGGAAATTGCCCGTGTAGCTGAGGTCGTTGTCGGGGTAGACATACGGCAGGCCGCGGCTGTGCCGGTACGCAAACGCCGCGATCGTCGCGACCTTCGCCACGAGGCGGTGGATCTGCTTCAGCCGGATCTCCGGATCTCTGACGGCCCGGGCCTCGGGATAGAAGGTGGACAGGGCGGCCAGCGAGCTGACGAACATGCCCATCGGGTGGGCGTCGTGCCGGAACGCCGCCATCAGCTGCTTGAGATTCTCATGCACGAAGGTGTGGTGCGTGACCTCGTACTCCCAGCGCTGCGCCTCGTCTTCCGTCGGGAGCTCCCCAAACAGGGACAGGTAGGCCACCTCGAGGTAGTTGCTCTTCTCGGCCAGCTGCTCGATCGGATACCCGCGATAGCGCAGGATCCCCTTTTCACCGTCGATGAACGTGACGGCGCTCTTGCAGGAAGCGGTGTTCGTGAATCCCGGGTCGTAGCACAGCATTCCGAAGTCGGTGTCGGTCGCTTTGATCTTCCGAAGCTCCTTCGCCGGAATCGCCGCACCGTATTCCGGGTACGTCCCGTACATGATCGGGAGCTCGTACTCCTTCTCGGTGCGGTTGTCGATGATGGTGAGGGTGTCGGCCATCGGTTGGTCTCCTGTCGTGTCTTTGCCTGCGGGTGCAGTAGCGGATTCTGGCATCGGAACTTCTCCCGGGGGAGTCTGGGTTCCCCCCTTACAGTGACTCGAACGGCGCCGCCGCCCGAGGGAAGGTGCGGAATCGATCGCCGCGTCGACCGGGGCCCCCGTGAGGGGAACGGGCCTGCCGATCCGGAAGGGACAGCATCGAATCCCAATAGCGGTCCGGACGGCAAAAAGGCGTGCAAGTCCGGGACCACGGAGAGCAGGGGCCGCGTGGAGCTCTCCCGGTTTCAGGCCGCGGATCCAGCGGACATGCTCGCCGGCTACGTGATTCTGTAACACCAAGGCTTCACACGAGTTCCATGTAGACATGCCGCAGGCGCCGGGCCGACGACCGCTGCACTTCGACCGCAGTCCATTTACCGGCGTGGGGAGGGCTCGTACCATTTGGGACAAAGTGGCGGAAATGTGTTCGCCGGGTGCCGGACACATTGGCGCACCCGACACCGCCCGGAGCGACGAGAACGAGTCCATCCGCGGCGCTGGTAGACACCACATCGACCCGGGATGCGTTCTTCCGGGATGCTCGAAGGGGCGGCCCCGTTTGGGACCGCCCCTTCCGCTCTACAGCTCGTGCGAAGTCAGCTCCGCGCGAGGCTCGGGTTTGAGCTTATGGCGCCGGCGCGACCATTCCGATCTTGCCCATCTGTTCTACGCTCAGCGGCGTCATCCAGAAGTCCAGCACCTGGATCGTGTCTGCCCCGGCCTTCAGGAAGGTCCAGTTCGCCCCGCCGTCGGCGGTCGTCGCGAAGTCGAACTTCAGCGACGTCAGGTAGTCCTCGGGCATGGGCACCACGCCGGTCGGGTAGATCATGTTGGTCGTGCCCGCGTCCCAACTGGCCACGTCGATGATCCCCTCGGCGTTGTACTGGGTGATCGCCGGGTTGTTGGTGTCGCTATGGCAATCGCTGCAACCCCGGCCCGTTCCGATCGTGTGCGGCGTGTAGAAGCCGAACGCCACGAACGTGTTGTCGAGATATTCGACGCTCTGGTAGTTGACCGGATAGACCTCGGTCTCGCCCGAGCCGTCTCTCTTGAGGCGGTTGCCGAGCCACAGCCAGTCGTCGGCCGGCGGCGTGAGGAAGAACTTTCCGGTAATCGGCGGGACCTGGGCCTCGAAATGGCAGTTGTTGCAGGTCACCGCGCTCTGGGCGTGGCAGGACGCGCAGGCCACGGCGCCGTCATGCGGACCGTCGCCGGCGGGGTGCACGAAGCCGTCTCCCTCGTTGTGGCAGCCCGAGTTCGTGCAGTTGGCGTCGATCGCCCCGATGTCCATCAGGCCTTCGTACTGGTTGCCGTCGCCGTGCACGTCTTCCAGCGTATGGCAGCTCATGCAGTCGAAGCCCATGTCACGGTGCACGTCGCTCCAGCCGCGATTCACCTCGAGCTTCTGGCGGCTGTGGCAGCCGATGCAGACGCCCACGTCCCAGTCCGTGTCGACCACGTCTCCGAGCTGCGGATCGGCGTCGTCATGACAGCGATCGCACGAGCGGCCGCTCACGGGCGGGAGGCCCGAAGCCGTGCTGTGGCAACCGATGCAGGCGAGGTCGGCGTACGGTACGCCCGTGTATTCTTCGAAGCCGCGGTTGGGAACCTCGTCGTAGAACGTCGTCTTGCCCGCGCCCGTCTCGTGCAGACTGGTCGGGAACCCCTCGTCCCACGGGAAGAAGTTCGTGGTGACGTCTTCCTCGTTGCTCGGTGCTTCGCCCTCGTCGTTGATCGCGTAGACGGTCGCGGCATACGTGACGCCGTCCTCGAGGTCGTCGTCGTCGGCCGTGAAGACCGCGACGACGGCATCGTCGGCGAGGTCCTGGGTTAGGTCCGCCGTGCCGCCCGCCAGTTCCGCACGATACGACGTCGCGAGTGCCGAAAGGGCCCAGGTCAACGTGACTTCATCGGCGTCGGTAGCAGCCGCGATGGTGACCGCCTCCGGTGCACCGGCGCAGTCCACGTTGAACGTCTCGCTCGTGGTCGTACCCGCAACCAGTACCAGGTCGCGAGGGTTGTCGCCCGCGACGGTACACTGGGACGCGACATCCGTCAGACCCACCAGATACGTGGCAGCCGTCTGGTCGGAAATCCTCAGCTCGCCGTTCACGTCCACCGTGCCGACGCTGTTGCCGTCCACGGTCACCGTGTAGCCGTCGGCATCCGGGTTGTCGCCGGTCGTCACCGCGATGACCAGGATGTCACCGGTCGTCGGGGGAGCCGGATCATCATCGCCGCATCCCGCCGCAACCACGCCGGCGAGCGCCACGACAACGCCAGCCGTCAGCGTCCTGCGAACTCGCTCATTGATCCACATAACGCGCTCTCCGAATCGGTTGTGGCGGGGGTCCTCTGCTTCACTTTGCCGAGTGCTCGTCCGCTCCCGCCTCGCGTGCGACCACTCGATGCACGTAGATGCACGTAGTTGAAGAATCCCATAGCAATGACCGTGCCGTTTGTGAAATCCGTAACTAGTTGGAATCAATAGAGTTCAGTACTAAAGTACTCTGAATCTCCGTAAATGTGCGGAATACAGCCATTAGCCGCTTTTCCGAGTGTGCGGATACCCGTCGATCGGCCCGTTTCTTTGCCCCTGAGAGAGCACCGTAGAGGACCGTTTCAACAACCGAAACGGGCGCTACGGGACCGTTTGTGACACAATTACTCAATCAGGTACGGAAGCGGCTCTTCGAGACAGAAGTGTGGGGACAACGTGACGAAGTACCGCAGGTGTGGAATGTGCCCCGCCCCGTAGATCACGAACACCCGGTCTCCGGGCTCGCTGATCCGGTGGAGGTTGGAGAAGATCTTCAGGTTTCTCTCGTACCAGGTGGCCACGAACTCTGCCCCTCCGTAGTCGTCTCCCGAGACGAGGGGGAGGAAGAACTCGAGGTAGCCGCGATCGGCCCATTCGATGGCCTGGGGCGTGTTCATCCGGTACAGCATCTGCCCGATCGTACCCCCGGACAGCCACTCGGCCATCGTGGCCATCGCCCACTCTCCGTACTCTTCGAGGCCGGCCATGTATCGGCCTAGCTCGGGAGCCGCCTCCAGGACCGATTGGAGCCGATCGTCGGGAAGCCCGATCTTCACATCGACGGGGAACACGGTCTCATGGCCCATCGCCGCGGCGAGGCGGAACCCGATCTGCTCCTCCTCCTGACGAGAAAGCTCGTGCTCGCCCGCCAGGTAGGCACCGTATCGCGCGGTGGAGACGGAATCGCCCCACGGAGATTCGATCGCCACCCGAGTGGGCGCGAATCCCGCGAGACGATCGACCACCTCCAGGATCTCCTCCTGCCGGCCAGGCGACAGGACGTCGTCCGCCTCCAGGTTGAAACGGTCTGCACCCGGATTCGACATGTGGTAGCTGCCGAGCAGCAGCACGGCCACGCGCTCGTCGCCTTCCACGCACGCGGCCGGAGCCAATTCCGGGATGACTCCGGGCACCCGATCCTGGGCCGGGAGCGACGAAGGGAATCCTGTCGCGGTCACCGCTGCACACAGCAGCAGGAGGGCGCGGCGCACCACGTGTCGAGCTCGCATCGTCTCTCCCGGTCCGCTTCTGTCTAGCTATCCGCTTCGAGGATGAGTTCCACCTGGCCCGTACGCAGGATCCCGGACTCCAGGATTCTCGCGCGCAGGCCGCCCTTCCCCTTCAGAAGGTCCCTCGTCCCGGGCACCAGCGCGACGTCCATCCAGTGGCACGGGTGGCTGGCCTCGGTTCCTTCGAATCGCACCCCGCCGAGCGAGAACCTCCGGCCGATCAAATCGTTCACGTCCACGCCTTCGAGGATCACGTTGCGTCGGAAAGCATCCGGGGGAACGTGCTCCAGGCCGAGCGCCGCACCCACCTCTCGCAGCACCTCGCCGTTGAAGAAGGTCACCTGGCCCTTGTGCCCATTCTCCTTCTCCGCGTAACGATCGCCCTGCAGGCCCCGTCCCGGCAGACACGCCACACGCTCGCGCACTTCGGTTCGGTTCTCCAGGCGCCCCTTGCCGTGGCGACCCTTGAAGTCGTGTCCCGGCGAAGTGATGATGTGGGTGATCCTGACCTGTACGGTTTCCTTCGGTCGTCCCATTCTCCTCCCCCAATCGCGTCCCTGCTTGGCAGTCGTGACCCGAGGCCCCTAATATACGCCGGTCGGTTCGAAGCACGAACGGTTCCCGGCCCCCCAGACCTCGGGAGTGCTGTCGGAACCGCCCTCGCCGAGCACGACCGAGAGCGAGCCGAACCCCGCGGCGAGGGCGTTGGCCGCTCTGCGTTCGAGAAGAGGATGACTTGAACCCAGCCCGCCGGTCCGTACTCCCCGGCTTCTCCAAGTTTGACCTGGCTGCTGGTTTCAGCGTGGCCCTGGTCCTCATCCCACAGTCGATGGCGTACGCCGATCTGGCGGGCATGCCGGCCCACTTCGGCCTGTATGCTGCTGCCCTCCCCCCGATCGCGGCAGCCTTCTTCGCGTCTTCGCCGTACCTACAGACTGGTCCCGGGGTGTTGACATCGCTACTCACGCTGGGCGCGATCTCGGTCCTGGCCGTTCCTCGCTCCGAGGAGTTCGTCGCCCTCGCCGGCCTTCTCGCTCTCGTGGTCGGCGTTGGACGCATCATGATCGGGCTCGTGCGCGAGGGGCGCATCTCGTATCTCATGTCCCGCCCGGTGCTTCAGGGGTTCACGACGGCCGCCGCCATCCTCATCGTGGCGAGCCAACTTCCGGGCGCCTTCGGCGTAGCCCCGCCGGTAGAAGGAGTGTTCCCGCGCGCGGCGTGGGCGTTCGCGCACCCCCGGGCGTGGGATTGGCCGGCGATCGGCTTGTCCTTGCTCACCGGGGCGCTGGTCCTGGGGGGGCGCCGGATTCACCCGCTCGTTCCGGGCGTCCTGCTCGCTACCCTGATAGGAATCGGTTACTCGGTCCTGACCGGCTACACCGGGCCTACGGTTGGCGCGATTCCCACGGGGCTGCCCCCGATGCCACACGACGTGCCGTGGTCGAGTCTGCCGCTCCTCGTGATCCCGGGCGGTGTGATCGCACTGCTGGGTTTCGCCGAGGCGGCCGCGATATCGAGGACGTTTGCGGCCATGGACCGAAAGCCGTGGAACCCCGATCGCGAGTTCATCAGCCAGGGGGTCGCCAACCTCGCGGCGGCTCTTTCCAGCGCCTTTCCCGTCGGCGGGTCGTTTTCGCGCAGCAGCCTGAACCGACTGGCTGGAGCCCGTTCACGTTGGGCGGGGGCGGTCACCGGACTCACGGTCCTGGCCTTCCTGCCCTTCGCAGGGGTCCTCGCCCCCCTGCCCCGAGCCGTCCTCGCCGGTATCGTCGTCTCGTCGGTCTTGAGCTTCATCAAGCTTCCGGATCTGGCGGGCCTGTGGCGCCTGTCGAAGCCGCAGGCGCTGTCCGCGTGGACCACGTTCGCGCTCACCCTGATCCTGGCGCCGCGTGTCGACCTCGCGGTGCTCATCGGAGTCCTGCTCGCGCTTGGAATCCACGCGTGGCGCGAGATGCAGGTGCGGTGTGATTCGTGGCTCGAGGATTCGACCCTCCACCTCGCCCCGCGCGGCGTTCTGTGGTTCGGTTCGGCGCCCCAGATGCAGCGCAGCTTCATGCGCGAGCTGGAAGAGGGCCACGTCGTGAACCGTGTCGTCCTCCATCTGGGCGGACTGGGGCGCATCGACCTCAGCGGAGCCATCATGCTGAAGGAGTTCCAGGAGGAGATGGCCGCCGGCGACATCGAAGTCGAGATCGCCGGCGTGCCGTATCACGCGCGGCGCATCCTGCGCCGGACGCTGGACTGGGAAGGAGACGGGGCCGCGGCCGGCTATCGGGACCCCTAGCCGCCGGCCGGGTCCGGGTTGCCGGGCCGGTCGAGACGAACAGGCTGTTTCATCCGCACAACAGTCGGCCGTCAGTGTGCGCCGTGTCCACCACCCGCCCAACATATCCTGGATCAGGGGTGATGCTGGACAAGTGCATTCAGGTGAAGCACATTCGCCATCAGGCGTGCGTACGGCTCCCACGTGTCGAGGCTCGGCGCACGACTTGCGTCTCGCCACCCCGAACCGACACCGGGAAAGCGCGTGAGCGATTCAACCTACATACTGGGCATTTCGGCCTTCTATCACGACAGCGCGGCGTGCCTGCTCCGCGATGGCGAGATCGTGGCGGCAGCGCAGGAGGAACGATTTTCCCGCAAGAAGGGCGACTCCTCTTTTCCCTCCGCCGCGATCGAGTTCTGCCTCTCGAGCC
>CAZRRU010000065.1:0-21064 GCA_964602635.1 uncultured Gemmatimonadota bacterium | reverse complement strand
TCCCATCCTGCAAATCGGAGAGTGACACGGCATCGGCGACTCGGTAGGGACCGATCGACACCCGGCGAAGGGACTTGAGGTGGGCGCAGCACCCGAGGTCCCTTCCGAGATCCCGGGCCAGGGATCGAACGTACGTGCCCGTGGATACCTCCGTGACAAATTCCACTTCCGGCAGCCGCACGTCCACGACCTCGATTGCGTGGACATGGACGGTTCGTGCCGCCAACTCGAGGTTCTCCCCCGCCCGCGCAGCCTCGTAGGCCCGACGCCCGGCCACCTTCTTGGCCGAGAACGCGGGCGGGAGCTGGGCTTGCTGGCCCCGAAGGCTCTTCGCAGCTGACGAGATGTCCTCGCACGTCAGTGACCTCCATGCGTCGGCCTGAGCCGTAACCTTGCCAGTATGGTCCTCGGTGTCTGTCTCGATGCCCAGGACAGCGGTGGCAGAGTAGGCCTTTGGAAGCAGGTGGAAGTAGTCCGCGAGGCGAGTGGATGGGCCGACGCACAGCAGGAGCAGACCACTCGCGAACGGATCCAGCGTGCCGGTGTGTCCAATCCTCCGCACGCCAAGAACGCGGCGCGCGACCTGAATCACGTCGTGAGACGTCGGTCCCTCGGGCTTGTCCACGAGGAGCACCGCCGGGGTTTCAATCTCCCGCATCGTCCTCTTGTTGGCCCAGGGCTTCGTCCAGGAGCGATTCGATGCGTTGCACGTGCTCAAGAGCCCGGTCCGCATGGAAGCGAAAATCGGGGATCCGGCGAAGATGAAGCTCCCTTCCCAGGCGTCTGCGCACGAAGCCCTCGGCGCTCTCCAGACCGGCGATTGCCTCCTCAACCGGGATCTCGTCCGTAAGCGTCCGTACGTACACGTCGGCGTAGGAAAGATCCTGCGTCGCTTCGACACGCGTGATCGTGACCGACCGGACCCTCGGATCCTTGATCTCGGCCTGCACCATGGTCGCCAGCTCTTCCCGGAGGAGCTGATTCAGACGTATCGTTCGGCGGTTGGCCGACATGCTCCTCCGTTCGCGCCGGGTGGTATCAGGTTCAGAAGATCTCCGACTCGGTCTCGAGAATGTACACCCGGGGGTCGGAAGCGATCAGATCGTCCGCGCGATCGAGAATCGTGCGAGCCAGTATCGCGTCCGAAGACACGAACGCGATACTGATCTCGGCCCGCCGCACGTCGTCCTGGTGGTCCGTCTCGGCAGCCGAGACCTTGAGACGTGACCGGGTTCGATCCCTGAGTCCATGCACCACCCGACGCTTGTCCTTCAGCGACTGGCAGTCCGGGATACGCAGTTCCCACCGGGCCCGTCCGTAGACTGCAGACAACGAATCTGATCCCGCCCTCAGGACGCCTGGCCGCTCTCGGCCAGAGTACGTGCGATCTCCTCGACTCTGTAGCACTCGATCACGTCGCCGACCTTGATGTCATTGAACCCTTCGATCGCAATGCCGCACTCGTAACCGTCACGTACCTCACGGACGTCGTCCTTGAAGCGACGCAGACTCCCGACCGTGCCCTCGTAGATCTGGACGAACTCCCTGAGCAATCGCACGGGGAGGTTGCGCTGAATGGTACCGGATACGACGTAGCATCCCGCCACCGTACCGGCCTTCGGGACCTTGAAGGTCTCGCGGACCTCCGCGCTGCCCACGATGACCTCGCGCTCCTCCGGTCGAAGAAGCCCCTCGAGGGCCAGCCGGACATCCTCCACCGCCTCGTAGATCACGCTGTACAGGCGAATCTCCACGCTCTCCCTCTCAGCGACGTCCCGGGCCTTCACGTCAGGGCGGACGTGGAAGCCGATGACCGTTGCCTGCGTGGTCGTGGCCAGCAGGATATCCGACTCGTTGATCGCACCGACTCCCCGGTGCACCACGTCCACCGCCACCTCGGGCGTTCCGAGCCGCTCCAGCGAGTCCGCCAGGGCCTGAAGGGATCCGTCCGTGTCTCCCTTGATCACCAGATTCAGAGTCGCCTGTCCCTGCTCCTGCACCGCGGCGAATATGTCCTCCAACCGGGTGCCCTTCTGCCGGCGCCGGATGTCCTTCTCTCTCTCAAGCTGCTGGCGACGCGACACGATCTCGCGCACGCGGGAGGCCTCCATCTCAACGAGCCTGTCGCCGGCCTGGGGAACCCCCTCGAGACCGAGGATACGCACAGGAATGGCAGGGCCGGCCTTGTCCACGGGATTGCCCCGCTCGTCCAGCAAGGCGCGGACACGCCCTCCCTGAAGACCGCAGACGAAGTCGTCGCCGACGTTGAGCTCGCCGCTCTGTACCAGCACGGTCGCGACCGGTCCCATCCCGCGGTCTAACTCCGCCTCCACGACTGTACCTCGAGCCATCCCGGTGGGGACCGCCTTCAGATCCAGCATCTCGGCCTGAAGCAGCACCTTCTCGAGCAGGTCATCCACACCCGAGCCCGTCTTGGCCGAAACTTCCGCGGACAGCGTGTCCCCGCCGAACTCCTCCAGGATGACCTCCTGGGACAGCAGGTCCTGCTTGACCTTCTGAACGTTCGCCGTGGGGAGATCGACCTTGTTGATCGCCACGACGATCGGTACTCCCGCGTTCCGCGCGTGGCTGACCGCCTCGACGGTCTGTGGCATCACGGCATCGTCAGCGGCCACCACCAGAATCACGAGGTCCGTGACCTCGGCGCCCCTCGCGCGCATGGCAGTGAAGGCTTCGTGCCCCGGCGTATCCAGGAAGGTCAGCGCCTTGTCACCCTGGACGACCACGTGATACGCCCCGATGTGCTGCGTAATCCCGCCTGCCTCGCCCGCGATGACGTTCGTCTCGCGCACGTAGTCCAGAAGAGAGGTCTTGCCGTGGTCCACGTGTCCCATCACGGTGACAACGGGCGCCCGAGGCGCCAGCTCGCCTTCCTCCTCGGCCTCCTGCTGCAACTCCACCAGGTCCGCCGCGTACGCCTCCTCCCGGGTCGCCTCGAAACCGAACTCCTCACAAATGAGCTCGATCTGGTCGAAGTCGAGCCGCTGGTTGATCGTCACCATCAGGCCGAGGTTCTTGAACGCCGATGTGATGATCTCCTGAGGCGTCGCGTCGATGAGGTCGGACAGCTCGGCGATCGTGAGGAATTCATTGACCCGGACCAGGGTCTTCTCCGCCTCTTCCTTGGCCTCGCGAGCCTCCCGCTCCACCTCCTGCTGCGTCGGTCCCGTGTCACGCCTGCGACCCCGCTTCGTTCCTCCACCCATGGCGGCGAGCGTCTTCTTGACGCTTTCCTGCACGGCGTCCTGGTCAACTCGACGCCGACGCTTGCGGTCTCGCTTGCCCCTCTTCCGACCGTCCGTGGTGTATCCCTCGGCCTTGATACGGACGGTGCCGCCGGGTGCTGCCGACGCCGCGGGCGCTGCCGGCGCGGGCGCCGCCGGCGCCGAGGCCGCGGGAGCATCCGGCGCAGCCGAAGTCGAAGCCAGGCCGCGGCGAACCGGCTTCGGTTTGATCGTTCGCTTCGGCGCCGCCGCAACTTCGTCGACGGCTACAGCATCGCCGGCATCTTCTCCGTCTTCCGCGCCATCGGCGACAGCCTCCAGATCCTCGACCTCGTCGACGACCGCTTCCGCTACGGCCTCTGCGACGGCCGCGGGCCCGAGGTCCTCGTCGGTTTCCTCGACCTCGACCGCCGTCTCCTCGACCTCCGCGACCTCCTCGATCTCGGCTGCTTCGACCTCGTCGACGACCTCGTCCAACTTCAGTTCGGCCGAGGCGAGATCCAACTCTGTCGACACGTCCGCAGCCTCGTCGGAAGCCTCGTCCACGAGCTCGTCGAGGACCGTCTCAGTCGATTCCGCGGATTCGGCCATCTCGACTGTCTCAGCCGGAGGCTTCCGACGCCGGCGCCGCCGTGTCCCGGTCGCCGTGTCCTGAGCGGCATGCGCTCCCGTCCGACGCTCTCTCTCCAGCCGGGCGTGCAGCCGCGCGATCTGGTCTTCCGTGACGCTGGACATGTGACTTCGCACGCGCACGTCCATCTCGTGCAGCATGTGAATCAGCTGCTTGCTGTCTACGCCCAGATCTTCTGCGACTTCATAGACGCGGATTGTCGCCAACGCCTGCCCTCCTTAGTGTCCCGTCCGTTACTCCGCCGTTCCCTGCGCTTCACCAACGATCCTCAGGCCGATACCACGGTCGCGAATCCCGACGACCACGGCCTCATGTCGTCCGACCGACCGCCCCAACTCGGAACGCGTACCACACGCGACCACTTCGATGCCCGGCTCAACGAGCAGTCCATGCATCCTCTTGCGCGCATTCGCGGTGGCATCCTCCGCCACGACCACCACGCTCAGTTCGCTCCTCCGTGCCGCGTCCCGAACAGCCCGCGTGCCCACCACGGCGAACCCCGCCCTGCGGGCCAGACCGACGAGCTGCAGCAACTGCCTTCCACGATCAGCCCCAACGCCTGCCGGCTCATTCCGGTCGGCCGGATCAGCCAGGGAGGTCGCCCGGCTCTTCTTCCGTCTCGGACGCCGGTTCAGCGTCCGAGACACCGGCTCCGACGGGCTCGCCCTCCGGCTCGTCAGATTCGCCGGGGTCTTCGGCCGATTCACCCTCTTCTGCCTCGTCAGCGCCCTCCGAAGTCACCGGAGCCGCCGAGGCGGCCCGCGCCGCCCCAGCCGGCGGAGTTCCCTCCGGCACTTCCTCCTCCACCGTCAACTCGTCGATGAGGCCGAGGAGGACGGCGGCATCCTCTTCTCCGATGCCCGGCACCTGGAGAAAATCGTCCCTGTCCATGTCAAGCACGTCGAAGAACGTGTTGATTCCAGCCGCTTGCAACGCGGCGAGGGTCGTCGCCTGGATGTCCTCCAGCTCGGAAAGCGGGAAGTCAGAGACTTCGTACTCGTCGCCTCCGCCGAACAGGCTGGATTCGGCCCCTTTCGACAGCCAGTCCCGGCTGGAATACAGGTCTATCTGCCACCCGATCAGCTGCGAAGCGAGCCGGACGTTCTGTCCGTTCCTACCGATGGCGAGGGACAGCTGGTCCTCGTCCACGATGGCCGTGATCACGTGCCTCTCCGAATCCGAGATCACTTTCGAGACCTTGGCCGGCGCGAGCGCCCGCCGCGCAAAGATCTCGGGATCCGGGTGCCACGGCACGATGTCGATACGCTCGCCCGACAGCTCGGACACGACGGCCTGCACGCGCGAGCCCTTGAGACCGACGCAGGCTCCTACCGGGTCCACGGAGTCATCTCGCGACGATACCGCGACCTTCGTCCGTCCGCCGGCCTCTCGCACGATTTCCTTGATCTCGACTATTCCCTGGTAGATTTCAGGAACCTCGATGGCGAACAGCGCCTTGACGAACAGAGGGTCGGCCCGCGACAGGATCAGCCTCGGTCCTCTCGGGGTCTCCTCGAGCTTGGCAAGGACCGCCCGAATCGTCTCGCCCTGGCGGAATCGCTCGCGCGGGTTCTGTTCGCGCCACGGGATGACGGCCTCCGCCTCTCGCACCCGGTTCAGCATCACCACGAACTTGCCGCGCTCGATCGCCTGCACCTCGCCCGAGACGAGGTCGCCGACCATGCCGCTGAACTCCTCACGAATTCGGTCCCTCTCGCCCTCTCTAACCCTCTGGATGATGCGCTGCTTGGCCGCCATTACCGCGTTCCGTCCGAAGTCGGAGAACGCGACCGGAATTTCGAGCAAGTCCCCAACCTGGAAATCCGGGTCGTCCCACCGCGCTTCCTGCAGGGAGATCTCGCGAGCCGGATCCTCGACGGTCTCAACCACCTCCTTCAAGACCACGATCTTGATGTGCCCCTCCGGCAGAATCTCGATCTCGGCCTCCACCGGCCCGCCAAAGCGCCGGGCCAGAGCCGCGTGAATCCCGTCCCGGATCAGGTCGTGCAACTCTTGATCTGACAGCGACTTGTTCGCCGCCATCACACGAAACGCTTCAACGACCGGTATCTGATCGCTCATTTGAGTCCTTATCCTCCGTGCGCCCTCAAGACTCTCCCGCTGACTCGTAGACCAGCGTCGCCTTCGCGATGTCGGTCAGAGGGATGTCAACCCGCTCACCGGTTACCTCCAACACCACCACTTCCTCTCCAGCATTTCCTTCCAGCCCGACCAATCGGCCCACCAGCTGCCGGCTTCCCCCCGACAGCGGGCTGTAGCCCCTGAGCCGGACGTTCTGTCCGGCAAACCGCCTGTAGTCGCGTGGCTTCGTCAGCGGCCTCTCCACGCCCGGCGACGAAACCTCGAGGATCCAGTCCTCTTCGCCCGAGCCCCTCTCCTCGAGGAACGGTCGGACGGCCTTGCTCACCGTCGCGCAATCGTCCGCGGTGACCGTCGAGTGGCCTGGCCGGCTGTCCGGTCGATCCACCCGCAGACGCAGCAGGGGGCGACGTCGCCCCCCGCCCTTCTCCATCGAAACCAGTTCGAAGCCAATTCCGGAGAGGAACTCCTCCAGATCTCGCTCCAGACTCAAGGCCATACCGCCAAGCCACCTCTTTGCGCCCGCCCTCCGCGAGCGACCCGCAACAAAAAAGTGGGGCCGATAAGGGTTCCCCACTTCAACAACCTTCCAGAGCCTCCCCGCTGACAAGCGCCGGAGGGCGATCTACGGGCGTGAAGATAGTGGCGGCACGCCGCTATCGCAATTCCTGCCCCGCCGAATCAGCGCCCGAGCGGCTGCCCGGGGTGGGCAGCAGGCCGAGGAATGCCGCCATCCGTCCGGCATCCGTTCCCCGTGCCCGGTGGGAGTGCAGACGAACCGGGCCACACCTCGTGCACCAATCGGAACGAGAGACTCGATCCGGGGCGACCCCGGCGTCGACCGCTCGATCTACCAGCTCAGACCGAAGATCCACACGGGAAGGCCCGTTCCCCTGCTTCCCAAGGGCGGTCAGGACCTCGGGCCCCACCGCGTAGCAGGCCCCGCAGATCGCCGGGCCGAGGTATACCGCCAGGTTGCCTGGATCCGCTCCATACCGAGACTCCATTCCCTCGACGGCTCGCTCCAGAATCCCTGCGGCTGCCCCCCTCCAACCGGCATGCACCAGAGCTACGCAACGCCCCTCGAGATCGGCCAGGTATGCCGGGACGCAGTCTGCAGCCGTCACCGCGAGCAAAACGCCAGTCGCCGAGGTCATGAGACCGTCCGCATCGCCCACGACGCACACTCCTGCGCCGGGAGTCGAATCCACTCCGACAATGCGCGTTCCGTGCACCTGACGCCCGACGACCGGGGAGTGCATACCGGTAGCGCCGGCCAGGGCCTCTAAGCGCCGTGTTACTTCCCACGCGCTTCCGCCCGTCGCGAGACCGAAATCGGAGCTGGAGCCGGCACCGTCAGCGTCGGCCACCGCGGTGATGCCGGCAACAATCCCGGGCGCAACCGCTTCCCAGTCCAGGAACCGGTGACAAGGCACCTCCAGCTGAGGCGGGACGCTCGGCAGCCCGGTCAGGAGCTTTCCTCCACGCGCTCGATGCTCGCCCCGAGCGAACGCAGCCTCTCGTCGATCCGCTCGTATCCTCGCTCGATCTGACCGATGTTGTGAATCCGGCTCACTCCCTCGGCCGCGAGAGCTGCGATCAGCAAGGCCATTCCGGCCCTGATGTCCGGACTCTCGACCCTGGAACCTCGCAGGTGCGACGGGCCCACGACCACCGCCCGGTGCGGATCGCAGAGAATCACCCTGCCGCCCATGGAGATGACCTTGTCGGCGAAGTACATCCGTGACTCGAACATCTTTTCGTGAATCAGGATCGTCCCCCGGCAGCAGGTCGCAACCACCAGGGCGATCGACATCAGGTCGGCCGGAAAGGCCGGCCACGGGCCATCCCCCAGGCTGGGGACCTGATCTCCGATATCAGCCTCGATCTCGAGCGACTGCTCGGCGGGCACATGCAGATCGGTGCCTCGCAGCTCAAAGTGTATTCCGAGCCGCTCGAACCCGATGCGAAGCGGGTCCAGGTGCGCCGCCTCGACATCTTCGATCACCAGTTCCGAACCGGTGATCGCAGCCAGGCCGACGATGCTGCCGATCTCGATGTGGTCCGCGCCGATCCGGTGGGTCGTTCCTCCCAGCCGTTCGACGCCGTGAATCGTCAGGTCGTGAGTGCCGGTGCCCTGAATCTCGGCGCCCATGGCCTCAAGGAAGATGCACAGGTCCTGCACGTGCGGCTCCGCCGCCGCGTTCCGCAGGCGCGTGGTGCCCTCGGCGGTGACCGCCGCGAGGATCGCGTTCTCGGTTCCCGTGACTGAGGGCTCGTCCAGGAAGATCTCCGTCCCCTGCAGCCGGCGAGCCCTCAACTCGTAACGTTCTCCCACCTCCACCTTGGCCCCGAGCTTCCCGAGGGCCAGAAAATGAGTGTCCAGGCGTCGCCGGCCGATCACGTCACCACCCGGTGGGGGCAGGAACACCGATCCCGACCGGGCGAGCAACGGACCGGCGAGCAGTATCGACGCCCTGATCCGACGGGACAGGTCCGGATCGATCTCTCCCCCGCTGACGCCCCGCGGATCCACGACGACTCGTCCGCCAGCCTCCCATTCCACCTCCGCCCCCACGCTTTGCATGAGCTGGATCATCGTGCGGACGTCTCGTATGTCGGGTACGTTCTCGAGGATGACAGGCTCGTCGGCCAGGAGGGACCCCGCGAGAATCGGCAGCGCTGCGTTCTTGTTGCCGGCCGGCTTGAACCGGCCGCTGAGTGTCGAGGGTCCTTCGATCCGGTAGTGCATCGTCACTCCTGCATCGCCTCGTACCCGTGTCGTGCGAAGCCGCACTCGGAGAATCAAGTTAGGTGACCGCCGGTGGCCGCGGCAACGCGGTTTTCGTCAATCTTGACAGGTTTTCCGCAAGTCCTCTATGCTTCTTCGTTGCGCCGCGGCGGCGGGGACCGCGTGACCGGACCTATCCCCCGGGATGAGTGCGCCATGACCCTATCCGAGTACCTGACGGAGGACCGAATCGTCATCGACGTTCGGAACGACGATGTCCCGGGCATTCTCGGGCAACTCCTCGCGCCGGTGGCTCGCAGCGGGTCGCTGGAGCAACCGGAGGTAGCGCTGGCTGCTCTCCTGGCGCGGGAGAAGATCCTCAGCACCGGAATCGGACACGGAATCGCCATCCCGCACGCGATCAGCTCCTCCATCCCCGAGCCGCAGGTTCTGGTCGGAATCTGTGCGGGCGGAGCGGACTACGAATCGATGGACGGTGAGCCAGTGCATGTGTTCTTCGTGCTCCTGTCGCCACCCGACCGGGCCAGTCACCATACCAGACTGCTGGCGCGAATCGCCCGACTCGGGAGGGATCCGGCGTTCGTGGAGAGCCTTCGAGCCTGTGACGATCCCGCGTCCGCGCTCGAGCAGATCGCCTTGTACGAGCGCACGCATGCCTGAATGCACTTCCCCCCGTGTCGGCGGGCTCGCGTCTGGTCCTCCCATGGCCCGTATCCTGCTACCGTAGACGGCATGTAGTTGTCCGACGAGGGTGGTGGCGACATTTTGCACCCGATAAGCCCCTCATCGAACCGGGAGGATCGGTGACCTTCTACGAGATATTGGTCATCCTGTCATTGATACTGTGGATCGTGCTGAGTCTCGTCGCGATCGGCAGTATTCTGTCCCTGCTGCCCAGAGTTCTGAAAGGCCTGCGCGGTATCGAGGAAATGTCGGACGAGTTCCTCAAGAAGGCCTCCCCCGTGCTCGACCAGTCGCAGCAGCTTCTGGACCAGGTCGGGGTGGTGGCTACGTCTCTGGTAGACGACGTGGAGCGCATCGACCGCACGGTCATTCGAGCCACGACCTCGGTGGAGAGCATGCTCGAGCTGGCCGAGGACCGGGTGTCAGAGATCAACGCGTTGCTCGAGGTGGCCGTCGAGGAGACCGAGGAGACGTTCTTCTCGACCGCAGCCGTCATGCGGGCACTGCGCCTCGGCGGACGGGGGATCAAGAAGCGCAGGGCCACCCGTGCGGAGCGCAGGCGCCTGGGTTGAGTAGACGAGCGCTCATCGGAAGCGTCGTCGTGGCGACGGGGCTGCTACTCCTCGCCCCCGACACGGCCTATGCCTGGGGCCCGGCCACGCATACTCAAATCGGGCTCGAGATCCTCCGGTCGCTCGACCTGTTCCCGTCGTCGATCAGCGCGGTGCTGGCTCGCTATCCGATCGACTTCCTGTACGGCAGCCTGGCCGCAGATATCTCGATGGCGAAGAAGTACGCTCCCGTGGGGAGGCACTGCCACCACTGGCACGTCGCTCGCGAGATCCATCGGGCCGCGGAAGGCGACGACCGGCTTCGCTCAGCCATGACGGGCTACCTGTGTCACCTTGCCGCCGACGTGCTGGCCCACAACACGTTCGTACCACGAATGCTGGCGCTCACGCCTTCGACGAGGGCGCTTGGCCACTCGTACTGGGAACATCGGATGGACGTAGACGTGGGCCCGGAATACGCGCAGCTGGCCCGCTGGATAGTTACTCAGTTCGACCACTCGGGAACCGATGCGCTGTTCCACCGGGTCCTGTCGAGCACCCTTTTCACGTTCTCGACCAATCGGCGGATCTTCCGGGGCATGATCCGGATATCGGGCAACGAGAGCTGGCATTCGATCTTCGACACGGTCGTCGATAATTCACGCTGGGATCTGGACCCTACGGAGGTCGTTCACTACCAGCGGTACGGATTCGAGATGGTGGCCGACTTTCTCCTCAGGGACGAGCTGTCCCGAGCCGCGGCCGAGGACCCGATCGGGGATCAGAGCCTGAACGATGCGAAGAAGATCCGCCGACGAGTTCTCCTCGCCGGCGGATGGCAGAGCCCTGAAGCGATCCTGTCCACGGCGGACCAGCACTTTCCCCTGCCGGCGGGCGCTACCCACCTGTGGGAGGAGCGTGGCGCGACGAGCCGCGATGCCATCGATTCGGTAGAGCGGGCTATCAGCGAGAGCGGCACGACCGCCCCCCGCGAGATGGATACCATCTTCGGCTGACGACGGGGCCGCACGCTCCCCCCTGGAGGTATCGTCACGCGGGTCTCAGCCCCGCATGCGCGACCATGACTTTGCGGCGAACGCCATCCTCGAATTCGATCTCGGCCCGGGTCTGTTTGCCTTCGCCCGAGATGGACAGTATCCGGCCGCCGCCAAACCGGGGGTGGACCACTCCGGCGCCGGCTTCCAGGCGCAGGTCTTCCTGCGAATCCGCATAGTCGTATCGGAGCCCATGCCCTCCGGAGTGAGACGCACGCTTCCCGCCCCGGTGCCACTCGAACCTCGATCCGCCGCCGTCCGCCCAGGCGCCTCCAGCGGAGACCGAGCGGCTCGGGTCACCGAAAGCGCCGGGCTCGCGCTGGGCCGAACCTGATGAAGCGTGTCGCCGCGCGCGTCCGCCTTGCGGTGACCTGCCTCGCGGTCGCGCCGTCATCGACCGATAGTGAACGGGCCCCTCCGGCAGCTCCGCCAGAAACGAGGAGGGCTCGGCGGGCATTTCGCTGCCGTATCGCCACCGCCGATCTGCATGCGTGACTAACAGGCGATCTTCCGCCCGCGTCACTCCGACGTAGAACAGCCGGCGCTCCTCCTCCAGCTCCTCCCGGCTCTCCATGGCCCGGGCCAACGGAAACAGACCCTCCTCCACTCCGACCAGGAACACCACGGGAAACTCGAGGCCCTTGGCATTGTGCAGGGTCATGAGCGTGACCCCCGGCTCCGTGTCGTCGTAGTCGTCGATGTCCGCGTGCAGAGCCGCCGATTGCAGGTATAGCTCCAGGTCCGTCGATTCGGCCGTGGCGTCCTCCACGTCCGCCGGATCGAACGCCGCGGCCGCCGCCAGCAGCTCGGTCACGTTCGCGATCCGGTCCGCCCCGTCTTCCTCCGTCTCGAGAGCCGGTATCATCCCGAAGCTCCGGATGCACTCCCGGATCACTTCTTCTGCGGTACCCTCCCGGGCGAGCTCGGCGAGGGCGCTGATGCCCGCCGCGAAATCCTCCAGGGCGCGCGCTCCCGCTGGTGGCAGTCCCTCCATCTCCCTGGCTGTTTCGGCGCCGGCCAGTAGACCTATGGACCGCGCGTTCACCGCCTCTCGCAGCTTCTCCAGCGTCACGCCGCCCACCCCGCGTCGGGGCCACGACACGGCGCGAGCGAACGAGGCTTCATCGACGGGGTTCGCGGCCAGCTGCAGGTAGGACAGTACATCCTTGATCTCCCGGCGCTCGTAGAAGCGGACGCCGCCCACGATCCGGTAGGGGATTCGGGCCCTCCTGAGAGCTTCCTCGAACGGCCTCGATTGCGCGTTCGTCCTGTACAGGACCACGTGGTCGGCCGGCCCGAGGTTCCGACCCGCCGCCTGGATCTCACCCACGACCCATGAGGCCTCCGCGCGCTCGTCGGCCAGGCGCACGACCTGGACGGGCTCCCCGGCCGGCCGCCGCGTCCGCAGGCGCTTCTCCTTGCGATCGCGGTTGTTGGAGATGACCTCGTTGGCCACCTCGAGAATGGACGGCGTCGAGCGATAGTTCTCTTCCAGTCGAACTACCTCGGCTCCGGGAAAGTCGCGCTCGAAGTCCAGGATGTTCTTGATGTCCGCTCCCCGCCACCCGTATATCGACTGATCGTCGTCCCCCACCACGCAGATGTTTCCGTGCCCCTCGGCCAGACGCTTCACGATCCGATACTGCGCGTGATTCGTGTCCTGGTATTCGTCTACCAGAACGTGACGGAAACGCGTGGAGTATCGATCCCCAACATCGGGAAAGTCCTCCAGCAATCGCGCCGCGCTGGCCAGGAGATCGTCGAAGTCGTAGGCGTTGGACCGGGCCAGGATCCGTTCGTACGCCGGATACACCTTGGCCGTCGCCTTGGCCGCGAGGTCGAACGCTGAGGCTGCGTATTCGTCGGCCGACACGAGCGCGTTCTTCGCATCCGAGATCCGCGCCCGAATCAGGTTGGGCGACCAGCGCTCGGTGTCGAGATCGGCTTCTTCCATGGCGCGCTTGATGGCCCGCAACGCGTCATCCTCAGCGTAGATCGTGAAGTTGGCTCCCCGCCGTAGCCGGTCCCCCTCGCGCCGCAGAAGACGGGCGGAAATCGAGTGGAACGTGCCGATCCACAACCCCTTCGGCTCATCGCCGAGAAGATCCGTGATCCGCTCACGCATCACGCCCGCGGCTTTGTTCGTGAACGTGACGGCCAGGATCCTGTCCGGCCTCTCTCCCTCCTCCTGAATGAGGCGGGCGACTCGAGCCGTAAGCACACGCGTCTTCCCGGAACCGGCGCCGGCCAGAACCAGCAGCGGACCATCCCCGTAGTCCACCGCATGTCGCTGCTCGGCGTTGAGCGGCAGCCCGATCACGTATCGGACTCCGCGAGTGGTAGGGAGATCAGGAAGCTCGCGCCGACTTCAGTGGGCTCGAGGGTGACGGATCCCCCGTGCGCGTGCACGAAGATGCGCCGGGCCAGCGAAAGCCCGACGCCCCACCCTCCTTGCTTGGTGGTGACCCCGACATCGAATACCCGGCTCCTGACAGCCGGATCGATTCCCGGACCATCGTCGACGAACCGAAGCTGCGCCATCCCCTTCTCTGCCCCCAGCCACGTCACTCCGATGATCCCCTCGCGACCGGCCAGCGAGTCGAGTGAGTTCTTGAACAGGTTCTCGAACGCCCATTCGAGGAGCGTTTCGTTGCCGAGAATGAGCGGCGCGTCCTCGGGAATCTGAATCTCGAACCCTACCTGCTCTCGCATCGAGGGTGTCCGTGCCTTGAAGTAGCGGCCAAGTCGCTCCACGACCTGCTCGAGAGATACAGGCCGAAGGGCCGGACGACGGCCCACGAGCTCGAACCTGCGGGACACTTTCTCGAGGCGCCTGACGTCATCCTCCATCTCGTGAAGGACGTCGATTCCGTCGGGTCGCACGGCCTCGGGCGGCGCCGTCGCCTCCAGCAGCTCGAGCCAGCCGACCAGCGAGCTGAGTGGCGTCCCCATCTGGTGTGCTGATTCCCTGGCCATCGCCGTCCAGATGCGCTCTCGCTCACCGCGAGACGACGTTCGGATCATCCACACACCCGTTCCAACGACCCCCAGGAGCAGCAGTGCCTGCAGCCAGGGAATCCACCGCAACCTTCGCAGATACAGGGGCTCTCCGTAGTGGACGACGATATTCCGCTCGGCGTCCACGAGTGGCGAGTTCTTCTCGTCCAGCCGCTCCACGTAGCGCCGCACGCGTTCCACTGCCGCCGGGTCGTCGAGCACGGCGTCGAACGGGAGGTTGCTAACCAGCGTCGGCGTGCCGTCCAGCTCGGTCTGAACTACGGGGATCTCCAGATCCCGGAGCTGCAGAATCAGGTTGAGTTCTCCTTCGGCCGTCATGCCCTCGGGCGAGGTCACGGCCTGCACCACCTGGAAGTAGATCTGGCTGAACACCGCCGCGTTCGCGCGCATCTCCTGGGAGAGCTGCCAGGTATAGGCGAGATAGGAGATCAGAACCGCCGAGAACGCGGCGGCGATGCCGATCGGTACCAGTCGGCGGATCACGGGATCGTCAGCCGCTCCTGTCGCACGTAGTCACGCAGGACCTCGGGCACCACGACGCTCCCGTCCTTCTGCTGATTGTTCTCCAGCAGCGCCACTATCGTGCGGGCGAGCGCCACCGCGGACCCGTTCAACGTATGGAGCGACGCCGGCTTGCCCTTGCCGTCCGGCCGATATCGAATGTCCGCTCTCCGGGCCTGGTAGTCGGCGTAGGAAGAGCAGCTCGACACCTCGAGCCACCGGTCTACTCCAGCGGACCACACCTCCAGGTCGTAGGTGATCGCGTTTGAGAAGCCCAGGTCCCCCGCCGCCAGCAGTATTCGCCGATACGGAAGCTCCAGCTTCTCCAACACGCTCTCGGCGTGTCGCGTGAGAAGCTCGAGCTCGGAGGGAGAATCCTCCGGTCGAGTGAAGCGCACGAGCTCGACCTTGTCGAACTGATGAACCCGGAGCAGTCCGCGCGTATCCCGGCCGGCTGCGCCCGCCTCGCGTCGGAAGCAGGGCGTATAGGCAACGTAAGCCTTCGGCAGATCCCGGCCGTCGAGGATCTCCCCCCGGTGCAGGTTCGTGACCGGAACTTCGGCCGTCGGGACCAGGAAGAGGTCGTCGGGATCCGTCCGGTACTGGTCCTCCTCGAACTTCGGCAGCTGACCCGTGCCGATCAGGCAGTCGCGATTGGTAAGCAGAGGAGGCGCGACCTCGGTGTATCCGTGCTCGCTCGTATGCAGGTCCAGCATGAAGTCGATGAGGCCGCGGCTCAAGCGGGCCCCGGCCCCCATGAGCAGCGGGAAGCCCGACCCGGCGATCTTCGCTCCCCGCTCCAGATCCAGTATGCCGAGTCCGGAGCCGACTTCCCAGTGGGGTCGCGGCTCACAATCCAGCTGCGGCGGATCGCCCCACTCGCGGACGACCTCGAAGTCTCCTTCGCCGCCCTCGGGAACCCTGGGATCGGGAACGTTGGGGATCGCCAGAAGCTCGGAGAGAAGTTCCTGCTCCACCGACTGGAGATCGCCATCGAGCTGCCGGATCCGATCCGCGACGCTCTGCATGTCGGCGATCAACTCGGCGGTATCCGCTCCCTCACCCTTCCGACCGCCGATCTCCCGGGACACCTCGTTCCGGCGCGCCTTCAGGACCTCGACCTCCGAGATGATCTCCCTGCGTCGCGCGTCCAGATCGAGGGCGCGATCCACGGCGGTCAGGACCGTCGGATCACCCCGGCGCTCCAGGCGCTCCCGAACATCGTCCGCCCCCGCGCGATACGCCCGGAGGTCGAGCACCTACTCCTCCGCCCCCGGCACCAGCGTCCGCTTCTCGCAGTTCGGATTCACCAGGTGGCGGAACGATACCGAGCGCTCGCCCGTATCGATCTCCAGGATCTCTATCTTGGCGAAGTGGCGGCACCGGACAGAGCCGAACGCAGCATCCCGGCGGCTGCGCGCCGCGAACACGTCTCCGACGGCCACGGGCACGGAGTCCAGCTGTACGTAGCCCGCCTCCGGAGCTTCCGTGAGATCATCGAAAGTGCGGGAGCTGAGTCGCAGTCCCGAGTCCTCGTCTTCATCTATGACCGCGCTGCGCGGCCACAGCAGCGCGCTGCCGTCCTCCGCGATCTGGAACACGAAGTCCCAGCCCGGGAACAGGTCGGTCCGAACCGACTCGGCTATGATCAAGTCGAATGCCGAGGGCTCGGTTATCTCTCCGGCGGTAACGTCCACCAGCATCGCCTCCCCCGTTTCGTCGGGAACGGGAATCAGCGTCGGTTCCGTAGTATTCCCGCACGCGGCCAGCCCGACTGATGCTGCCAGCGCCAGGGCCGATATATATGGCTTCGCCCACATCGAAAGGCTCCTCTCAGTTTCTCATCGACGGAAAGATAGCAGAGTTTCTCCCCGGCGCGAGGTCCAGTACCTTGCACTGCATGGCCATTTACTCGCCGCAGTTCGCCCTGTTCCCATTTGCGGTCCGGGCATGTCCGGTCTCGATATGAACCGGTTTTCGGATTGCTACGCCGTGGTCCTGGCCGGAGGTGAGGGGAGTCGATTCTGGCCCGCCTCCCGGCCCGATCGACCGAAGCAGTTGTTGCCGCTCGGGAGCGGCCGGCCGCTGATTCAGGACACGGTCGATCGGGCCGAGGCCCTGGTAGGACCAGACCACGTCCGGGTCATCGCCAGCGAGGCTCTCGTTCGCTCCCTGTGCGACGCCTCGCCCGGTCTCACGATCGAGCGGTTTCTCATCGAGCCCGAGGCCCGCAGCACGGGCCCGGCGCTCGCGTGGGCAGCGCACGAGATCGAGGCGTCGAATCCCGGGGCCATCATGATCTCGCTCCATGCCGATCATGTGATCCATCCGCTGTCCCAGCTCCTGGAGACGACCGAGCGGGCCGTATCCGCGGCGGCGCGGGGGAGCCTGGTGTGCATCGGAATCGAGCCCGACCGTCCGGAGACGGGCTACGGCTACGTCGAGACCGGCGAAGCCACGGGAGACAGGACGTGGCGGGCGCGCCGTTTCGTGGAGAAGCCCGACCGCGCGACCGCTGAGGGGTATCTCGCCGACGGCGGTTTTCTGTGGAATTCCGGAATCTTCGTGTGGCGGGCCGCCGATCTCCTGGCCGCCATGCGCGAGCTGGCGCCCGAGATCTCGGCCGCCCTGCCCCTCCTCGAGAGTGATGGACCGGAGGCATTCTTCCGGTCGGTCGAGCCGGTGAGCGTCGATGTGGCCGTGATGGAGCGCTCGCCTGCGGTCGAGGTGGTGCTCGCCTCCTTCGCCTGGGATGACGTCGGCTCGTGGAACGCCCTCGTCCGCACGCGCGAGGCCGATGAGCACGGCAACGTACTGGTCGGATCTGCCGAGGCCGTCGATTCCGCACGAAACGTCGTGTGGGCAGAGGACGGCAGAATCGTCCTCTTCGATGTGGAAGATCTGGTGGTAGTCAGATCTGGTGACGTGATGATGGTCACCCGCCGGTCCTCGGCGCCGGATCTCAAGAAGCTCGTGGGCCACCTTCGCAACGGAGGCGGGTGAAGATGAGGCTCTACCTGGTCGACGATCGCGTCACGGACGACTGGTACCCATTCTCGCTGACGCGGCCCTGTTCCGAGCTGCTGTATGGCACCCTGCTGCTCCGTGAGCGCCTGGAGCGGTTCGCAGGGCGCCCGACCACGGCAATCCTTTCCCGACCGTGGCTGGATGCGTTTCAGGAGGGAGAGGCTCCGAGCTCGGTTCGACGCGCTGTCCCGCCGCCGGAGGAGGAGCGGCTGCTCCTGTCCTCGCGCTTCGTTCCGGACGCCAGCGCTCGCTTCGAGGGCCGAGGCGGCAAGCCGATCCTGCTGACCACCGATGGTCGGGTGGTCGGGTGCTATCTGCCGGCCGGGACAGCGGGACCCGAGCTCGAGTGGCTGGAGTCACCCGACGCCGGGTCCACCACGGGCACCTGGGAGACGCGCTCGGTCGAGGGCGGACAGGTGGACACGGCGTGGCGACTGGTAGCAGAGAATCCCGGTCGCCTTGCCGCGGATCTGGCGCGTGAGGCTGCAACGCGCGGCGGTGTGGAGAGGGTCCCCGAGGGCACATGGAAGCTTGGGAACGAGGCTCTGATGCTCGGTGCCGACTCGGTCGTCGAGCCGGGCGTCGTATTCGACACCCGGCAGGGTCCCATCCGATTAGCGGACGGGGTGGAAGTACGAACGGGATGCCGGATCGAGGGGCCGCTGTACGTGGGTCGGTCCACGATCCTGCTCGGTGGTTCCATCGCGTCCTCGAGCATCGGCCCGGAGTGCCGGGTGCGGGGAGAGGTCGAGGAATCCGTCATCCTCGGCTATGCGAACAAGGCGCACGACGGCTTCCTGGGACACTCGTATCTTGGACGGTGGGTGAACCTCGGTGCCCTCACCACGAACAGCGACCTCAAGAACAACTACGGACCCGTCCGGCTGGGTGGACCCGCCGGCCCGGTCGAAACCGGCCTCACCAAGCTGGGTTGCCTGCTCGGAGACCACGTGAAGACGGCCATCGGTACCCGCATCAATACGGGCACGGTGGTCGGGGCGGGGTCGAATCTCTTCGGCGATTCCGTGCCCCCCACCTGGGTGCCTCCGTTTTCGTGGGGCGGGGGTCCGGACAGCCCACCCTACGAAAGGGACCGCTTCGTGGCCCTCGCAGAGCGAGTCCTCTCGAGACGGAAAGTGCGCTTCGGCGATCAGACGGCGGCGTGGCTGGCCGCGTGCTGGGATGCAGCTTATCGGGAGGGTGCTGTTTGAAGGTCGCCACCCTGGGGAGCGGCAGCCGGGGCAACTCCGTGTTCGTCGAATGCGGCGAGACCCGGTTCCTGGTGGACGCCGGCTTCAGCGGCTCCGAGATCTCCCGCCGCCTGGATCTGCTGGGCGTCCCCCCTGAGTCCATCCAGGCCATTGTCGTCACGCACGAGCACCGCGATCACACCTCCGGAGTCGGCATCGCGGCACGAAGATGGAACTGGCCGCTCTACATGACGCCGGCCACGGAACGCGCCTGCGCCCCGCTTCTCCGCGGCTCCGAGACCATTCGACACTACCACGGAGAGACGCCCTTCGACCTCGGTGACGTGCGGGTTCATCCGTCGTCCACGTGCCACGATGCGGCGGATCCCGTGGCCTTGACCATCCTGGACCCGAGCAGTGGTCTCAAGGTGGGTGTGGCAACCGACCTCGGGCGCGCCACGACTCCCGTTCGTAGCGCTCTGGCGGGTTGTCACTTCGTGGTGCTGGAGTCGAATCACGACGAGATCATGCTGCGAGAGAGTCCGTATCCGTGGTCCGTTAAGCAGCGGATCGGGGGAAGCCGGGGGCACCTGTCCAATCGCCTGGCGGCGGACCTGGCGGTGGACCTCCTCCATCCCGCCCTCGGAGGGTTTCTTCTCGCCCATCTCAGCGATGAGTGCAACGAACCTGACGCCGCGGTGGACATGGCCAGGAAGAGACTCGCACGGAGGGGATACCGCGGTGTGGTGGATGTCGCCCGCCAGGACAGGCCGTCGGCTCTCTACGACGTGGCGGCTCTAGTGGACACGGCCCGAAACGGGGGACCGCAGCTCCAGCTGTTTAGCTAGCCCGGGCCGACTTCCCTGCCGGACCGTATCAGATTCCCACCAGCCGCATGATGTCGTTGGCGAACGCCAGGACCATCAGTCCCATCACGAGGATCATTCCAACCTGGGTCAGCCGCATTCGGCTTTGAACGCTCACGGGTCGCCCGCCGCGCAACGCCTCGGCGAACAGGAACACCAGGTGGCCACCGTCGAGCACGGGGATCGGAAGAAGATTCAGGATAGCCAGATTCACGCTGATGATGGCCATGAAGTTGAGAAACGCCGTCGGGCCCTGCCTCGCGGCCGCCCCCGACAGCTGGCCGATCACGATCGGACCTCCGAGATCCTTGGTCGACCCCTGGCCCGTGACGACGCGCTTGAGGAATCCGAAGATCTCCATGCCCCAGGCGCCCGTCCGGTACGAGCCGGCCATGACGGCCTCCGACAGCGTGAGGTCGCGCTCTGCCCGGTCCATCCATACCTCGACGCCCAGATAGCCGACATCGATCGTATCGCCCGTCACCTGGGCGTAACCGGGGACCTTGCGAGGGGTGGCATCGAGATTCACCAGCTCCGTTCCCCGCTCCACCGTGAACCGGATCGGAGTCTCCGGGTTCATGAGCACGTACTGCAGCACTTCGTCCCAGTTGCGGATGCGGCGGCCATCCAGCGCGACGATCATGTCGCCCGCCTGGAATCCGGCCTGTTGCGCCGGCGTATCCAGCTCCACCGCCCCAATCAGTGGATCGATGACCCCCTGCGCCCGGGCCACGATCGTGAAGGCCACGAAGGCAAAGAACACGTTCATCGCGACACCGGCCACGATGACCAGGAACCGGGCCCACCATGACTTGGCCTCGAAATCACGCGATGACGGAGCCCGGGCCGGTTCCGTCTTCCCCTCCAACGGGGCCACGACTTCCTCGCCGATCATCCCTTCCATCTTCACATAGCCGCCCAACGGAATCGCAGCGAGGACATATTCCGTCTCGCCGCGCTTGAAGCCGGCGATCTTGGGGCCGAACCCGATGGAGAACCGGCTCACCTCGATGTCCACGGCTTTGGCCGCCCAGAATTGGCCCAGCTCGTGGACCAGTATCAGGACACCCAGCACCACGATCGTCGCCAGAATGGTGATCAGCATGCGTTCAGGCCATCGGATACGGGAAAACGTTGCGTTCGCTCACGGACACCTATCACCCCTTGTCGCCGTCTGTGTTCCGATCCATTCCGCGGCACGTGCTCGAGCCTCCGCGTCGATGCTGACAAGGTGCTCGACGCTTTCCGCGGCCGACGCATGCATGGTCGAGAGCACTGACTCGACGAGGGAGGGGATCCCGTTGAACGAAAGCCGACACTCCAGAAAAGCCAGGACGGCAACCTCATTGGCCGCGTTGTACACCGCCGGTGCCGTGCCGCCCGACCGACCAGCCGCGACTCCGATATCGAACATCGGAAAATCCTCGTGACGCAGCGGTTCGAA
>CAZRRU010000064.1:0-9283 GCA_964602635.1 uncultured Gemmatimonadota bacterium | reverse complement strand
TCGTATGGCGAGGTGCCTTCGAAGGGCGGCCGACCCGTCAGCATCCAGTAGGCCACGCAGCCGATGCTGTACTGGTCGGCCCGGTGGTCCACGTGGTGCTCCGCCGCCGTTTCAGGCGCCATGAAGAGAGGCGTACCGAAGACGCTGCCGACCTGGGTGAGCTGGACGTCGTCCGGGTCGGATCGCATCTGCTTGGCGAGCCCGAAGTCCAGCACCTTCACGAAGTCGTGCAGGCCGCCGCGCTCCGTGAGGAAGATGTTCGACGGCTTAAGGTCGCGGTGGATGATGTCGCGCGAGTGAGCCTCGGCCAACGAGCCACAGACTTGCCTGAGAACGAAAGTCGCTCGCTCGGGTGGAAGCGGGCCAAACTTCTCGACTACTCGTTGAAGGTCCATCCCGTCCAGGTATTCCATGACGTAGTAGAACGTCGCGTCCTCGCTTCGCCCGAAGTCGTAGATGGTGATTGTGTTCGGATGGTTGAGGGTCGCCGAGAGCTGGACTTCCCGCTCGAACCGGGCCAGCGCCTCGGGGCTACGGGCGGCCTGTGCCTCCATGACCTTTACGGCGGTGGGCCGCCGGATCATGGAGTGCTGGGCCCGGTAGACCTTGCCCATGCCGCCCTTTCCGAGTTCGCCCTCTATCACGTAGTTGCCGATGCGCGAGGCGGCGTGGAGTTCACGGCGCATGGTATACAGGGTGCGTGTGATGTAGACCGACACTGCGGCGAAGATACCTACGCCTATCACCTGGTCGAGGATAACGTCTCCGAGACCCCCGTTGGGCCGATTCGCCCAGAATTCCGCTACCTCGGGCACGAGGGCTGCGGCGATCGGGGCGGCGATGGGGTAGAGAAGCGTAAACGCGATACCCAGCGTCACCTGGTAGCTGAGGGGCCACGGTAGGAGGGCCGACGCGAGGAAGAGAAACAGCCCGGCCCCGTAATACACCTGCTCGTCGGGGTAGGTCACGACCGTCCCGGCGACATCCAGCATGCCGGACGCGATGAGCACCGCGAGCACGATCAGCGCCACGGTTCGCGCGCTCCAGCGATCCCGCCACACCAGTGCCAGGCCAACCGCGAAGATCACCACGTACCCGAGATAGATGTCGGGAATGAGGACCGCGTAGGGACCCTCCAGAGGTTCCGGACGCTCGACGACGAAGCGGATCAGGAGGTTGATGAACACGCTGATGGCCACGCCTACCGCGAGCGCCGCGCGACCCCGCCGCCACATGACGGCCCTCAACTCCGTCTCGAACGTGGCGCCGGCGGTAGCGGGGGTCGGCATCGCCCGCGTGACCGCTACTCGGTTCGGCATATCAAGCCTTCGGATTGACCGCCTTCACCTCGTCGTTCACGTAGGCCTCGTAATCCGTGAAGTTCTCCCGGAACATCCGCGCGAGGTTGGCGGCTGCCTTATCGTAACCGTCCTTGTCCTCCCACGTGCTGCGCGGATTCAGGACGTCGGATGGAACGTTCGGGCAGGATTCCGGCACGTGGAGTCCGAACACGGGGTCCACGACGGTCGGAACGTCGCGCAGCGACCCGTCGAGCGCTGCGTGCACCATCGCCCGGGTGTGCGCGATCTTCATGCGGCGGCCTACCCCGTGCGGCCCGCCCGTCCAGCCCGTGTTCACCAGCCAGCAATCCACGTCGTGTTCGGCGATCTTCTGGCCAAGCATCCCGGCGTATACGGACGGGTGCAGCGCCATGAACGGCGCCCCGAAACACGCACTGAAGGTGGCCACGGGCTCGTCGCCCAAGCCCTTTTCGGTGCCGGCCAGCTTGGCCGTGTAGCCGGAAAGGAAGTGATACATGGCCTGCTCGGGCGTCATCTTCGAGATCGGAGGAAGCACACCGAACGCATCTGCGGTGAGCATGATCAGGTTCTTCGGATGCCCTGCCGTGCCCGTGGCGGATGCATTCGGGATGCGGTCGATGGAATAGGCCGCGCGCGTGTTCTCCGTCAGGGCATCATCGTCGAGATCCAGCTGCCTCGAATCCGGATCCAGGACGACATTCTCCAGAATGGTGCCGAAGCGCCTGGTCGTGTCGTAGATCTCCGGCTCCGCTTCCTCCGAGAGGCGGATCACCTTGGCGTAGCACCCGCCCTCGAAGTTGAAAACGCCGCGGTCACTCCAGCCGTGCTCGTCGTCACCGATCAGCGTTCGCGTCGCGTCTGCCGACAGCGTGGTCTTGCCTGTTCCGGAAAGGCCGAAGAACACTGCGGAATCGCCGTCCGGTCCCACGTTGGCCGAGCAGTGCATGGGAAGCACTTCACGAGCGGGAAGGAGGTAGTTCATGATCGTAAAGATCGACTTCTTGATCTCACCCGCGTAGCTGGTGCCCCCGATCAGGACCAGTCGCTGGCCCAGGTCCACCAGGATGAACACCGTCGAGTCCGTGCCGTCCACCTCGGGTGCGGCATGGAAGCCGGGCATCTGTATGACCGTGAACTCGGGAACGAAATCGGGCAGGTCCTCGTCTGGAGCCATGATGAACATGTTCCGGGCGAACATGCTGTGCCACGCATGCTCGGTGATGATCCGGATCGGCATCCGGTACTCGGCATCGGCGCCGGCGTAACAGTCCTGGACGAAGATCCCCCGGCCCTGCACGTATGCCGACAGCCGCCGGTGAATCGCCTCGAAGTTCTCCGAGGAGAACGGCCGGTTGACGGCTCCCCACCAGACCTTGTCCTCGCTGCTCGGCTCGCGAACCACGAACTTGTCGCCGGCCGATCGACCCGTATGGTCTCCCGTACGCACCACCAGGGGGCCGCCGGCCAGCATGGCCTCGTTGGCCCGGATCGCGTGCTCGTAGAGGGCGGGAGCGGTGTAGTTCCAGCGGACGATGTTCGCCGACCGAATCCCGTGATTCTCGACTCCGTAGCTGCTGATGTACGGCCCGATCTGTTGCATGCGCGCGCGCCTTCCTGATCTGGTGAGCCCCTGGATCTTCCTGTCGTGCGCCGGCCGAGTCGGCCGATCCCGGGCGTCGGATCACCCGCCCGGCACGTTGGAGGAGACAAACATACGGCCTCACGCCGTTTCACTGAACCCCGGCTGGCAACGCCTGCAAGGCGGGGGTAAGTTGCCGCGCTGGATCTCACCCACGAACCGCGGTCCGATCGAGGCTTGAGCCATGATCACACTGACGGGCAATGACCTTTCGATGGACGAAGTCGCCGCCGTGGCACGGCAGGGCGAGAAGGTGGCGCCTCTGGACGCTCCGGTCCGCGAGCGGATGAATCGGAGCTGGGAGTGGATCGAGGCCGCCGTTGCCACCGGCGACCGGCCCATCTACGGGGTGAACACAGGGTTCGGACCCCTCGCATCGCAGCGCGTGCGCCCCGAGGATGCCGGTCGTCTGTCCCGCAACCTCATCCTGAACTGCTGCGCCGGCGTCGGGCCGCCACTCGCCGAGGACGTGGTGCGCGCCATGATGGTCATCCGGGCCAACACCCTCGCCCGCGGCAACTCGGGCGTGCGGCCGGACCTGGCCGACTCGTTCATTCGCATGCTGAACAAGGGGGTATGCCCGCACGTGCCGTCGAAGGGTTCCCTGGGTGCGAGCGGCGACCTGGCGCCGCTGGCGCACATTGGCCTGGTCATCACTCGGGACCCCGAGGGCGATGGCGAAGACACCGGCAAGGCCTGGTTCGAGGGCGAGTTGCTCAGCGGTGCCGAGGCCATGGAGCGGGCAGGGATTCCGAGGCTGGTGCCTCGCGCCAAGGAAGGGCTGTCCCTGACGAACGGCACCACGTTCATGCTGGCGGCTGCCGCCCTGTCCACCCGGAGCGCGCTCGATCTGCTCGACAACGCGGAAGCCGCAGCTGCTTTGAGCCTCGAGGCCCTGCGTGCGCGCTCGAACTTCCTGCACCCGGCTCTGCACGAGGCGAGCGGTCAGAAAGGACAGCCCGACTCGGCCTGGAATCTCCGCCGCCTGCTCGACGGAAGCCGGCTACTGGACAGCGATCCGGAACGAGTACAGGACGCCTACAGCCTTCGCTGCATCCCGCAGGTGCATGGTCCGATCCGGGACGCGGTGCGCTTCGTGGCCGGACGAGTGGACAGCCTGCTCAACGGGACGAGTGACAACCCCCTCGTGTTCATGGACCTTCCCGATGACGCGGGGCCCGACGTCGTATCGGGCGGCAACTTCCACGGGCAGGGCCTGGCCCTGTGGCTCGATCTCCTGGGGATCGCCATGGCCGAGGTCGGCAGTATGAGTGAACGGCGCACCTTCCGGCTCCTCACGCCGGACCTGTCCGAGGGACTCCCATCGATGCTGGTCGCGAATCCCGGTCTCGACAGCGGTCTGATGGTGGTCCAGTACACCGCGGCGGCCCTGGTATCGGACAACAAGACGCTCGCGCATCCCGACAGCGTGGACTCGATCCCTTCAAGCGCGAACCAGGAAGACCACGTGAGCATGGGGGCGAACGCGGCCCGGCACACGCTCGAGATCCTGGAGAACCTGTGCCACATCGTGGCGATCGAGCTTCTGACCGCGGCTCAGGCGGTCGATTTGAGGGAAGCCGGCCCCGACGGGCTCGCCCCTCTCACCCGCACCGTGCACGACAAGATCCGAAGCCGCGTGAAGTTCCTGGAGCACGACCGGGCCCTCACGCCGGACATCGAAGCCGTAGTGGACCTGGTCCGGTCCAACGCCGTTCTGGCGGACGTTCGAGAACACTGAATTCACTAGCAAGCCTCGGGAATCACGAAAGGCGGAGCCCGGTATGACGACCTGGAATGACGACGATGTGGCGGCGTGCCTGAAAGTCATGGACCCCGAAGATGATCAGACCGGTGGTGGAACGGCGGCCGCCGTCGCCGGGGCCATGGCGGCCGGCCTGGCCGGCATGGTCGCTCGCCTGTCCGTCGGCAGGGAAGGGATGGAGCCCGACCCGTACTACCACGAGATCGACGCCGAGGCCCAGGTGCTCGCGGGCTCGCTGTTGCGCGGAGGCAGAGAGGACTCCGAGGCGTTTGGAGCGGTCATGCGCGCGTTCACCCTTCCCAAGTGCACCGACGACGAGAAGACGGCCCGATCCAGGGCAATCCAGGATGGTATGGTCGGTGCGGCCCTGGTCCCCCTGGAGAACGCCGAGCGATGTGTCAATGTGCTGGCCCTGGTGGGCCGACTCGAGGGTCGGTCGAACCGCAATGCCGCTTCGGATCTCGAGGTCGCCGGAGCGCTGGCGAGAACGGCGCTGGAGGGCTGTCTGGCCAACGTCGCGATCAACGTCGAGAGCATCAAGGACGAGCAGACCGCCGACTCGCTGACGACCCGGGCGCGAGAGCTGCGCTCCGCACTCCAGATAGATGAGGCCGCCCATGGCTAAGGTCCTGATGTGCAAGGCCAACATCAGTGAAGGCCGCCGCAAGGAAGTGCTCGAGCGTGTGGCCGATGCGGTGCGGGCGGTGCCGGGCGTGACGCTGGCGGACTGGTCCGGCGACCCGGACCACAACCGTGCCGTGTACACCCTGCTCGGCCCGCCCGCGGCGGTTCTGGAGGGGGCGAAAGCCCTGGCCGGCACGGCCCTCGAACTCATCGACATGACGGCCCACGAGGGAGAGCATCCGCGGATGGGTGCGGTGGACGTAGTCCCGTTCATCCCGCTTCGTGAGATCGAGACGGAGGAGGCGGTGGAGGTCGCGCGGGCCTTCGGGTCGTGGCTCGGCGCCAAAGGCGTGCCCGTGTATTACTACGAGGACGCGGCGACGCGTCCGGAGCGCGAGAGCCTGCCGAAGATCCGCAAGGGGCAGTACGAGGCCCTTCCCGGGAAATCCGAGGATCCGGAATGGGCGCCCGACGAAGGGCCGGCTGAGTTCAATCCGAAGAGCGGCGCGACCGTGACCCGAGCTCGCTTCCCGCTGGTCGCGTTCAACGTGAATCTTCTCACCGAAGACCTCGTGATCGCTCAGACGATCGCCCGGGCCGTTCGCCACATCAACGGCGGTTACCGATTCGTGCGCGGAATGGGGTTCGCGCTCGAGGACAAGGGGATGGTCCAGGTGTCGATGAACCTGACCAATTACACGAAGACGCCGATCCATCGGGTTCTCGAGACGGTGCGCTCCGAGGCAGCCCGGTACGGCGTGGGGGTGGCCGGCACGGAGCTGATCGGGTCCGTCCCGCTGGGAGCGCTGGAGGAGGTCGTGCGCTTCTATCTCCAGACGCACGACTTCTCGACGGAGCAGGTCGTCGAGACGGCCCTCATCGACTGACGGGTGCACAGCGACATGTCCCCTGACGCCGGCCGGACGCCCGAGCAGACGAAGGACCGAAGACCCGCCGCGGACCTCGTGGTTCACGGGGCGTCGGAAGTCCTCACCTGTGTTGCCTCCCTGGGCTCCACCATGGACCGGATCCCGGGCGGCTCCGTGGCCGTGGGCGCCGGGCGCATCCTGTCGGTCGGCTCGCGGCGAGAGGTCGAGGAGGCGGTGCGCCTGGAAGGAGCCGACGTGGTCGAGGCCGCCGGTGGAGTCGTGGCTCCCGGTTTCGTCGACGCCCACACGCACCTGGTGTTCGGCGGCTCGCGCGTCCGGGAGTACGCGGCCCGGCTCACGCGCTCCCGGGAGCAGGTGGAGGCGCTGGGGATTCCGACCGGGATCATGGCCACGGTCGAGATGACGAGGCTCGAGGACCCCGACGCGCTGATCGCCAGTGCCGCCGGCCGCCTGGACGAGATGCTGGCTCACGGTACGACGACGGCCGAGAGCAAGAGCGGGTACGGGCTCGACGTGCCATCCGAGCTCAAGCTGCTCGAAGTGAACCGGCGGCTGAACGATTCGCACCGCGTTGACGTCGTGAGCACGTTCATGGGCGCGCACGACTTCCCGCCTGACGTGCCGCGCGAAGCCTATGTGGATCAAGTCATCGATGAGATGATCCCGCGGGTGGCGGATGACGAGCTCGCGGGCTTCTGCGATGTGTTCTGCGATGAAGGCTACTACACGGTCGAGCAGTCGCGCCGAATCCTGGAGGCCGGCAGGGAAGCCGGCCTCGCCCCGAAGATCCATGCCGACCAGTACTCCGACCTCGGCGGAGCGGATCTGGCCGCTGAATTGAGCGTCGTGTCCGCCGATCATCTCAATTTCACGGCGGCACCGGCACTTCGGCGCATGGCGAGTGCGGGGGTGGTCGCCGTCCTCATGCCCCTCATCGACTTCGCGGTCCGGCATCCGAGACCGATCCGGGCACGCGAGTGGGCCGACGCGGGACTGGAGATCGGCCTGGGGACCGACCTGTGTCCGGGCGGCTACTCGGTGAGCATGCCTCTCGCGATCCAGTTCGCCTGCCGGTGGAACGGACTGTCCCCGGACGAGGCGCTGCTGGCGGCGACCCTCGGCAGCGCCCGCGCCTGCGGACTGGCGGACAGGGGCTCGATGACCGTCGGCGCCGCGGCGGACCTGCAGGTGTGGAACGTGGCGTCGCTGGAGGACATGGTGTACCGGATCGGACACAACCCCGTCCGAAGCGTGATCAAGAACGGAAAGGTGGTGGTTTGATGGCGGGAAGCACCGGACCGAGACCGATTCGGGCCCCCAGGGGGCGTGAGATCAGCTGCAAGGGCTGGCAACAGGAGGCGGCCCTCCGGATGCTGATGAACAACCTGGATCCCGAGGTCGCCGAGCGTCCGGAAGACCTGGTGGTATACGGGGGTCGCGGCCAGGCGGCACGCGACTGGGAGAGCTTCGACGTCATCGTCCGCACGCTGCGCGAATTGGACAACGACGAGACGCTGCTCGTGCAGTCCGGCAAGCCGGTGGGCGTGTTCTACACCCACAAGGACGCACCGCGCGTGCTGATCGCCAACTCGAACCTGGTCCCGCACTGGGCCACGCAGGATCACTTCGACGAGCTGGCGGCCAAGGGCCTGATCATGTTCGGTCAGATGACGGCCGGTAGCTGGATCTACATAGGCACGCAGGGAATCCTCCAGGGCACCTACGAGACCCTGGGGGCGTTGGCCGAGCAGAAGGGGTGGGACGGCCTCAAGGGCAGGATCGTGCTCACGGGCGGGCTTGGAGGCATGGGCGGCGCCCAGCCGCTGGCGGTCACCATGAACGGGGGCGTTGCCCTGGTCGTCGAGGTGGATCCGAGCCGGGCGACGAGGCGGCTCGAGACCCGTTACGTGGACCGCGTGGTCGAAAGCACGGACGAGGCGATCGCCATCTGCGAAGCGGCGCGCGAGGCGGGAGATGCCCTGTCGGTAGGCCTCATCGGCAACTGCGCCGAGGTGCTTCCCGACCTGGCGGAGCGCGGATTCGCGCCGGACGTGGTGACCGACCAGACCTCGGCGCACGATGTGCTGATGTACGTGCCGATCGGCCTGAGCGTCGACTCGGCGGCAGCCCTCCGCGAGAGTGACCCCGGGGAGTACGAACGCCGCTCGATGCCGTCGATGGCGCGGCACGTGGAGGCCATGCTGGAGTTCCAGCGACGAGGCTCCGAGGTCTTCGACTACGGGAACAACATCCGCCAGAGGGCATTCGACGCCGGAGTGGAGGATGCGTTCACGTTTCCCGGCTTCGTACCGGCCTACATCCGTCCGCTGTTCTGCGAGGGGAAGGGGCCGTTCCGCTGGGTGGCGCTGTCGGGCGATCCGGAGGACATCTACCGCACGGACGAGGCGGTGATGGAGTTGTTTCCGGACGACCAGCACCTGCACCGGTGGCTCACCATGGCCCGGGAGCGCGTCGAGTTCCAGGGCCTCCCATCCCGTATCTGTTGGCTGGGGTTCGGCGAGCGCGCCCAGGCCGGGCACCGGTTCAACCAGCTGGTAGCGCGGGGCGTGGTCAAGGCCCCGATCGTGATCGGACGAGACCACCTCGACTCGGGCTCGGTGGCCAGTCCAAACCGCGAGACCGAGGGGATGAGGGACGGCACCGACGCCGTGTCCGACTGGCCGATCCTGAACGCGCTGATCAACGCCGTGGGCGGGGCCACGTGGGTCAGCTTCCACCACGGAGGAGGGGTGGGGATCGGTTTCGCGCAGCATGCCGGCCAGGTGATCGTGGTGGACGGCACGGTAGCTGCCGAGCGACGGCTGGAGCGCGTCCTCACGACGGATCCGGGGATGGGAGTCATCCGCCACGCGGACGCCGGGTACGAACGCGCCATCGAGGTGGCCCGCGAGCACGGCATCAAGATCCCGATGCTGGGGATCGGCTCCGATTCCGAGGAGCCCTGCGCCGGAGACAGCCCCTAGGTCTCGTCTTCCGCCGTATCGTCCAGGTACCGCCGGAGGGCCTCCCGGTCCTCCGGACT
>CAZRRU010000063.1:0-9037 GCA_964602635.1 uncultured Gemmatimonadota bacterium | reverse complement strand
CAGGCTGGCGCCGACGCCCGCCATCAGCACGACGATCGCCACCATCTGCACGAGGTGGAACACCCCGTTGTGATCGAACGGGACTCCCAAGTCCAGCCGAACCGTGCCCGAAGCCTGGATCGCAGCCGCCACGATATTGAGGCCGATGCCGAGCACCATGAGCCACGTCCACTTCTCTCCATCGCGCAGGGCGAGCCGAAAGTACAGCGCCAGGGCCACGAGCATGGCCACGGCCTCGTACAGCACGAAAACCAGGAACGTCCCCGGGAACACGAGCGTGACGACGTAGAAGGCACCCCCGACGACCAGTGCCGGGATGAGGAGGCGGCGGGCCGCGGCCGGTCCGAAACCGTCGTACACCGCGGCCACCACGAACAGAGCGACGACGAGGCCGAGGCAGAGGAAGAGCGGCTGCCACAGCAGCCACAGGGCGTCAGCGGAAAGGTCGAACCCGTGCGCAACCGCCCCCAGGGCCGAGGCCACAGCCAGGAGCGCCAGGACCAGGACCCACAGAGTGACCTTCTCGGGGTCGGCCGTTCTCCGGGCTGCGAGCCACCGGATGCACACCAGGGCGAGGACGGCCAGCACGGCGTCCGTCGCCGCCGTGGTGAGCTCGGTGACTATGGGGTTGAAAGCCATGGCGGTTCCTCGGCGATGTAGGTTCGCGGGCCAGAGGGTCGCTTCGCTACACAGGGCCAACGTATCTGCGGCCTCCGAATCTGACCAGAAACGCGCGTTTCGCCGTATTCAAGCTGCTATTGCTGAGCGGGAAGTACAGGCGGGTCTCACGATCGCCCTGTAGATTGGGCTGGCGCGCATGGGAAGAGTCCGCGCACGATCGACCTGCCAAGACCTACGCCAGAGGCATACATGATCCGCTCACACTCCTCAGTGGGCCGCGCGCTGCGCGTCGGCCTGGCCGCCTTCTCATCCGTGCTGCTCGTTTCTCCCGCGATGGCCCAGGACAATCCCGAAGCCGAAGAAGCCGGCTGGGACGTAGCCGACCCGCCGGGACCACGGCTCGAGATCCCCATCGAGACGGACGAGGGGACGTGGATGAGCCTCGACGTCAGTCCGGACGGCCGCGACATCGTGTTCGACCTGTTGGGCGACCTGTACGTCATTCCGGTCGAAGGTGGGGAAGCCCGCGCCCTGACCTCCGGCTTCGCGTGGGACATGCAGCCCCGCTACAGCCCGGATGGCCGTTTCGTGGCGTTCACGAGCGATCGGGCGGGTGGCGACAACATCTGGGTCATGAACCGCGACGGGTCGGATCCACGGCAGGTCAGCAAGGAAGACTTCCGGCTTCTCAACAGTCCGGCCTGGACTCCGGACTCAGAGTTCATAGGCGCCCGCAAGCACTTCACCTCCACCCGCTCCCTCGGGGCCGGCGAGATCTGGCTGTACCACCACACGGGCGGCGATGGCCTCCAGATGACGGAGCGCCCCGACCAGCAGAAGGATGTGGGCGAGCCGGCCTTCTCGCCGGATGGGAAGTATCTGTACTACAGCCGCGACGCGACCTCCGGGAGCACGTTCCAGTACGACAAGGACTCGAACGCGGGGATCTACAGCATCTTCCGCCTCGACAGGGAGACCGGCGAGACGAAGAGGTTTCTCGGCGGCCCCGGCGGTGCGATCCGTCCCACGCCGTCTCCAGACGGGCGCTACATGGCCTACATCCGGCGCGTGCGCTTCCAGAGCATGCTGTTCCTGCACGACATGGAGTCCGGTGACGAGTGGCCGGTGTACGGCGGCCTAGACCGGGACCTCCAGGAGACGTGGGCCGTGCACGGGGTGTACCCGGCGTTCGCCTGGACCCCCGACGGCGGGTCCCTCGTGTTCTGGGCCGGCGGCAAGATCCGGCGACTCGATGTGGATACCGGCGAGGCGGAGGAGATACCGTTCCGGGTGAGCACGACGCTGCCGGCCCTCGAGGTGGTGCGCGCCACAGTAGAGGTCGCCCCCGCGACCTTCCGGCCGAAGATGCTCCGCTGGGTAGAGGTGTCGCCACGCGGCGACCGCGTCGTATTCCAGGCCCTCGGTCACATCTACGTGAAGGATCTTCCGAACGGGCGTCCACAGCGCCTGACGCGCCAGGACGACCACTTCGCGCTGTATCCCACCTGGTCGCGCGACGGCCGGTGGATCGCCTACGTGAGCTGGGACGACGAGACGCTCGGGGCCGTGCGAGTGGTGTCGTCGGACGGTGGGGGCGGGAGAGTCCTGACGACGAAGCCCGGCCACTATGTCGAGCCGGCCTTCGGCCCGGACGGCGAGACGGTGGTGTACCGCCGGATCGGGGGCGGCGGGCTCACATCGCCCACGTGGTCTCGGGACACGGGAGTGTACGCGGTGCCGTTCGCGGGTGGCGAGCCGCAGCTCATCACGGAGAGCGGCTCCCGGCCTCATTTCGGAGGTGATCCCGATCGCATCTACGTGCAGCGCTGGTCCGGGTCGGACGTCGATCGGAAGACGCAGCTCGTCAGCCTCGAGCTGGATGGAAGCGACGAGAGAACGGAGGCAGAGTCGAGTCGCGCCCAGGAGTTCAGCGTCTCACCGGACGGCAGCTGGCTGGCGTGGCGCGAGCGATTCCACGCCTTCATCGCACCCAACGTCCGTACCGGCCGAAAGCTGGAGCTCGGGCCGGAGACGGGCTCGTTGCCCGTGAGCCGGGTGTCGAAGGAAGCCGGCGAGTACCTGCACTGGTCTGGAGACAGCCGCAGCCTGCACTGGAGCCTGGGGCCGGAACTCTTCACCCGGGAACTCACCGACGCGTTCGCCTTCCTGGAAGGGGCTCCGGAGGAGTTGCCGGAGGCCCCTCCAGCCGGAATCGACCTGAGCTTCGATGTGGCGGCCGACGTCCCGGATGGCACGGTGGCTTTCGTCGGTGGGCAGGTGCTGACCATGAACGGCGATGAAGTGATCGAGGACGGCGTCGTGGTCGTGAGCGAAAACCGGATTACCGCCGTCGGGCCGCGTGGGTCGGTCCCGGTGCCGGACGGAGCATACGTGGTCGACGCGACGGGCCACACCGTCATGCCCGGCCTCATCGACGCCCACTGGCACGGGGGCATGGGCCGTGCCGGGATCGTGCCGCAAGAGAGCTGGGTCAACTACGCCAGCCTCGGGTTCGGAGTGACCACGATCCACGATCCGTCCAACGACACCGGGACCATCTTCGCGGCGAGCGAGATGGGTCGCGCCGGTCTCACCACGGCTCCCCGGATCTACTCGACGGGCACGATCCTGTACGGCGCCGCCGGCTCGTTCAAGGCGATCGTGGACAGCCTGCCCGACGCTCTGTTTCACCTGAAGCGCATGCAGGCCGTGGGCGCGTTCAGCGTGAAGAGCTACAACCAGCCGCGCCGGGAGCAGAGGCAGCAGATCATCGAGGCGGCCCGCGAACTCGGGATGAGCGTCGTCCCGGAGGGTGGGGCGCTGTACCAGCACAACATGTCGATGGTCATGGACGGCCACACCGGGATCGAGCACGCCCTTCCGATCGGACCGATCTACGACGACGTGGTGCAATTCTGGTCGCAGACCCGGGTCGGCTACACGCCCACCCTGGTGGTCGCCTACGGAGGGCTGGGCGGAGAGAACTACTGGTACCGGCACACCGACGTGTGGGACAACGAGCGTCTTCTGACGTTCGTGCCTCGCCGGAACGTGGATGCCCGATCCCGCCGACCGATTCACGCGCCGGAGAACGAGTGGAACCACGTCACCGTCGCAGCGATGGCGGACAAGCTGGATGACGCGGGCGTGATCGTGAACATAGGGGCCCACGGCCAGCGCGAGGGCCTGGCGGCGCACTGGGAGATCTGGATGTTCGAGCAGGGGGGCATGTCGCCGCTGCAGGCGCTCAAGACAGCCACAATCGATCCGGCGCGCTACCTGGGCATGGATGCCGACATAGGGTCGCTGGAGGCCGGAAAGCTGGCCGACGTGATCGTGATCGACGGCGATCCGCTGGAAGACATCCGCCTCTCCGAGAAGGTGACCTACACCATGGTCAACGGCCGCCTGTACGATGCGGCCACCATGAACCAGGTCGGGAACCACCCGCAGGAGCGCGGACCCCTGTGGTGGGAGGTGAGCCGGGCATGGGAGAAGAGGGACGGGACGGTCGTGCCTTAGCGGCTTGACGGGTGCTTGACCGGAGCCGGGCATGAAGGGTGGTACGATGAAAGCGCTACAGTCCATCCGCATACCGCCTCCGCCCATTCGGGGCCGACTCGTGCGAGATTCCCTGCTCTTCTGGCTGGGGGTCCGGCTCGCGGTGCCAGTAATGACGATCCCGCGGTGCGACTCCACCGCCTGCGTCATCCAGACCTTCGCCGAGGCACCGTCCTACCTTCCCTCGCCCTCGACGTCGATGGCGATCGTCGGAATCATCGTCCTCATGTCCATGGTGCAGGTCGGGCGTCTTCGCGAGGTGTGCCTTCTGCGTAACCTGGGCGTGGCGTGGCCCGCGCAGGCGCTGCTCGCCCTCACGGTGGCGGGTTCCCTGGAGGTGGCAGCCCGCCTGGTCGCGAACCAGCTTCCCCCGATCGGTCCGGGATAGTGGAGCGTCCCACGCCCCGACTTCTGTTCGATGCCTACGGGAAGAGGTTCGGTCTCCGGACGGTTCTCAAGAGCGCTTCGGCTTGGGCATGGCCCGGCCGCATCACAATTCTCATGGGCCGGAACGGGTGTGGGAAGACTACCCTTTTAAGGTGTGGTCTCGGATTGACGTGGGCCGAGTTCGGCGGGGCTTTTCTCGATGGGAGTCGGGTCTCCGGCGGTCTGCCGAGTCTGTCTCGCGCTGGGGTCGCCTTCCTGCCGGACCGGCGGCTGCTCTCGCCGAGGCTCACGCTCGGCGAACACGTGGAAGCGTTCTCGCAGGTGAAGGGGAGGCGGGTGGACCCGACACCGGGCGCATCCCTCGACGTGGAGCGACTGCTCGAATCGAAGCCCGGCCACATGTCGGGCGGCGAGCGACGTCGCGCCGAGATCTGGCTTGCAGTGGCCGCGGCATCGACGTGCTTGATCGCCGATGAGCCGTTCCTCGGAATCGCACCAGCGGACAGGGCAAAGGTGGCGGTGGCTCTTCGCGCACTGGCACAGACGGGTGCCGCGATCCTGGTGACGGGTCACGAGGTGGAGGACCTGTTCGATCTGGCCGACGAGGTGATCTGGATGGTGGCGGGGACGACGCACGGGTTGGGTAGTCCCGACGAGGCCGCGAGACACGCCCAGTTCAGGCTCGAGTATCTGGCGACCCGCGCCCTGCCGCAGTAACGAACCGTGCATTCTTTGTAATACAACGTTACACTACCAAGCTTTCATATGGCGGCAGTCTCTTTCTAACATTCTCAACGATAAACGGTTAGCGATCAGTCTGCAGTCGGCCCGACACCTGCAAATCGGAATCGCCATGAAGCGCTCGCTTCTCATCGTCGACGACGACCCGAGAGTTCGTACCGCGCTTGAGTCTGCCCTCAGGGGTGACGGCATGAGCGTTCGACTCGCAGAGGACGCAGAGTCCGCGCTCGCCGTCCTGAGCGACGGACCGGTGGAGGTCGTCCTCAGCGATGTGAAAATGCCCGGCATGAGCGGGCTGGACCTGCTCAAGATGCTGAGGGAGCGGGCGCCGGATCTGGACGTGATCCTGATGACGGCCTACAACGACCTGCCCCTGGTCGCCGAGGCGATGCGAGAGGGAGCCGCGGACTTCCTGGTCAAGCCGCTCGACCTGCACCAGCTCAGGGGCGTCCTGGACCGCGTGTTCGAGGATCGGCAGGCGCGGAAGCGAATCAAGGCCGGCGAGGCGGATGCCGACGAGCGTGGGGCCGCTGACCGCCTCGTCGGTCGGGATTCACAGATGGTGCAGATCTTCAAGCTGGTCGGCCAGGTCGCGTCGAGCCGCACCAACGTCGTGATCCGGGGCGACAGCGGCACGGGCAAGGAGCTCATCGCCCGCTCGATTCACGACGCTTCGCCCTGGGTCGAAGAGCCGTTTGTCGCTGTGAACTGTACGGCTCTCCCCGCGACGCTTCTGGAATCGGAACTGTTCGGGCACGTGAGAGGGTCCTTCACGGGAGCGACTTCAGACCGGAAGGGCCGCTTCGCCATCGCGGGCCGCGGGACGATCTTCCTGGATGAAATTGGCGATACGCCGCAGGAGTTCCAGGCCAAGCTGCTGAGGGTGCTCCAGGAGCACGAGTATTATCCGGTAGGGGCCGAGCGCCCGGAGCGCACCGAAGCGCGGGTGATCGCGGCTACGCACAGGGACCTGGAGAAGCTGGTGGCGTCTGGGCAGTTCCGGGAGGACCTGTACTATCGGCTGCGAGTCGTAGAGATCTGCGTTCCGCCGCTCCGCGACCGTATGGGTGACGTGCCACTGCTCGCCGAGCACCTGCTCGAGAAGGCGGCCGCGGCGACAGGTAGCCGGCCGCTTCATCTGGCTCCCGAAACTTCCGAGGCCCTGATGTCGCACGATTGGCCAGGGAACGTCCGTGAGCTGGAGAACACGCTCACCCGGGCCGCTGTCCTGGCTACGGGTGACGTGATCCGACCCGAGCACATCGACGTAGGAGCCGCCGTGGACGACGGGCCCCCGCGCCTCATTTCACTTGAAGAGATGGAACGCGAGCACGTGGCCCGGGTGCTCGAAGCGACGGACGGGCACAAGTCGCGCACGGCGGAGGTCCTCGGTGTGTCCCGGCCCCGGTTGGATCGAATGATCGAGCGCTACGGACTGGGGCCTCTGGTTCCGGGTCGCGGCGGCGATCCGGCGGACTGAGCCGGTGACCCGCTTCTTCTCCTTCCGGTTTCGCGTCCTGGCGCTGGTGCTGGGCGTGGCGATCGTTCCGCTGGTCCTGATCGGGGCCGTGCTGCTGCGCGGGGCCGCACGATCAGGAGAGAGGGTGCTGTCCGAGCGCCTGGAGGATGCCGCCGATGATACCCGGGACGCCCTGATCCAGAACTGGCTCCCGCTACGCTCGATGCTGCTCGATGTGTCGGAATGGCCTGAGGTACAGGAAGCGGTAGACCGGGAATCAGGCAACCCACTGACCCTTAGGCTCTCGGAGATCGACCTGCGGATTCGGCGGGTGACCATCCGAGCCGAGTCCGAGGGAACTCTCTTCGATTTTGACCGATCCGCCCTTTCCCCGGAAGAGGGTGGCTTGCCTCCCACCATCACTCCCCTGATGCGGGTGAGCATCGATCTATTCCGCGTTGCGGAGGAGTCGGCGACCATCGTTTTCGGTCTGGAAGGTGAGTTGGTGCTCCCCCGGGAGGCCGTCCCGGCATCGGCCGCCGGCATGGTCCTGGCCCTGATCGATCCGGCTTCGGGCGCCTCGCTGCTCCCGATTCCGGTCGACGCGTCCGTTCTTGCGGGAGATCGCTTCACCTGGGGAGGAGAAGAGTGGCTCGCGGCTGCCCGCTCTTTCGGCGATCCGCCGTTGAAGGTAGTACTCGCAGCACCTCTGACTCCGTACGTGGCGCCATTCCGCCGATCGGTCCGATACGGAGCCTACCTCCTTGCCGCCGTGGCCCTGGGAGCGCTGCTGGGGGCGATCGTTCTGACCTCGCGAATGACACGTTCCCTGAGAGCACTGGTCCGTGGTGCCGACGCCGTCTCGGCTGGCGACCTGTCCCACCGGATTGAGTATGCTGACGAGGACGAGATTGGCCGGGTCGCCGACGCTTTCAACGACATGACCGACAGCCTTCAGCGGACGCTGCGGGAACAGGCCAGCCGCGAGTCGCTGGCGGCGGTCGGGGAATTCGCGGCATCCCTTGCGCACGAAGTGCGGAACCCGCTTACGGCCGTGAAGATCGACCTTCAGAGTCTGGAGGAGAAGTTGGGTGACGATCCTTCACGGGCGATTCCGCTGCGGCGAGCCCTGGAAGAGATCGACCGCCTGGACGCCACGGTGGGAGACGCCCTGTCCATCGTGCGCCAGGGCGATGGAGACCGAGTGCTCGACGTTCGAGGGCCCATCGAAGCGGCTGTGCACTCCGCCGCCCCCGCATTTGCCATGGCCGATTCCACTCTGGGCGTAAGCGGGGGGGACTCCGAACTCCCGGTGTTGGGTGATGCAGCCGGACTCGAGCAGCTCTTCCTCAACCTGCTGCTCAACGCCGCGGAAACCCTTCCGCACGGAGGTGGAGCCACCGTTGGAGCCTGGAGAGATGGAGACTCGGTGTGCATCCGCGTGCAGGATGACGGACCCGGAATCCCGGAGCATGCCCGGGACCGGATCTTCGAGCCGCTCTTCTCGACCAAGGAGGCTGGCACCGGGCTCGGCCTGACGATCTCACGCCGAATCGTCGAGGCACACCGGGGAGAGCTGACCGTCAGGGACGCGGAAGGGGGAGGCACGTGCGTAGAAGTCCGTCTTCCCGCCGCGAACGGAACGGTCCAGCCGACTCGCGCTTTGTAACGCGATCGGATCGGTGTTGTAACGGCAGGTTGCAGGGTCGCCGATCCGCGGAACACTCCACCAATCGCTGATGTCGTTGTGTGACAATCTTTTATGTGCCTTGACGTTACTCGGGCACAGCACGTGATATACAGGATCGCCGACTACGGGAAGCCAGATCATTCTGGCGGTCCACCACCAGGAGGCAAGGCATGAAAGCCCATCGGATGGTAATGGCGATCGCGGCGCTACTGCTCGGGTCATTCGAAGTTGACCTGGCGCTGGCCCAACAGGAGGTCGGGGACGACGAAGTCACCGTGCAGCGGGTGTGGTCGGGCACGGAGGTGGCGTTCGGAATGACACGCCCGTCACCGGACGGTCGGTACCTCACCCAGGGGTGGTTCGAATGGGATCTCGGCATCATCGATCTCGTGACCAGGGAACGCGGGACCCTGGGTCTGAAGTCAGGCAATCTCTCCGAAGATCCAAGCTGGTCCCATCGCGCGTTCTTCTCGCCAGACGGGGAGCAGATCGCGTACGTGTGGAGAACGTGGCGCCCGGATGGGGGTTCGGACGTCGGACTGAGCCTTCGCATGGTGCTGTCGGGCGGGGGGGAACCA
>CAZRRU010000062.1:0-14942 GCA_964602635.1 uncultured Gemmatimonadota bacterium | reverse complement strand
TGGCCGGCAATCCGAACACGGGCAAGTCAACTCTGTTCAACTCGCTCACCGGCCTGCGTCAGCACACCGGGAACTGGCCGGGCAAGACCGTCACGCGCGCCGAAGGCGGCTTCGAATTCAGAGACGTGAGCTTCAAGCTGGTCGACCTGCCGGGCACCTACTCCCTGATGGCCGCATCGCAGGACGAGGAAGTGGCGCGAGACTTCCTGCTGTTCGCCCGACCCGACTGCACGGTGGTGGTAACCGACTCCACGGCGCTGGAGCGCAACCTCAACATGGTGCTTCAGGTGATGGAGGTCACCAGCCGGGTCGTGGTGTGCGTCAACCTGATCGACGAGGCGGAGCGTAAGGGAATCCGGGTGGATGCCGACGCCCTGTCAGCCGAACTGGGAGTCCCGGTGGTCCTCACGTCGGCGCGCTCGGGCCGCGGCGTACGGGAGCTGGTGGAGACGGTATACGAGGTGGCCGAAGGCAGTCGAAGCACGGCGCCACGTCTGGCCGACCCGCCTCCGCAGATCGCCGGGGCATTGGACGAGTTGTCGCCGCTGGCCGCCCTCGCGGCGCCGAACGCTGAAAATCCGCGGTGGATCGCCTATCGCCTGCTCGATGGAGATCATCGGGTGCGGCAGGCGCTCGCCACCGGTGAGCTGGCGGTGGGCGAGGCGGATGCCCGGGAGAGGGAAGCGCAGGAACTTGTCGCGAGGGCTGACGAGCTGAGGCCCACCCTGAGTCAGGATTTCCGTGACGCGACCGTCGAGGCGCTGTATGCCAGAGCCGAGGTCGCGGTGGCCGGGGCCGTGAGCGAGAAGGGGTCCAGCCGGATACGTGACCTGGACCGACGCATCGACCGGATCGTCACGTCGCCCGTGCTAGGACTTCCCATCATGCTCGGCCTCCTGGCCCTGGTGTTCTGGATCACCGTGATCGGCGCGAACGTACCGTCACAGATGCTCGCCGCGATGTTCTTTTCGGTCGAGGGATGGGCAGCGGGCGTGGCTACGAACCTCGGGTCGCCGGACTGGCTGACAGGGTTCGTTTGGCACGGGGTATTCAGGGGTCTCGCCTGGGTTGTCAGCGTCATGTTGCCGCCGATGGCGATCTTCTTCCCGATGTTCACGCTGCTCGAGGACCTGGGTTATCTGCCCCGTGTCGCGTTCAACCTGGACTGGCTGTTCAGGAAAGCCGGCGCGCATGGCAAACAGTCGCTATCCATGGCCATGGGCTTCGGGTGCAATGCCGCCGGGATCATCTCGACGCGGATCATCGATTCTCCGCGTGAGCGCCTGATCGCCATCCTCACGAACAACTTCGTGCCGTGTAACGGCCGCTTCCCCACCCTGATCATGCTGGCCACCGTGTTCGTGGCCGCTTCCGTCCCGCCTGCGCTTGCCTCGTTCGCGGCGGCCGGCACCGTCGTAGGCGTCGTGCTGATCGGCGTGTTCTTCACCCTGGTCGTGTCGTGGGCTCTCTCGAAGACCGTGCTCAAGGGACAGCCTACCGCGTTCACCCTGGAGCTTCCGCCCTACCGCCGGCCGGGAGTGCTGCGAATCCTTTATACATCCCTGATCGACCGGACTCTGCTCGTCCTGTGGCGGGCGATCGTGGTGGCCGCGCCGGCGGGCGGGGTGATCTGGATCATGGCCAACGTTTACGCGGGAGACTCCAGCCTGGCCGAGATCGCGGCCGGGTGGATGGACCCGTTCGGCCAGATCCTCGGGCTCGACGGTGTGATCCTGCTGGCCTACGTGATCGCGATTCCGGCGAACGAGATCGTGGTCCCCACCATGTTGATGGTCTACGCCGGCCTCGGGATGATGACGGAGCCGGCGTCCTACGACGCCCTGCGGACCGTGCTCGTGGATGAGCACGGCTGGACCATGGTCACGGCGGTGTGTCTGATGCTGTTCTCACTCCTCCACAATCCGTGCGGCACCGCTATCTACACGATGTGGAAGGAGACCCGGAGCCGGAAGTGGACCACCCTGGGCGCGCTGATGCCGCTGGGGATTGCGTTCGCCGTCACCTTCGTGGTGGCCAACGCCATGCGCGCCTGGTAAGGCTCTTCCGGACGTTCTCACCTGCAGCGGGTCGCGGCCTCTAGTACGGCCGGCCCGTGATCACCACTCCGCCGCCTACCCGGCCCGGCCCCCAGTAGCCGCCGCCGTACGGACCGCCGTAGCCGCCGTATGGCCCTCCCCAGTAGGGTCCGGGACCACTGACTCCCACGTACACGCCCGTGTTGTAGCCGGCTCCCGAACACCCCGCGAAGACCAATCCCATGGCTGCCACGCAAACGATCAGCGTCCATCGCGCGCGGCGCTTCATCGGTCACCTCCCTCGGGACGCGGCCATTGCTGCACACCGAACGGCGCCCCGGTCGGATCGACCAGGATCGCGGCCTCTCCGCGGTTCACGACTTCGGGGGGCAGGAGCACCTCGGCACCCAACTCCACGGCCCGCGCCGTCGCTTCCGCCACGTCACGGACCGCTATGTACGATAGCCAGTACGGAGGGGCCTCAACGGGCAGCTGGTGAATCCCGGCTCGCGCCTGCTCGCCGGAGTACATCGCGAAGAACACGATGGGCAGGTCTCCTTCAGCAGGCGTTTCGCCGTACTCGTCCTCGGCCGAGTCCTGGAGGCGCCCGGCGATTCCCTCCGACCGGTACCCGAGCAGAGCCTCGTAGAACTCGACAGCGCCTGGCGCATCGGTGGTCCACAGCTCGGTCCACAGCCACTGGCCCGGCTCGATCTCCCGCCCGTCTTTCGGGTCGCCGGACGTCGAACGCAGGAGGACCAAGAACGCACCGTGCGGGTCCTCCAACACTGCGTAGCGTCCTCGGTTGGGAAAGTCGGAGGGCCTACTCGTGATCGCCGCGCCCAGACCGCTCGCCCGCGACACAGCGCCATCCACGTCCGATACCGAAACGGACACCAGCCACAGAGGCGAGTCCACTTCGTCGGGATCGACAGAGAATACGCTGCCGATGATCTCACCCTCGCGGGTGATGTCCCAGTAGCGGCCGGGAGCTCTCTCGGACCCGTCGAAACTCCATCCGAACAGGTCGCCGTAGAACTCACGCGCAGCTTCCGCATCGTGCGTCAGCAGATCGTGCCACACGACTTTGCCCGCCAGCACCCCTGGGGCGGCATCGTCCGTGATGGGAGGTGCGACGGGCCGAGCGGGCGGAGGAGCGCTCGAGCAGGCGCCGAGGATGGCGGCGCTCGCGCCGGCGATGATGCCGCGCTTAATGGTGCTGCAGGGAATCCGCAAACCTGCCTCCGTTCAATTCCTGTTCGAGTAGGCTCGATCCGCGCGCCCGCTCCCGAGGCCGAGACAATACCAGCCGCGGCGCGCGCTGTTCCCTGGCGACCCGCTGGGCGACAGGAGACCTTGCCCGCTCCGGGGGTCGGGAGCATACTCGCTCGGACCCGAAAGAGGAGCCCGAGCTTGAAGTTCAGATCACGACCGAGCGGCTGGCTTGATCGCCTTCGTTCAGGTCTCATCGTCCTGGCGACGGTCGGAGCCCCCGGGTTGGCCGGGGCCCAGAGTCCCGCCAACAGTGTGTCGGGCGGCCCGGGGACGGCCGAGGAAGCCGGGCCGCCGGCCGAGACGGTCCGCATCCTGGCCGTCGGCGACATCATGATGGGCACGGCGTTTCCCGATTCGACCTACCTCGACTTGAGAATCGTCCCGGGCGTATCGCCAGAGCATTTGATCGGCAGGGACCTCGTGGACCTCCTGCGCTCCGGCGACGTGGTGTTCGGCAACCTGGAGGGCGCCCTGTTCGACGAGGGCGGCGAGTCGAAGCGGTGTCGCAACATGGACGCGTGCTACGCGTTTCGGAGTCCCGAGTGGTACGCGGACCTGCTGGCGGACATGGGATTCAACCTGATGTCGCTGGCGAACAACCACAGCGGTGACTTTCTGGACGCGGGCCGTGCGGCGACGATCTCGGCCCTCGAAAGGAACGGAATCGTGTACGGCGGCCTGGCGCAGCCCGGGGCACTCACCGGCACGCTGGAGCTCGACGACGGCACGCGCGTGGGGCTGGCTGGCTTCTCCCCGAACAAGGGTACGGTCAGCATCCACGACCTCGACGGATTGAGGAGAATCGTCGCGGATCTCGATCGGACACACGATCTGGTCATCGTGTCGTTCCATGGCGGCGCCGAGGGCGCCGACCGGACGCACGTCACACGCGAGCCCGAGGAATTCTACGGCGAGCGTCGGGGTAACGTGTACGAGTTCGCGCACGCCGCGGTGGATGCCGGGGCGGACATCGTGATCGGCCACGGTCCCCACGTTCCCAGGGCGGTGGAGATCTACCGGAACCGGTTCATCGCCTACAGCCTCGGAAATTTCTGGACTTGGGCCCGGTTCAATCTCCGGGGGCCGAACGGGATGGCGCCCGTGCTCGACCTCGCGGTCGACCGGGAGGGCCGCGCGGTCAGGGCTCGCATCGTGAGTGCCCGCCAGATGGAACTCGGCTCGCCTCGCCTGGATCCCGGTGGGCGAGCGGCGCGGCTAATCGAAGAGCTTTCGCGGGAGGACTTCCCGGAGGGCGGCCTGGAGTTCGCCGCCGACGGCACCATCACCTGGAGCGGGGCCGCCCCGGACGGGGAGGCCGCGGCCGGCAGTTAGGAACCTGGTCCGTCCGAGGCCCGCACGAACGCTTCCCACGCCTCGACTACCTCATCGGTCAGCTTCCGGCTTTCATCGAAAAGCTCGGCCTCGATCTCGCGCCCCCGCTCCTGCACGCTGACGCGCAGCATCTGCTGAAACGCTCCGCCCACGTCGCGAAGTTGGCCGAGTCCCAGCTGGACGCCTACGTCATACGCCACTTCAGCCAGCTCTTCGGGGCTCCCGAAGCTCTCCCCCACCTTCAGTTCCTCGTAGTTCGCCACCCAGGCGTGCGTCCAGAACATTTCCTCTCCGTGCTCGACGAATCCGAGGAACCGAAACGGCCGATATGCTATGCGGGCTCCACCCTGCAGCACCCGGAACGGGTCGTCGTCATCCGCCTGGATGCATGGAATACCCGCCAGGCTGCGAACGCGCTTCAGCTCTATGACGACGTCGTCCGCCGGATCCGCCGTGGGGCCGGTCAGCCGGACCAGGTACTTCGTGTCGAGGGCACTGCCCACTCCCAGCTGGAGGGTCCCGAGGTGAACCGGGTGGAAGAAGTCGGCCGGCAGCCCGGAGTTGGTGGCCAGCATGAGCTCCGCGTAGGGCTCCAGCGATGTGACCAGGGCCCGCCGCTCGGTTTCTGAAAGTGGCTGCATCATGGAGTCGACCGATGCCAGGTAGGCCAGGCTGTCGTACTTGAAGGCAGCCTGGTACCTCGCCACCACCGTCGGCACCGGCGCAACCAGCGCCGAATCGGCGATCACCTCCCAGTAGCCACGGACGAACTCCGACACGACATCGTCCGCGCGGTCCGCCCATCCGTTTATCAGGGCCGCCAGCCGCAGCGATACCGAGAAGCGGACGCCGTCTATCCAGGCGGGGCCCTCGGAGGAATCGTCGAAATCAGTGAGGCCTCGCCCGAGGTCTGTGATCGCGTACTGCTCGACGTGAGCGTCGCCGTGCAGATTGAACGGGAAGCGGCTCGACCCGAGCGGACCCCCGTCCGACAGGTGCTCGAACCGACGGCACACAGCCCGGCTGAACGGAATGTTGATGAAGCGGAAATACCCGTGCGGACTCTCCCGAATGCGCTGGAGAAGCTTCGGGTTGCTGGCGAAATCGAACGAGTCGGGGTGCACGAAGAGCTCAGCAGCGCCCTCGCTCAACGGAGGATCACTTTCCGCCTTTTCAACCGGACGGCAGGCCAGCACCAGGCTGGAAAACACGACCACCGCAGCCACGCGACGGCTTGACCGAATCCGCAGTCCCACTCTCGTATCCCGCTGTGAAGGGTGGCTCTCCCCATGGCACGCGACCGACATGGTAGGTCGCCCTCCGCGACCCCGCCACCACCCTTCCCCAAGACTGCCTGAAATCTCCTTCACTGTTACTTTGTCATACAAAGTACTTGACATCGCCCACCGAAGCATGTACTCTCTTCATCATGGAGAGACGATTGCGGCTGGACGACTCACCGACTCCGCCGACGGCCCTGAGCGATCGGGCGATTGAGAATCTCAGCTTCATCCGCCGCACGATGGAGGCCTCGGGCACGTTCACTTCCGTTTCGGGAAGGGGAGTGATGGGCATGGGCGTGCTGGCGCTCCTGGCCGCGGCCTATGCGAGCCGCTTCCCCGGCCTGGAGGCGCGGCTGCTCATATGGGCGGGAGCTGCGGTCCTTTCGGGAGCGGTCTCCGGCTACGCGATCGTCCGCAAGGCGCGCCACCGCAAGGAGTCGGCGCTGTCTGGACCGGGGCGCAAGTTCGTCCTCAACTTCATGCCGTCGATTGCCGCCGGCGGCGCACTGACGGTCGCCCTGCTGGCCGCGGGGCTTCCCGATCTGCTACCAGGCACCTGGCTCCTTCTGTATGGGACCGGAGTCGTGACCGGTGGCGCGTTCTCTGTCCGCGTCGTACCCACCATGGGCCTCGCCTTCATGGCCCTGGGCGCCTTGGGGCTCGCGGTCCCGCTGTGGGGTCCGGCTCTCATGGCCGTGGGTTTCGGAGGACTGCACCTGGCATTCGGCGCGATCATCGCCAGGAGGTATGGTGGCTGACGAGCAAAGGGCCACGGCACGCAAGCTGGACTCGGACGAACCGGTGGACGGACACCGGGATGCGCCCACAGGGAAGTCGGGCTCTCGGTTGAGCCCTGCGGCATCCGGTGCTCCCCTCGCCCTGGACGGCCTGATTCACGAGAGGGCGCGTCTCGGAATCGTGAGCGCTCTGTCCGTCAACGACAGGCTCGCGTTTACCGAGCTACGCCAGGTGCTGGACATCACGGACGGGAACCTGAGCGCCCACGCGCGCAAGCTCGAAGACGCCGGATACATCGAGTGTCAGAAGTCGTTCGCCGGTCGGGTCCCGCACACCGAGTACTCCCTGACAGCCCTGGGGAGGAGCCGCCTCACGGAGTATCTGGCGCACATGGAGGCTCTGATCCGGATGACCCGGGAAGGTTAGAATCGTAGCTCGTCCGCCACCGGCGGACGTCATTCACGGGGCGACGCCTGAGTCGCCTTTTCATGTGACTGGAGACTTTGTAATGCAGAGTACTCTATACCCAAAGGCGCCGGCCGGGCTGCACGCCGGCATCATCATGGACGGCAACGGTAGGTGGGCCAGGGCGAGGGGCCGGACCCGCTCCCGGGGCCACGTCGAGGGCGCTCGGGTCGCCCGGGCCGTGGTCGAAGCCTCCCCGTCGTTCGGCATCGGGGTGCTGACGCTGTACGCTTTTTCCGCTGACAATTGGAAGCGGCCGGCCAGAGAAGTTCGCTGCCTGATGCGGCTTCTGAGGGCCTATCTGAGGTCGGAGACCGAGCGCTGCGTGAAGAACGGCGTCCGCATCGAGGTAATCGGGCGAAGAGACCGCCTTCCCCCGCTCGTAGTGCGCGAGATGGCGGCTGCCGAGGGTGTCACGGCGCACGGTGACCGGCTTCTGCTCCGCCTGGCGATCGACTATTCGGGGCGCGACGCCATCCTCGCTGCCGCTCTGGCTGCTCCCGCGAGCCGTCGCGAGTTCCGCTGGAGTCTGCAGAGGGCGGTCCATGCCCGCACCCCCGTGCCCGATGTGGATCTCCTGGTGCGCACGGGAGGAGAGCGCCGCTTGAGCGACTTCCTCCTGTGGGAGAGCGCCTACGCCGAGCTGGTGTTCTCCGACGTACCGTGGCCGGCGTTCCGGGTGGAGGATCTCGAGAGCGCGGTCAGGGAGTTCCGGGGCCGCGATCGCCGCTACGGCGGCGTACTCCCATCGAGGGGCGACCGGGAGTCACCGGCTCGGCCCTGGCCGATGGGACGCCCGGTCGAGGAGTTTGGCCCGAGCGAGATGCCCGGAGCCGCGTTCGCACACGCACCCCGGAGGTAGCCGTGAGACTTCTGCTCATCTTCGCCATCGTCTGGCTGCTGGGCACTTGTCGTTCCGCCCCTCCCGAGATTCCTCTGGACTTCGAGTGGACTACGTGTCCCTCGCAGGCCACCGACTGACCGGGAGCGGATGTAACGAGGGGCGCATCCCCGCTGTGAATGCGCCCCTCCTCCCCACCCCGGTCGAGCCTGATCAGTAGCTGGCGAAGACGGTCTCGACTCCGGACGCATCGAACGTCAACACGTCGTAGGAATCACTGACCGGTCCTTCCATCCCGGGCGACCCTCTGGGCATTCCGGGCACCGAGAGCCCTGTGACCTCGGGTCTCTCCTCCAGGAGTCGGGCGATGTCGGAAGCCGGCACGTGACCTTCGATCACGTACCCATCCACCACAGCCGTGTGACAGCCCTGGTGCTGAGGTTGCACACCGAATTTCGCTTTGACGGGCGCCATGTCCGCGATGTCTTCCGTCTCTACTTCGAAGCCGTTCTCACGCAGGTGACCCACCCACGATTCGCAGCACCCTCAGGTAGGCGACTTGTACACGGTCACGACGGGCAGCGTCGCGACCGTGGTCTGCGCGGTCTGTACCGCTTCCACGGCTTGCGGCGCTGAGTTCGCGCTCGACTCGGACGTGTCTCCCTGTCCGCACGCCGCCAGCGAAATGCCGGCGACGAATGCCAGGGCCACGCCGAAAGCCAGGCCGGCTCTCCGGTGCATGGTGTACCTCGTGCTGTTTGGGTGAACTCGCAGCGACCAGCCCCTCGGAAGGCATGACCCGCGCGTCCTCTCAATACCGATCCAACTTCAACCCTGAGGGTCCGCCTGTCCAGCCCGTGACGCCAGTCTTACCAGCGGACACCGATCGCCGAGGTCAGAAGACGCATCAGGGGCGCAGCCTCCGAGCACATTCCGGCAAACGCTGTCACGAAATCCTGCTCGAAGACGGTCTCATCGGCCAGGTGGCGGACGGCGATGAAATCCTTGCGCTTCAGATCGTCGACCTGCGGGTGGTCGGGCGGGTATCCGCGCGGCGGCCGTTTGAGCGAGTCGCCCTCGAACGCGAAGCCGGCGCTCACCACGGCATCCCGCGCCTCGACCCAGCGATCCGGATCTTCGACAATGGCGTCCCGAATGTTCTCCAGCGCTTCCCGGGCGGGCCGCCAGCACCCGGCTCCCACGAAGACGTTGCCCGGATCGAGGTGCAGATAGTAGCCCGGGGCGTGTGCGTCCTTCCCGGCTTCGTGACGGAATTGCACGCCGGCAAACGTCTTGTACGGACTCTTGTCCTTCGAGAATCGGGTATCACGGTGAATGCGAAACAGTGATCCGCCCGACTTCCGGTCGTCCGCCACGACGTGCGGACTGATCGACTCGAGCGGAGTCTCGAGGTCCCGGATGAAGGCCCGTAACGGTTCGCGGACCTCCGCCTCGTAGCGGGACCGGTTCGCCTGGAACCACTCCCGGTCGTTGTTCTCGGCCAGCTCCGAAAGAAATCCGAACAGCTCGGGGGTGATGTGTGCGTCAACCTCGCCCATGTGCTCCTCCCGCCAACCCGGCGTCCGCGGTCACCTCACGCGCCTTCTACGGGGCGCCCATGTCCGTCCGAAGCTCGCCATGGCGTAGACCGCATGTCAACTTTGGTGGGCCGGATTGCCGGATGAGGTTGCTCTCATGTAGCTTGGGACGTTCTTCGATCCCTCCGCATTCGAGGAGGCTGCATGCCGCGTCGGCGTCGCTACGTGCTCATCGCGCTCGCTCTCCAGATCGCGATGGTGCTTCTGGGCCAGGTCTCTGACACCGTGCTCAGCCTGTCGGGCGTGTTCGGGATGGGCATTCCGCTCGTGGTCGGCTGGTTCTTCGCCGTCCGGGAGGTGCTCAGCCTCAGGGACGCCTCGACCGGTGGACTGCTGATCGGCGCGATCGGCGCGGCGATCGGGCTCGCCCTGGCGATTCAGCTCGGCACCGCCACGTGGAGCCTCCTGCCGCTCGGGACCCTGGCGTCTTCGTTCACCGGCTGGCTCGGGGCGGTTGTTGGCTGGACGCTCAAAGGCCGGAAAGCGCAGGCGCCCGCCGAATAGCGGCACTCGCTTTTCCGGGCTCATCGGGCAGGTGGAGATTCCACCATTCCCGGGCCGACTCGGCCGTCCAGGGTTGCTCGAACACGATGGACTCCAGGCTGGCCTTTAGTTCGCGGGCGTCGCCGAACCGATCGCCCACCTCCTTGCTCATGCACCGCATGACGGTGCGAGCGAGGATCTCCGGCATCTCGAATTCTGACGCCGCATCGATCGGCACCGGCTCTCTGCGCACGTGCGCCGCAATGACCTCGGGAGCCGTCGCCCCCTCGTACGGAGGCCGGCCGGCCAGCATCCAGTACGCGGTACAGCCCAGGCTGTAGAGATCGCTCCTGGCCTCGTAGCACCCCGGTCCGTCGATCGCCTCCGGGGCCATGTAATGGGGCGTCCCCACGATCGCCCCGGCGCTGGTGATCGTGTCCTCGCCCGAGCTGTCGATCAGCTTGGCCAGGCCGAAGTCGAGGACCTTCACGAAGTCGCAGATGCCACCGCGCCGGGTCACGAAGACGTTCGCCGGCTTGAGGTCTCGGTGGACGATTCCCTTGTCGTGCGCTTCGGCCAGCGAGTCGCACACCTGTCGGAGAATGTGCACCGTTCGCCGCGGCGGAATCGGCCCGAAGCGCCTGACGAGGTGATGGAGGTCGAGACCGACCAGGTACTCCATGGCCAGAAAGAAAGTCGAGTCGTCGGCTCGCCCGTAGTCCCGTATTTCGATCGTGTTGGGATGATCGAGGCGGGACGCCATCTCGATCTCCCGCTCGAAGCGCGAGATCAGGGCAGAGTCGTGATCCGGGGAGGCCGTGATGATCTTGACCGCGCTCGGCCTGCACATCCGGCAATGCTCGGCCAGGTAGACGGCCCCGGCCCCACCCTCGCCCAATTGCTCGAGGAGCGTGTATCCCCCGAGCCGCTCGGCGACCCGAGCCCGCTCCCTCAGGTCATACAGAGTACCGGTGATGGCGACCGACACCCCTCCAAGCAGAGCGACCCCGACGGCGCCGAAGAGCGCCCCGGAGACAGGGTCCGAATGGAGGACGGGCCAAGACCACCATCCTGGGTCACCGACGCCGCGGTCGAGCAGGATTCGGACGACCGGAACGGCCGCGAGGGAAGCGCCGACGAGTCCCACCTGGAAGGCAACCGTCCACGGGATGAGGGCGGCGGCGCCGAACAGGATCAGGGCGACCAGGGCCAGTGGAGGGTAGTCGCCCGCATGGAACACCGTGTCTGCGGCGAGCACGACCAGCAGACCGGCGGTCACCGCGAGGTCGAGCCAACGAGTCAGGCTCGCCCGGCCGCTCCCCAGAAATAGACCAAGAAACCCGAGCAGGAATACGCCAATGTACGCGGTATAGACCCAGCGCTCGGACGCGGACGGAGGTGGCCTGCCGGCGAGAACCTGGATCTCTCCCGCGGACAGGAGTGCGACCGTGACGGCCAGACCAAGACCAAGAGTGATGCGGGAGCGGCGCAGGAGGAGGCTGTCGTTCTCCCCTTCCTGACCCGCGGCCGCAGGCATACTCAGCAGCGAGACGCTCATCTCGCCCTCCGGACTGTTAGTCGATCTTGTCGAAACGGATCGGGTCGTAGAACGTCACTTCGAGGCCCGTCACCTCCCCTTTTTCGTTCAACTCGAACCTGACGAACGACCTGGCCGCCATGTCGAATATCGGGTGCCTCCAGGTGGCCCGAAACACGTCATGGTGCCAGTGCTCCAGGTCGCCCAGGTGCCGGGGGTTGTAGTCGAACACGAGGTGGCCGTCCTCGAGCCTGACCTCGGTCTCGCCCGATACGGCCTCCGAATACGTCCCGGTGTATGCTTCGAGGGACAGCGATGGCTGGGTGCCCGGAACACGGGACGCCCGAAGCTGCTCTTCCCGCTGCCGTGCCCGATCCTCCCCCTGGTTCCGGAACCCGACGAAGACCTCGTTCCAGTCACGCTCGGGCTCACCCAGGTACGCATCGAGAATCCGATAAGTGATCGCCGACGTGGGCGCGCTCGGAGCGTAGTTGGTGAGCACGATCACCCCGAGCCCTTCCTCGGGAAGCAGAGTCTGCAGGGATATCATGCCCGTGAGCCCACCAGAATGGCTTACCGCCTTGCGACCCTTGTAGTCGGAGACGAACCACCCCAGACCATAGCCGTTGAACCTGCGGCCGAGATTCTCGCCGGCCCATGCGGAGACCCCGAGCGGGTACTGGATCCGTTGCATCTCACGCGCGGTTCCCGTGGAGAACACCTGGCGGTCTTCGAATCCCCCCTCACCCAGGTTGACACGCATCCAGCGGGCCATGTCCACGACGTTCGAGTTGATGGCGGCTGCAGGCGCCACACCGTCCACGTTGTCATAGTCGACCGCGCGAAGCTCGCCCTGAACCACTTCGTGCGCGGAAGCCACGTTTTCGAGACCCGCGAGGTCATGCACTGAGGTGCTGCTTTCACTCATCCCGAGCGGCTCGAAGATCCGGGTGGCGATCATCTCGTCCCACGACATCCCGGTCACCGCCGGGACCACCTGACCGGCCACGAGAAACATCAGGTTCTGGTAGTGATACGATGCACGAAACGGCCCTACGGGCTCCATGTATCGAATCCGCGAGATGATCTCTTCCCGGTCGTTCGTCGCCCCGATCCACAGGTGGTCGCCCCCGAACGTGGCGAGGCCGCTTCGGTGAGTGAGCAGATCCCGCACGCGGATATCGCGCGTCACCCACGGATCCCACATCTGGTAGTCCGGCAGGTGGTCGATCACCCGATCGTCCCAACCGAGCTCCTCCTCCTCGACCAGCATCCCCAGAACCGCAGCCGTGAATGCCTTCGAGTTGGAGGCGATCGCGAAGCGGGTGTGCTCGTCCACCGGTGTCGAGCCGCCAATCTCCCGCACGCCGTAGCCGCGCGCGAAGACCAGGCTGTCAGCGTGAACGATGCCGACCGCCAATCCGGGCGTCGGCCAGTCCTCCATGAGGCCCTCGATCCAGGCGTCGAGCGCCTCGAGGTCCACCGTCTGCGCACCGCTGGACCTCGGGGCCGCCAGCACCGCGAGCACCAGGATCAGCACCTTCAGGACGGGGAAGAAGCGACCGGCTCGGCAGTCGGACGTCGCGAACGAGAGGTTCATCGCACCTCCGGTGGTTGCGGTCGGGACCGGGGTGCAGCGAGCCGGTCCCGGGGATTGCAGCGAATATAGATGCGTGGCGTCACGGCCGCGCTCGGGTGACCGATCGGCTCAGGCCGGCTTTCCGATCGGCACCAGGTATACCGGCTCCTCGTCCTCGGGCAGCGAGAGCACCCGCGCCAGCCCCTCGGGTTCGAAGGCCGCCACGGGCACGCCGGCCAAGCCGAGCGCCTCGGCCTGGAGCAGGAGGTTCTGGGCCGCGTGCCCGACATCCATGTGGACGTACATTCGCCCTCGCCCCCCATACTCCCCGCACGTACGCTCGTAGACGGCGGTGAACGCGAACACCGCAGGCGCCGATGTGACGCACGCCTGGTCCAGCGAGACGGAGCGGATAGCCTCCCGGAAATCGCCTTCCGCCACCCGACGGAGCGCGTGCGTCTCGACCTCGTAGTGATCTACTCCATCGGCAGTGATCACATACAGCTCCAGTGGATAAAAGGCGCCTGCCGACGGCGCGGCGCGATAACCCTGCTCGCCCGTAACACCCTGCGTCGCCCACAGGAGCTGCGAGATCGCCTCCGTGCTCAAAGGTGAGGGGTGGAACTCCCGAACGGAACGCCGTCCGCGAATCGCTTCTTCGAGGGAAAGCGGACCGGTGGTCCGCGGATCGGGCAGCGGCGATGGCATGACCTGCTCCGGTTCAGTGTCGGATCTGCTCGAGACGAATCTTTGAGAAATGAGCAATCGGTGTGCCATGGTCCGCGCCGCGACGACCGCGTCCCGTGCGGGCCGGGCCGCACTCCGTCCCGCTGTGGGACGCTTTGTCTCGCCCCGGCCCTACCGGCCGATAGAGAACCCGAGTTGAGGTTTCAAGTCAGGCGCTGTACGGTTCGTATATGCATACAGTATAACAAGTTCTGAAATGGTCGCCGGCGCGCCCCGGCGGCGCGGCGCGGTACGCTTCCTGCACCCCCGGCAGGGGAACAGTCACGCGGCTGCCGCAGGGCGCCGCGCCCCCGAACTTCGCGGAGGCTCGAGATGCGAGACGCCGTCGAGCGCCTGTGGCCGGAGATCAAGTGGATTGAGGACCCCGACCTGCGGGAGGCCGTGACCGAGACCTGGGTCCTTAGCATGGAGCGCAGCCCGCTCGAGCCGGCTGACCTGGAGGAGATCCCCTTCACCCTCCTCGTGCCCGATTGCCCCGCCACGTTCATGCAACACAAGCGCTGCGTGGTCCACATCGCGCGTCGCTCGGCGGAAGCGATGCAGGACTTCCTTGGCCACGCCCTGCCGATCGACGTGGACACGGTCACCGCCGGGGCGATCCTGGCGGACGTCGGCAAGGTGCTGGAGTACGAGAAGGTCGACGGTGAGGCGCAGCAGAGCGCTCGCGGCAGGGCTCTCCGGCATCCGTTCACCGGGGTGGCGGTGGCACTCGAATGCGGCGTTCCGGACGAAGTGTGTCACATCATCGCCGCGCACGCGGGAGAGGGCGACCTGGTGAAGCGTACGACGGAAGCGACCATCGTCCACCACGCGGATTTCATGAGTTATCTACCGTTCAAGAACCTGGCCGGCTGACCCGCCGCGACCGGGGCTCTTCAGCGACCTGCTAAGGAGGCTTTCGATATGTCGGATACGATTACGGCCACCATGTCCCGGTGGGCCGCCGACCTGAAGTACGAGGATATCGGTGAGCGGGCCGTCCACGAGGCACGCCGTTACCTGCTCGACTCGATCGGCTGCGCCCTGGG
>CAZRRU010000061.1:0-11324 GCA_964602635.1 uncultured Gemmatimonadota bacterium | reverse complement strand
AACGCCCACGATGTGGGTCACTCGCCGGCCGCGGGGTGGTCGCTGGAGCGCCGCCGCGAGTACCTGGATTGGACCGAGCACGTCGTGGCCGGGTGCCGGGGAGTGAACGCGGCCCTGGAAGCCCATTATGACGAGGTGGTTGCCAGCGCACGGGCCCGCCTGGCCGAGGCTTCCGCGGCGGAAGCCGGCGAATGACTCCCGAGCGCCCGACGCCCAACTGCTACTGGGTCGTGCCGGGCTTCCTGGCCGGCAACTACCCGCGCACTCGAGATGACGGGTCGTCGCGCGAGAAGCTCTGCCAAATCGTGGACGCAGGGGTTACGTGCTTCGTGGATCTCACGACCTCTGACGATCCGCTCGAACCCTACGAACACCTGCTCTCGGAGATGTCGGACGCGGGCGAGGCCAGACCTTCGGCCGTCCGTGAGTCATTTCCCATCAACGACATGTCTATCCCTGTCTCACGTGATGTCACGCGTGCCATCCTGGACACGATCGACCGGGTGATCGGGGACGACGGCTCCGTATACGTCCACTGCTGGGGCGGGGTCGGGCGCACGGGGACAATCGTCGGGTGCTGGCTCGTGCGTCACGGGATGACAGGCGAACAGGCCCTGGCCCGCGTGGCCGAGCTGTGGGCCACCCGCGAAGGTGCCGGCTGGTCCACTTCGCCACAGACCGAAGAACAGTTCCGGTACGTGCGGGAGTGGTCGGAAGGGCTTTGAGCGCGCGCGGCCCACCCCGCGTCGGGCGGGCGCGCCGTCTCTAATCCACCGTCAGCTCGTATCCGGCGAGCGAACTCCGCAATTCGTTCCCCCGGCCCGCGACGTCTAGGACCGTCGGTACGTAGGAGGCGAATGCGTCTACGTCCGGTACGTGAAAGCTGAGAACGTCACCTGCGGCCACATCCCCCACCAGCACCGCAGTGATCCTTCCGACCGCCTGCGAATAGCGGAAGTAGAGAGACGGGTTCGACGCTGTTACCTGGGTCATGTCCGGACCGTTGACCTCGAACAGGATCGCCCCATCGTCGGCGTTGGGGGTAGTCAGCGTAATGGTGAGCGTGCCTGCCGTGGGTCCGGGGTCGATCGGTCCCTTCGAGTCGTCGTCGCCGCAGGCCGCGGCGCTCCAGATCGCGAGACTCGCCGACGTGGCCACCCGGAAGCTGCGCTTGAAGCTGGTCATGGTGTGCCTCCTATTCCACAGCGCCGATAGCGACGAGATACGCCCGCGTGTCGCCGACGTCATAGGTCCCGTCGTTGTTGCCGATCACGTCCAGGAAGTAGAGCTCGTTGTCCGTAACCTGGTCCTCCTGGCCGAGGATCTCGTCAACGACCTCTGACTCGGCCAGATCACTGAGCTGAAGCCCCGTCTCAGGCACGCCGGGAGCCGGTATGGCGGCCGCATTGACCTCGACGATCGTGCCGTTCCGAAGGCCGACGAACTGGCGGCTCGTCGTCACTCCGGTGGCGTCTCGCCCGAAGACGTGGCCGCATGGGCCGTCGGAGAAACTGGCGAAGGCCTCGTCAAGGACCGCGAGCGTCGGATCTGAGAGCACGAGACGGTGCGTGTCGCCCTCCTCGACCGCTTCATGGATCCAGTACGCGTTCCCGTCCGTGTCGAAGTGCGGCGAGCCGCTGCGGAGAGGGTTGTCGATCGGAACTGGAGTCACGATCCCGTTCACCAGGGTACCGAAGCCGCCCCAGTTCGTGATGTAGAGAACGCCCGCCGGGTCGAATTGCAGCCCGTAAGCCGCGACGCCCTGGCTGATCACATCGATCCCCTCGATATGGCGGCCCATGGCATCGTAGTGATGTACCGAGTCGACGGTAGCAACCCAGATATCGCCGTCGGGCCCTACGCGGGCACGGAGCGGCCACGTGATCCCGGTCAGAAAGGGAGTGGTGACGCCGGCAGGCGACACGCGCCATACCGTTCCGTCAGCCCGACCGGCCACGAGCAGATTGCCGAACGAATCGAACGAGATCCCACGCGGATCAGTGACGTCGTCGTTGAACAGGGTCTTCGTGCCGTCCGGCGCGACCCTGTAGATGAAGTGATCGCCGAGGTCGACGACGTAAAGGTAACCGTCCGGTCCAACGGTGGTGCGGCACGGGGTGGTGAATCCGTCCACGAACACTGTGGTGGGATCACCCGGCCCGAGCGTCGTGGCGGCGACTGCCGCTGCTGCGACGAGGAGCGCGAGCATCGCCGCAAGTCTGGCTCGCATGGCTTCCCTCCTTCACAGAATGAGGGTTGCTGGCGAGGAGGTACGGCGAGATCCGCGTGCTGGCGTCGGGGGGAGACGACAGGACCTGGCCGCAGCGATGAGGGACCTCATGAGAATACCGGTCCACCGGCCCCCCGGCCAGCCGGATCGGCTCTCCCACTGGCCCGGAACCGGAGTGCATGGCTGCGCTCGACTTGAGCGTGACGATGCTGGCTGGATGGTCCACAATAGACTAACTTTATCAAACAATTGCAGTCGCCTTGCGCTCACCTCCCTCCGTGGGCTACTGCGCGTCGCGCGTCCTCGTGCGGACCTCAACGCGGAGCCTCCCGTGAGTTTCTGCCGCGTCTCACGTCTCGGCCTTGTTTCGTTTCTCCTGTTCCTTCTGCCGGTCGCCTGCGGTGACGACAACGGGGGTGGTTCCACCGGGCCAACGCCCACGGGCAGCCTCGAGGTCACTCTCACGATCGCAGGCGATGCTCTGGACGCGGACGGGTGCGTGTTCACGGTCGATGGGGCGAGCTCGCGCCGTCTGACGGCCGGGGAGAGTACCATCTACACCGGTCTCGCCGTCGGTCAGCACGAAGTGGCGATTTCGGACGTGGCGGGGAACTGCCAGGTACTGGGGGAAGCGATACGCAGCGTGTCCGTCACGGATGGGCAGACGGCAACCGTCACGTACGCGGTGACCTGCGCGCAGGACGTGGGGGCGATCGAAGTGTCGGTGACGACTGGCGGTGAGGAACTGGACCCGGATGGCTACGAGGTTGTCGTGGACGGTGGCGCCCCGGCCGCCATCGGAATCAACGGATCGATGACGGCAGGTAACCTGGCGCCCGGCGACCACACCGTGGCGCTAGAGGGCGAAGCGTTCAACTGCGACGTCGGCGGCAACAACCCGCGCACGGTGACGGTGACGGCCGGGGCAGAGACCCAGGTGACGATCAACGTGTCCTGCCGGTATCACCTGTACAACCGGATCGCTTACGTGTCAGTGACTCCCAGCGCGATGATGCTTCATTCGGTCGACCCCCAGGTGCCGCGTGTGGTTCGGTCACTTGGTATCGAAGGAGAGCATCCCGCGGTGGCTCCGGATGGCCTGCGCATCGCTTACGATTGGAACCTGGACATCTGGGTGGCCAATGCCGACGGCAGCGCAACCGTCAACCTCACGGACAACGCGCAGGGCGAAGAATTCCCCGCCTGGTCTCCTGACGGGACTCGGCTCGTTTTCGTCCGTGACAACATCCTGTGGACCATGGATGCGGACGGGTCCAGCCAATCTTCCCTCGGAATACCAGGTTGGGCTCCCACATGGTCACCGGACGGGAGCCAGATTGCGTTTACCTCGGCGCAGGGAGTCAGCAGCAACGAGATCTGGGTGATGAATGCCGACGGGTCCGGCCAGCCAGTCAACGTCTCCAACCACTCGGACTGGGATGCGCACCCGGCCTGGTCTCCGCTTGGCAACCTCATCGCATTCTCGAGCACGCGTGACGGAGGTCCCGATGTATGTGTCGTGGATCCGGCGGGTGGCCCGGTCGTCAATATGACCGGCAGTATGATCGCCGCGGCCAGTTCGCCGACGTGGGCCCCGGAAGCTGTCGCCGGTGCGTTCCAGAGTGACGCGGGCGGCAACGAAGACATCCTGTACTTCGAACCGGGCTCGCAAGTCCCCGTTCTGCTCACGACGAGCACCGCACAAGATATTCAGCCCTCCTGGGGCGGGGGCAACTAGACTGCTATAGATCACCCAATGCAGGGAGTATCCGTTATGAGCGCACAGAAGACGTTTCGAATTCACCAGCGGGCGCCTGCCATTCTGCTGGCCCTCCTCCTCTGCGTCGGCTGCGGCGACGACAACGACCCGGAGGACGAGTCGACCGGGACCCTGCTCGAGGGAAGCGTTACGGACGTTCAGGCGAAGGTGGTGAGAGGCGGGTTCGCCCTGGCCTCGACTGAGGGCGTGACGGTTTCCATCGGCTCGAAGACCACACAGACGGACGTGAACGGCAACTTCACGCTGCGCGACTTCGGCATCGGCACACAAGACGTGCTGTTCTTCCACGACGACGGCAGCGGCGCTTTCGTCCTGACCGACGTCGAGCGGGGCGACGAGTACTCATTCCTGTTCTCCATCAGCGGCGGCCAGGTCAGCAGCCAGCACACCGGGACCTGGGTGGGAAACGGCGGCTCCACGGACTCGACCAGCCAGGGCCTGGTGGCGCTCACGATGGTCATCGCCCAGAACGGCAACGATCTGACCGGAACCGCGAGTATCGGGGCGCCTGACAACACGTCGTGGAACATCATCGGCACCGAAACCGGCCACACCGCCACGGGCACTCTCACCGTCACGAGCACGAACAGCGATTGTGCCTCGGACGGAGATTTCGAGGGCACCTTCGTGGCGGATACGCTGAGCGGGACGTTCGTCGAAGTGCATGCGGCGGATGGCTCGCAGGATCATTGCGGGCCGAACGAGGCAGGCATCTTCGACGTGATAAAGCAGTAGGGCTGAACTGCGGGGCGGAGAGCGGCCGCGCCTGGTAGCGCTCTACTCCGCTTCCAGTTCAGCCAGGTATGCCCGGCATTCGATCTCTTCGAGCGTCCGTGAGAGTTCCGTCTGGATGACGAAGTCGCCCCACTCGCCCTCCGGGGCGGGCTCGAACGTGTCGATGTCCTCTACCGGCTGCAGCACCACGATCATCCGGCTCGTGCCGGGGCGGTACGCCTCCAGATGCTCCGGCGTCCCCGTGCCGCGCTCGACGTGAAACCCGCCGACCATGTGCAGGACCAGAGCGTCCGGCTCCTGGGCCAGGTACTCGGAGATCCAGTAGGCCATGGTGGCGTCCCACAGCACCTGGCTGTGCAGCTGGTTGCCCATGTTGCCATGTGAGCCGACGGGTGCGCGGGCCTTGATCTTCTCCTCGCCTTCCACGGGCTCGGGGATCGGAAGGCCGCACTTCATCCCCTCTTCCTCCATCACCTCCGAGATGATCTGGATCCACTGGCTCCGATACGCGTCCGATGGCTGTCCGTAGGGCAGGGGAGCGAGCGTCGCCAGGGCCTCGGGACCCAGATCCTCCAGCGACTCGCGCCCATTCATCGTCACCCGCGTCGCGTACCGGCGCGGAGCGTTCGCCGCGATCACCGACACACCGTTCTCCTTCGAGAACTCGATCATCGGACGGTAATCGGTCTCGTACCTGGGCCACGGCCGGCTGTCGCTGAGGAAGTACTTCTCGGTGATCAGTCCGGCCAGGTACTCGTCAACTATCGGCTGGGCGTCGCGCTGGAAGAACTCGAGCGACAGCGCCACGGGCCGCGGATCGCCTCCGTTCGACCCCGGGGCGCCGTACGCCCCGTATGCCCTCTCGAGCAGTTCGGCCTCGAGCATGTGGCCGGTCGGGTCGTCGTGAGCCTCGCCGACGAACACCACTTCGTGCCGTCCCATCTCGGTGACGATATCGTCGATCGAGCCGGGCTCTCCAGCCCCCGTGAACACCCGGTATTCGCCCGCCACGTACGCGCTGTCCCCGACTCCGGAAGAGGAGTCCTGGGCACTGGCCGGGAGGGCGATCATCAGAACGAGCGGCAGAGCCGCGAGAAGCATCTTTGTGGTCATGCGCGGATGATACCACCGGGACCCGCGGATGGGGAGATGCGTCGGGGCGCAGCTAGGGCTGATCGCACCCCGAGGCGGTGAAATCCGCCTCTACGGCCAGGGCCTCACCGCTCACCAATCCGTCGAAGTAGGCCTGGCCTTCCGAGCGTTCGTCCGAGACCCGAGCGAGCCTGTCGCCGAATGCGGTCCAGCCTGCATCGACCTCGTCGTGCGCCTCTCGAAGAGGAGCGCACCCCAGGCGCCCGCCGGCGAACATCTCCGCGACCGTGCGATACCGTCCCGCCGCTGCTCGCACATCGCGTCCAAGCAGAGTGAGAGGATCGCTCACCTCGGATTCATCGAGCGCCGGGACCGTCTCGCGGACGGGCAGGACGAATCCTGCCAGCGCCGTCGCGAGGCCCGGTTGGTCCGTGGTCGTGGGATTCCCATACCGGAGTGGCCAGGCTCCAACGACGACGGCACCGATCGCGGCCGCTGCCAGGACGCCTTCCACGACGGCAACGAGCTTCCGTCGCCTCTCGTGGTTCACTTCGTGGCGTGACGTCGGAGCGTCGAGCGCCGGAGAGACTACCTCCGTAGACACGATCGCCGCCTTTACGGCTACCGCGGCGGCCTCCGGCGCCGGCTCCGCTTCGAGCGTCGCCTCGACCTCGGCTTCGACTTCAGGCTCGGTTTCGGCGACAGGCTCGGCTTCGGCCTCCAGCTCAGCCTGGAGTTCCGGTTCGACTTCCGACTCGGGTTCGGCGGCAGGCTCGGCTTCGGCCTCTAGTGCCCACCGGTTGCCAGAGTCTGCTCCCAGGTCGACTTCAGCTACTGTCTCGGACACGGACTCCGGCTCAGTCTCTGGCTCGGATTCTGGCGCCGTCAGAGGATCTTCCTGAACCAGGGGCTGCTCCTCCGGCGTCGAAACGAGATCGAACCGGATCTCAGAGACAGGAGCGTGAAAAACCACGGACACAGGCTGGGAATCGGCCTCAATCTCCTCGCTCGGCTCCCCCACCGGTTCCCGATCGTTGTCACCGGACTCCGGGTCTTCAAGCTCGAAGACCGGCTCAATGGGCTCGGGCTTGACCGGCTCATCGACAGCGATCTCCTCCTCGACCGATTCGAGATCAGGCTCGTCTTCTGCTTTGATCCCGGTCTCGGCCTCAACAGCCTCAGCCGTCTCAACAGACTCCTCAGGCTCGACTGCGGCCTCCGGCTCGGGCTCGGCCTCAAAGGACTCGGCAACCTCGTCCTCGACGGGGACCTCCACAGCGGTCTCCGGCTCGGGCTCCTTGCGAGGCACTTCGGGACGCGGGGGCGCATCGGCGACGATCTTCGTCTCGGTCTCTACGTTCGCCCAGTCGACTCGGGTCCGGCGAACACCTTTTGCTAGCAACGAGGAGACCCCCGCCAGCTCATGGAAGGGGAGAGGTGTGTGGGCGGTGACTCCGTAGGTCCGCGGCTGGAAACACCCGCCCTCCGGCCGATCGGGATCGGTCACGAACAGGAACGCGACCTGCCAGGGCTCGCCAAAGTGCTCCCGATGGGTCGACTCATCTTCCTCGGACAGCCCAGCCGGGCCCTCTCTGTGACGATGATACCAGCCCGCGAGCACCACCCCGTTCCTGCCCCCTTCGCGCCGAAAGGCCTTTGCAGCCTCAGCAGATACCTGCTGTGAATCGTCCTCCAGAAGCGGGTACGCGGAGGCTACGGCTCGCGTGATAACGACGTACCTTCTCTGGGATTTCCGGTCCTCGCACAGGTCGCCATACAGGTACCCGAAGGGCTCGTCGGCCTGACCGGCACCCCATACGTGCCTGTACATGGCTTCGAGTACTCGCTGCTCGACGAATACCTCGTAGGCACCAGCCGGCGCATTCCGACGCGCTTCGCCGATCGGGTTCCACAGGATGCTGCGGTCGATCGGTCGTGGTGCCCAGATGTGGTAGATGTCGACCGGAGCTTCGTCGACCTCTTTCGGGAGCCACGCCGGCCTCCGCTCCGTCCCGGTTCTGCTGCTTTCTTCCATGGCCTCCCTTAAGCGCATCAGCGGCCCGCCGACGACGGACCAACGATTACGTACCCACGTTCCGCGACCCGCAATGCGTACCGCGTAAAGGCATACAAAGAATGCGGAGAACTAGTCGAACTTGCAAGTGATAGGGTGTGGTAAAGATGCAACAGTCAACGCCTTACGGGTCCTCCGGCTCTGGCTTCATGCGAGCTCGCTTTACCTCCGAACGCTTACGCTTTTCCTCCAATCGCTTCCGCTTCTCCCGCGCGGGGGTCTTCGTGGGAACCCGGGGCGTTTCCTCGCGGGTCGCCTCCGCGAGCGCCGTCCGCAGGCGAGCCAGCGCGATTTGCCGGTTCCGGTGCTGGCTGCGCGATTCACGCGCCGTGACCGTGATACCTGTCGGCAGATGGGTGAGACGGACCCCAGACTCCGTCTTGTTCTGGTGCTGTCCGCCCGGGCCGCCTGACCGGAAGGTCTCGACGCGGCACTCTACGAGGAGTGCGTTGTCGTCCTCTGGAAACTCGTAGTCGCTCGGGAGCTCTGGGTCGGGGGTCATACCATACTATAGACGCGGCGACCAACCGCCGGTAGACACCGGTCATGAACCTGGTGGCGGGCCATACTGACGTGGTTCGGTCGCTACTTGGGTGAGGTGAACTAGAGGGAGCTGTCTCCGCTCGGAGCCGAGAACACACCGGCCTATGAAAAGCGACGTTCGTTTTCGGGAAGATATCTTCCCGAATCCAATTGTCGCGTTTTCTGCCCCCCCACCGCACTTCTCAACGACGAACCGTTTGAGTACCCTAGGGTCGGAATGCGGGCGGCGTTCCGCCTTCAGGCCGGGGCTCCGGGGGCTATTACCAACCGAAATCCTGCGGCCGACCCAACTATCATGGAGGTATCTGTATGAGGCTTCGAAGTTTCTCTGCCGCTTTCGTTTGCACCTTGTTGCTGGCGGCAGGCGTCCCACAATCCGCGGCAGCGCAGGATGAAGAGCCCACGCCGATCGTGTACGGCGTGTACCTGACGTGTGATCCGGGCGCGACCGAACGCGCGAGCGAGCTCATCCGCGACAGCTGGGGCCCTCTCGCCCAGGCGCGCGTCGACGCCGGCGACCTGATGGCCTGGGGCTCGGCAACGCACCACAGCGGAGGTTCGTGGAGTCGTATCCTCTACCATGTCGCCATGGACCGGGCCCAGCTCTTCACGTCTGTCGAGGAGATGGTTGTCGAGTGGGAGGAGACTGCCCCGGAGGCGGCCGCCGAGTTCTGGGCTCTCTGTGACGAGCACGAAGACTACGTGTGGACCTACGTCAGCGGATCCAGGCCGGCGGAAGACGTCGCCCAGGAGCGTCCCACCGCTGGAATGTCGGTATACTGGGTGTGCGACGAGGGAAGGGGACCACTGATCGACCTTCTTGCCGAGGAAGTCTTCGCCGAGGCGTGGAACGCGCAGGTGGAGGCGGGTCTCGTCGACTCCTGGTCCTGGTATTCCCACTTCATCGGCGACAAGTACCGGCGTCTGCTGGTGACCGACGGCGCGACTCACAATGACCTACTGACCGCGCGCGACAACGTGCTCGAGTGGGTCGGCGACAATCAGGCCAACCTGGCTGGAGAGTTCTCGAACGTGTGCAACGGCCACGTCGACTACCTCTGGAACATCGAGATATCCTCGCCGTAAGCGCCGGCGCGGGAGGGCTCATCTAGCCCCTCGACGGATCCGCTTTGAGGGCGACCGCGGCACGCGCTGCGGTCGCCCTTTCTTTCTGCAGGGCCTTCCGCAAGCGCTCCCGAGAGGCCCATACTGCAGTCATGACCAGTACAGGCACTCGCCGGATCACCGTCCTCGCCCTCGGCGCATACGTAGCCTGGCTCGCTTTCGGCTATCGCTACCACTTTCTGGATGGCGTCAACCTCCTCGTCCACGAGGCGGGGCACGTCGTGTTCGGGTCGGTGGGGGAGACGATCGCGGTCGCCGGCGGCACGATCCTGCAGCTCGCGTTTCCCGTCGCCTTCGTGGTCTATTTCTGGCGGCGGGGCCAGCGTTTCGCGGCAGCGGTATGCGGCGTGTGGGCCTCGGAAAGCCTCATGTACACGGCTCGCTACCTGGGGGACGCACGCGCTCAGGACCTGCCGTTGATCGGCGGGCACATCCACGACTGGAACTACCTGCTCGGGCAGGCGGGCCTGCTCGAACGGGCGGAAGTCCTGGGAATGAGCCTGCATATGGTCGCCAGTCTGATGGCAATCTTCTTCGTTTGGATGGCCTGGACAGAGGCGTAACGTGCTGAACAACCAATCCTCGGAGCTAACCGGATGAAGATTGCGGTTCTCGGGGCGGGTGCTGGCGGCACCGCCGTCGCGTTCGACTGGGCGGTCCACGGACACGAAGTGCGCCTGTTCGACTTCGAGCAGTTTCCCGACAATATCCGTCACGTAGCTGCCTCGGGTCGAATCGAGGCCGGGGGTGGTCTCGAGGGGTCCGCGCCGGTCGCCTACTCGGGGCACGAGATTGAGACTGCGATGACGGGGGCGGATATCGTGTTCGTGGTCGGTCCGGCGTTCGCCACGCGCCCGTTCGCTGCCGCGTGTGCCCCGTTTCTCGGGGCGGGGCAGGAGGTCGTCGTGTGTCCCGGATCCACCGGCGGGGCCCTCGCCTTCAAGCACGAAGCCGGCCTGGCCGTGGCCTCGGATGAGATCCGTGTGTCCGAGACGTCCACGCTCCCGTACGCGGTGCGCCTCACGGAGCCGGGCCGTATCCGGATTTTCCTGAAGCTCACCGGCGGCTTCCTCCTGGCGACGCTCCCGGCGCGCCACACGGAGCGCACGCTCGAGCTGCTCCGAGAGGTATATCCGGGCCTCGAACCCGCCCGGAACGTGCTCCAGACGACGCTTCAGAACGCCAACCCGGTCATCCATCCGGTCGTGACCCTGCTCAACGCGGCTCTGCTCGAGCGCACGGGGGGTGACTTCCTGTTCTACGAGGAGGGCGTGACACCCGGCGTGGGCCGGTTGATCGAGGCCGTGGACCAGGAGCGGATCGCGATCGGCGAGGCGCTCGGCATCGAGGTCGTGCCCGATCCGGAGCTCAGTCTCAGGCAGGGTTACATGACCGAGGCCTCATACGAGGACGGCTACCGGACGGCGCCGGGCTTCCTGGGAATCAAGGCCCAGTCGAGCCTGGATCATCGGTATCTCAACGAGGACGTGGGCTACGGGCTCGTGTTCCTCGCCGCCCTGGGCCGGCAGCTCGGCGTCGCGACCCCGATCATGGACTCGGTGATCGCCCTCACCTCTCGCCTCACGAATCGGGACTACACCGCAGAGGCGCCCCGAACTCCGGCCTCGCTGGGAATCGAGGGGCTGGGCGCACGTGAGCTTGAGGATCTCGTGTCCTGAGTCGGTCGCCTCAGTCTGAACACATGTTGCCTGCGGGCTGCAAGAACTTCCGGAAGGTTGCGGCCA
>CAZRRU010000060.1:0-7737 GCA_964602635.1 uncultured Gemmatimonadota bacterium | reverse complement strand
GCGTCGGCCACGTGGCTGCCCAGAAAGCCCGTGGCCCCGGTGATGAGAACGGTGTGGGAGGTGTCAGACACCAGACTCGAGGTCCCGATCGTACATGCGGTATCGCTTGTACACGTTCGAACCCAGCTTCTCGATCGGCTTCCGCATCGGGTAGTTGTGCTCGAGTATCCAGCCGAATTCCCCGGCGGTCATTCCCTTCGCTACCCCTTCTCGGAAGGTCCGCAGAATCAGGAGCGAATCGATCCCCTTGTGCCGGTACTCCTCGACCAGGCCGAGAGTCAGCACACGGCACATGTCGATGGTCTTCGCCCGTCGCAACACCTTGAGAAGACCGAAGGGGAACAGGCGGCCACGCGCCTTGATCAGGGCCTGGTTGTAGTCCTTCAGCCACAGGGCGAAGCCGATGGGCTCGCCGGCCGCGTTCTCGGCGAAGATGACCTGCTCGGGGTCCTTCATCACGGCCATCTTGAGCTCGTGGGCCATGAACCGGATCTCGTCGTCCGTCATCGGAACGAAGCCCCAGTTCTTCTCCCATGCCTTGTTGTAGACGAGCAGAACGCGGTCGAGCTCGGCCGCGAAGTCGTCCTTGCGCAGCGTGCGGAGAGACACCTCCAGTCTCTTGGCAAGCCGCTGCTCGCGCTTGAGCAGGAATTCCGGCGGAATGTTGTTGTCCAGGTAGTAGCTCACCATGTCCATGGCGGCGTGGAACCCGGCGTTCAAGATCAGGTCTTCGTAGTACTCGGGGTTGTACGGCATCATGATGGTCGCTGGACGATCGAACCCTTCGACCAGCAGCGCGGCGCTCTCGTTCGTGGAGAAGTTGGCCGGGCCTCTGATCACCTCGAGCCCACGCTCCCGCAGCCAATCGGATGCGGTGGCCAGGAGCGCGTTCGCCACCTTCTGCTCGTCCACGCACTCGAAGAACCCGAAGAACCCGACAGGTTCGTCGTGGTAGGCAACGTGGTTCCGATTGTGGATGGCCGCGATCCGTCCGACCGTCTCGCCGCCGCGCACGGCGATGAAGGGCTGGACTTCGGAGTGCTTGTGGAAGGGGTGTTTCTCCGGGTCGAACATCACCTTCATGTCCCGGAGGAGCGGAGCCACCCAGTTCGGGTCACCCTCGTAGATTCGATACGGAAGGTCGAGAAACCGGCGGAATTCTTTCTTTCCGTCCGCCGGAATGACCTGTACGTCCCGTGACCCGGTCACGCCACCTCGATCCCGTGCCCGAGTACCCCGTACTGCTTGCCGACCCTTGCCAGCTGCTCGAGCACGAAGTCGAGCTGTTCGTCGGTGTGCGTCGCCATGTAGCTCGTGCGCAGCAAGCACCTGCCCTCCGGGACCGCCGGCGGCGCCACCGGGTTCGTGAACACTCCGGCGTCGAACAGGTCCCGCCACACCTGGAACGTTTTCTCCATCGTGCCGATGAGGATGGGGACTACTGGAGTTTCGGTGACCCCTATGTCGAAGCCCAGAATCGTGAGCTCCTTCATCATCCGGCGCGTGTTGGCCCACAGCCGCTCCTGTCGCTCCGGCTCGCTTCGAATGATCTCGACCGCCTTGATGACGGTGGCGACGGACGCCGGCGGCATGCTGGCGCTGAACATCAGAGCCCGAGCGTTGTTACGCAGGAAGTCGATCACCACGGCGCTCGCCGCCACGAAGCCCCCGATCGAGGCCAGTGACTTGCTGAACGTACCGGTGATCAGGTCCACTTCGTCGGTCAGGCCGAAGTGCGCCGCGGTGCCCGCGCCCTGAGGACCGAGGACGCCCAGGGAGTGAGCGTCATCCACCATGACGGCCGCCCCGTACTTCTTCGCCAGCGGGACCAGGTTCGGAAGGTCGGCGATGTCGCCTTCCATGCTGTACACGCCATCGACGATGACCATCTTTCCCCGGCCGGGGTCGGCCGCATCGAGCAGCCGCTCGAGATGGTCCAGGTCGGCGTGCCGGAATCGCTGGATGTCGCCGAAGCCCAATCGCGCCCCGTCCTGGATGCACGCGTGGTCGAACTTGTCCAGGAACACCGTGTCGTTGCGCCCGAGCAGGGCACCGATAGTGCCGAGGTTGGTCTGGTAGCCGGTGCTGAAAACGAGCGCCTCTTCCTTGCCTACGAAATCGGCCAGGTCCTCTTCCAGCTGGTCGTGCAGGTCGAGGTTTCCGTTGAGGAACCGGCTTCCCGTGCACCCGCTGCCGTACTTGTCGAGAGCCGCCTTGGCGGCCTCGAGGATCCTGGGATCGTGGGTGAGCCCCATGTAGTTGTTGGAACCCACCATGACCTTCTTGTGGCCGTCGATGACGACCTCGGTGTCGGCCGAAGACTCGATCCTCTGGAAGTACGGATACAGCCCCGCCACCCGCAGATCGCGGGCGATGGTGAAGTTCGCGCACTTCTCGAACACGTGCATGCTGTAGCGACCCCTGATCGGGTGACGGAGACGCGCGCTGCGGAATCGCAGGCCTGACAAGTAGAAAAAGGTACCTGCGAGAACCCGGGCGAGCAAGCAAGTTGCCGCTTCTGGCGGGCCTCCCCGGCATTCCGGAGTGGGGCGCCGGCACGTCTTGCCCCGAAGGCGACTGCGGCACATTCTCCCCTCCATGACCTCCACGACTTCGCAGCGGCGGGCCGGCCTTCCGGTCACGGTCTTCCTGACCACGCTGATCGCCCTCGCGATCGGAAGTTGCGCCACCTCCGGTCAGACCGTGGAAGAAGAGGCCGGTGGCACCCTGGTCCCGATCGCGGTCGTGCCGGCCGACGATTCGGCTGCGGAAGCCGACGCAGCGGAGCCGGCGGGGGAGGCGGCGGAGGGCGAGGCAGACGGTCCCGCGGACCCCGTACCCGCTGCCGAGCTCGATCTGGATTCCCTCGTCGCCGCCATCCGTGCCGAGGCAGCCGAACCCAGAAGTCTGTCGATACTTCCATTTGGAATCGCCTGGACGCCCACCGCACCGATCGAGGGATCGGCGATCGCGTTCCGGGTGTTGCAGCCACGCGGAGGCCTTGTGCCCGAGGCAGTGGCCGGCCGCTTCGCAGACAAGGTCGTGCGTTTCGGTCGCATGCACGGGACGTGGCTCGGACTCGCCGCCGTTCCCATCGACACTCACGGTCCCCTGGTCCTGGAGCTCGAGTTCCGATTCGGCGACGGCTCCGTGCATCAGCAGACGGTCCACCTGGATGCGGCCGCCCGGCAGTGGGACGAGACCTCTCTCTCGGTGGCCCCGAAGTACTCTTCGCCGCCCCCCGAAGTCCAGGATCGCATCGCCCGCGACAGGAGAGAGATCCGGGCCGTTCTCAACCACGCGTCGCCGGAGTGGTTGATCGACGGACCGTTCGAGTCACCCCGCCCGTACGACGTGACCGCCGAGTACGGACAGAAGCGAGTGTTCAACGGAGAGATGCAGAGCCGTCACACGGGTCTCGATCTCAGGGGCCAGGTCGGCGCGCCCGTGCTCGCCGCCGGCAGGGGACGGGTCGCGCTCGCCGGAGACTTCTACTTCTCGGGCAACGGCATTTTCCTCGATCATGGACTCGGCGTACATACCGGGTATTTCCACCTGTCCGAGATCCTCGTGTCGGAAGGTGACATGGTCGAGAAGGGGGACCTGATCGGGCGGGCCGGGGCCACCGGACGGGTCACGGGGCCGCACCTGCACTGGTCGCTGTGGGTGAACGGCACGGGACAGGACGCCGGAAGCCTGCTCGACATGGACTTTCCGATCGAGTGACCGGGCGCGGGCCCCCGTGCCGCCCGCGAGAGGCGCTCAGCCTCCGGGCACCGAAAAAAACGACCGCCTGACGGCTCCGGCACGTATCGGCGAGGCTCATACCGTATCGGCTCGAAACACGTCAGACGGCCATCCTTCGATCGTCCGAATGTTTGTAACGCCACACCCCCTCCGTGAGTTCCCTGCCACCTCCCGATTGCTTGAAAACTTGCCTGCGACCTGGACCGGAAACAGTTTGCTGGCCCCAATCGAACTCTTATGAGAAGGCCAATGACACATATCGCACTCGTACTCGGCGGCGGCGCCTCGCTCGGTTCCTACATCGGCGGAGCGGTGGCCGAGATCATCCGGGCCGTGGAAGGGAACAAGCGCCGGGACAAGGTGGTCATCGACGTGATCACCGGCGCCTCGGCCGGCGCTCTGAACGCGGCCCTCGCGGCCCGCTGCCTAGCGGTGAACCGGAACCTGCTCCCATGGATCGAGAAGGCGTGGGTGGACGCAGCCGATGCATCGGTACTCCTCGACCCTGCCCGGCCACAGCGCGAAGGATGGCTGGACGTCTCGGTCCTCGACGAGCTGACGCGAGCCCTGGTGGACTCCGATCCCGCGGCGGATGACGAACGGTCCCCGGCCGCGGGTGATTCGATTCGACTCGGGTTCTCGCTGGCGAACCTGTACGGGGTGCCCTACGACCGCAGGTATCGCTTCCTCAACGAGCCCCACCGTGCCTTCGGAACCCGGGTCCACACCGATACCATCCGGTTCGAGGTGGCGAAGCAGAGCGGCGCCGGTTCACCGGTCTGGCGAGAAATGGCCAATGCCGCGGTCGCTTCCGCCAGTTTCCCGTTCGCGTTTCCGCCGCGTCGCATAGGTCGAAGCCAGGCCGATTATCCAGGTGCGCGCCTGAGCGTGGGGCCCGACGGCAAGGTGGACATGTGGTACCTCGACGGCGGGCTGTTCGACAACGCTCCGCTCGGGCTGGCGCGCGATCTCGTGGAGCAGGAGGCGGACCACCGGAAGCAGGACCGGCGCTACCTGTTCGTCGAGCCCGTTCTCGAGACTTCCGGACCCGGACACCACGGGTTCGAGGGCCCTCCGAGCACGCTCCCGGGCATGGCTTCCGCGCTGACCAGGGCCGTACTGGGGCAGGGGGCGGCGCGGGACTGGGCCACCGCCAACCGGATCAATTCGCGCCTCGAGATCCTCCACGCCCTGGTCGAACGGCTGCCCGAGCTGGCGCCCGATCTCGCCGATCGCGAGGCCTTGGCCCTGGGTCGATACGTCGGCGAACTGGCGGAGCACGTAGCCGAGGTCCAGGTGTCGGATGGCCGGGGGATCGGCGGAGGATCGGACGATCCGGCCGGCGATCACCTCGACGCGCAGCTCGAGCGCATCGAGGCCGACCCGGCGTACGGCGCCGCCCTGTCGAAGGCCGATTCGCGGGCCGCGCGCGCCCGGCTGGCGAAGCTGATCTTCGTGCTCGAAGCCGCCGCGGGTCTGCAGGACAAGGACGTGCTTCCGTTGTACCTGGTGGCGCCCGATAGCGGACAAGACCTGGCGGGCGACTTCATGGGTCACTTCGGCGGGTTCTTCCACCGCGAGTGGCGCGCCAACGACTTCCGCGCCGGCCGCAGGGACGCCCGCCGAGTGATCGAGGAAACCCTGTCGGACGTGATTTCGTACGATCCGGGTGACAAGGCCGAGTACCAGGTCAAGAAGATCGATCCGAGCTTCGACTCGATTCCGGCGGCCGGCAAGGCCCGCCTGCGGGACCTGGCCGATGCCGAGGCGGACCGTGTGCTAACGGAGCTTCGACCCGGTGCGGTGGCTACGGCCTTCGGCTGGGCCTGGAAGCCGGTCGTCAGACGCTGGGCGGCCGAGCGGGCCCTGGCCGCTCTGCGCAACGCACGCTGAACCGTCGCGTGAAAGGGAAGGGAGGGACGTTCACATGGCCGACCTGAAGAAGACCCTGCTCTCCATCCAGCAGGTGTTGCTGCTGATCGTGGCGGTGGCGGTCGTGTTCTTCGCCTTCCTGAACATGGACCCGGTCACGATCAATCTGTTCTTCACCACCGTCACCACCACCGTGGCCCTGCTCCTGCTCGTGCCGCTGGCGGCCGGGATGCTGCTGGGCTGGGTGGGGGGACGACTTCGCGCGAAGAAGAAGGCGAAGGGCGCCACCGCGATCGGTTCGGGTCCGGCTGAGCTGCCGGCCGGGGAAGAAGCGGTGACGGACGTGGACTGGGAGAACCTGGATTTGGACAAGATCGAGGTCTAGTGACCGGCCAGGAGCCCCGTCACCACTCCAGGTCCACCACCCGGATGTCGCTCTGGTTATCGCCGATCGTGATATAGAAGTCTTCCGGACCGACGGTGAGGTAGCCGACGGACACGTCGCGTGCCGGATCGTCGAACTCCACGGCCAGGGTCGCATCCCCCCCGTCGGAGGGAATCCACCACAGTCCGAACCGACCGTCGTCGTCCTCCGCACCGAAGTAGATCCTCGAACCGTCCGACGAGAACTTGGGTACCCTCTGCCGCCGCAGCTCCGAGATGGACGAGTCGTAGAGAACTTCTCCTTCAGTGGACACGCGCCGCCATCCTGCACGCCCCACGTGACAGAGCAGACTCTCTCCGTCGGGAGCCCAATCCGCCCAGCCACATCCGAAGTCGGTCAGTTGAACCGGCTCACCCCACGGGGCACCGACGCTGTCACGTGAGACGAGCCACACCTTGTTGGGCAGCTCGGGCTCGGGCCCTTCAGACTCGAAGGCGATCGTAAGTCCATCCGGCGACCAGTTCGGGCCGCCGTCATAGCCGGGGAAGTCCGCGACCACCTCCGGAGCTCCGCCGTCCGCCGACACGACGTACACCCCCCCCGCCCCGATAGCGGCCTCGAAGGCGATCTCCGAGCCATCGGGGGACCAGGAAGGATCGTAGGCGTGGCCGGCGATGTCAGCGACCAGCTGCTGGGATCCACCCTCGAGCCGCTGCTTGTAGATGTCGTTCTGTCCCTGTCGCCTGCTGTCGAACACGATCCATTCGCCGTCGGGAGAGAGCGAATGCAGCTCGACAACCTGGTTGCCCGTCGTGACCGGAATCGCTTCCCGGATCGACACGGTGCCGGCCCTTGGAATCGGAATCGACCAGATGTTCTGGTTCTCGATGTACCTGGAGTAGGCGAGCCTCCTGCCGTCGGCGGAAACCGAGATGGAGTGTGGATCCGATGAAGGGAGAACGCTTTGCACGGGGCCCGATGGCCCGTCAGGTCCCACCTCGACCACGTAGATGCCCCTGGCACCCTCCCGGTCGGATACGAACAGGAGATGGCGGCTGTCGGGCAGCCATTCGGGACTCACGTTCAGGTGCTCTTCGTCCGTCACCCGGACCGGCTCTCCCCCCGTGGCATCCAGGATCCAGATGGACGAGGCGGCCACGTTCGGGCCGGCCCTCCAGAACGGGTTGCTGTTGACGTAGGCGATCCTTCGCCCGTCGGGCGACCATGAAAGCGAGTGCGGGGCCCACACATCCACGGCATGCACACCCAGGAACTCGGTCTCGCCCGTGTCCGTCGACCAGACGAAGAAGCTGTCCTGTACCGCGAACGCGGCTCGCGTCCCGTCCGGGGACCAGACATGGCGGGACGACATGCGGGGGACGTCTACGGTCCGGACGAAGCCACCGAGTTTCCCCACCTCCTTCCACTCACAACCGGAGTCGCGTTCACAGGCCAGGAAGCGCACGGATGAACCGTCGGCCGTCCAAGCCGGGTAGCGCTGGGATCCGCTTACGTCCTCGGCGGGGTGCAAGCCGCCCCCACCGCCGCTCTCGGTGGCGCTCTTCACGACGACGCGCGGAGTTCCGGAGTCAACCTCGACGTATGCCACCTCGCTGCCATCGGGTGACATCATCGGCTGCCATTCGACGCCGGGGTCGCTCGATACGTTCGTGACGTTCGAGACGGTGATCTGGAGCGCTTCACGTCGGGACCGACCGTTCAAGAACCACAGA
>CAZRRU010000059.1:0-4155 GCA_964602635.1 uncultured Gemmatimonadota bacterium | reverse complement strand
CTTGCGAGTCCGAAGGGACCCGCCCCGTCGCCTCGATCGGGGCGCTGGCAGAACTTGACATATATCAATTGAAAATACCCCAAAACACCCCTTCACCGCAACGGCTCGGATGCCTTGAAAACGTTGATCTTATGGGGATGAACGTCGAATCGGGGGGTATCAGGGCGAATCGTCGGTTTCCCAGCCCTCAAGGGCACGTATGGTCGCCGCGACTTCCGTCGGGATCGCGCACTTCTGACGTACGTCATAGTCGTAGGAAACGACGACGCCGGCACCCTCAGCAGCTACTTCGCCGGAAGTCTCCGACAGTACCCGGTACTCCATGGTGAACCGGTCGTCTCCCATCTCGACCGCCCGCCCTCCTACGATCGCCGTGTCCGGGTGGAAGAGCGGCCTGCGGAACCGGCATCCGGTGGAATGCAAGATCGCGCCGATGCGATCTTCTTCCCAGGAGCGGGCGAAGCCGCATTTCACCAGGTATTCTACGCGCGCCGACTCGAAGTAGCGGAACAGGACCGTGTTGTTCACGTGCCCGTACGCGTCCATCTCGCCCCACTGGACAGGGATTCGGAGGACGACGGGCCAGCCGGCGAGGGCTTCGGGGATCGGGTGATTCATCACGACGATTCTGAGTCGGGCAGGAGGCGCTTCAGGTGCGCGCGCACTTCCTCCACGATCGGCTGCAGCTCAGGGTCCGCGTCGCGCCATATCTCGACGAACGCCGCGTAGTGTCGGGCCGCCTCCGCCGGCTGCCCCAACGCTTCGTAGATCTCGGCCTGTCGCAGGTGAGCAGCTGGTACGAGGGCCACACCGAACACAGTCACGAAACCGAGGTTCGCGTACCAGCCGAGAGCTTCCTCGTAGCGCCCAAGCTCCTGGAGCGCCTGGCCGCGAGCGTACCGCTGCAGGACGGCGCCCGAGTATGGCGACGCCAGGGCCCAGCTGTACAGAATCTCGGTGCGCTGCGCCTCCAGGCTCGCGAGAGCGTCCGCTGGTCGTTCGTCAGAGGCGGCCACCTGCGCCCGGATACCGGCCGCGAGGTCTCCCATCAGCGAACCGGCCTTCGGCGGAGCGGACGAGGAGTCCAGAACGGTTGCGAAGCTCAGCGCTGCTGAAGCGTCCCTCAAACGAGCACTCAGCATTCCGGACAGATACAAGCGGATTACGTGGTGGAGTCCGTCGTGCTTGGTGAAGAAGAAGCTCGGGTTCCGGCTGTCCGGGATACCCGTGGGGTCCATCGCCAGGACATTCGCACGCATCGACTCCAGTTCCTGACGATCCGCTTTCGCGGAGGGAATCAGGGCGTGCAGTGCCCTGTACTCCGCCGCCGATGACGGGTCATAGCTCCCGATCGCGTCGATTTCCGCTCGGGCGGCCGAAAACCGGCCTCGTGCGAGCAAGGCAACCGCAGCCATGGAATGACCCGTCGTGCGGACCTCGGCCGAAAACCGCGACTCGTCCGTCAGCAGCCGGGCCACTCGCTCGAACCCTGGAAAATTCCGGGTGTAGACGGCCGTGTTCCACGCGACCTGCCAGATGGCCTGGTCCGTCGCGTCTTTCAGTCCGTCGAACAGGCTGTCCTGCCGGATGGGTGCTTCTCTCGAGTACACATCGAGCGCCCGCATTTCCGGCACCCGATCACCAGCCGGATTCAGGTCATAGAACCGGTTCAGCAGCGAATCCAACGTGACCAAGTCGCGATCGAAGGCAGCCAGACGGGCGAGATGGATGATGGATACGGCGTCATCGGGCTCGAAGGAAAGAACGCGCTCGAACACCTCGCGCGACTCAAGGACCGTCCGTCCGTGCAGGGGGTTGGCGTGGAAGTAGACCTCTCCCAACTGGAACCACGCCTCCAGGTCGGTCGGGTACTCGGCGACGATCGCGCGGTACCGCTGCTCGGCCTCACCGTACGCTCCTCGACGCCACGCGAGAAACGCTTCCAGCATTCTCCGATCCCTCGCGGAGAGACGCGAACTGTGCAGGTAGGCCCTTTCCGCTGCAGCCACCTCGATCTCGGGCCGGGTCAACCACTCGGCGGCCACGCTCGTTCGGTAGTAGGCCATCGCGAACAGGCTGTCGATCCGCGTGGCTTCTTGGAAGGCCTCGAGGGCTTCCGCGAACCGACCCGCCCTGAACTCTGTTTCTCCCGTGAGGTAAGCCCGAAACGCTTCGAGCGAAGTCGTGGTCACGGCCGCGATGCGCCGGACCCGCGTCCCACGCCCACCCTCGACGCCTGCGAGGAGCCCAGTGGCAAGCTCGTCCACCAGCTCGAATGCGTTGGTCCCCTCGACAGAGGCTTCGGCGATGGGCCGGGCAGACGCCCGGGACTCATACAGTGCCGCCGTCATCTGGAACTCACCGCCCACCTCGACCAGGTCGCCCAACACGAAGAGCCCGGCCCCGAACTGGCTGGCCATTCGCGCACCCGCCGTCGGGTTCGACGGGACTCCCGCTCCCCCCTCCACGTGACTGAGCAGGGCCCGGGAGTCCACACTCCTGAGGTCGCCGGCGCCATCCAGCTTCGTGCCGAGAAGACTGACCATGCCACCGCCCAGGTACTCGAAGTCGGGGCTCCCCCGGACCGAAAACGGAAACACCGCGATGACCGCAGGTGACACGGGAAGCTCACTGGAATCCGCGCCAGGCCCGTCGTCAGGGTCACCGCCCCCCCCGAGCAGCCAGAAAGCGGCCACCACGCCCCACGCGGCGAATGCCAGCACACCCGCGGCCAGCGCGTTGCGCCACGTCAGCCACCGCCGTACGGCAGCATTCGCACCTTCTTCCGTATCTGTAGTTCCGTCTCCGCTCTCTTCCGAAGCCGAGCTCCGCCGCTGAACGAAGTAGGTCGCCAGGATGATCGGGAGACCGATGATCAGAAGAGCAAGCGCCACCGTGGGGAAAGAGCCGGGCAGGTTGAAGTTGTTGGCGAAGATGTCCACGACCTGCAGGCCGACCCATGACACGGCAGCATACAGACCGAGCACCTGCCACAACGTGCGCTCACGCATGCCGTCAGTCAGACGTCGAACTGGGTCCATTCTCTATCCTGAACGAGGGATGGGGACAGAATCAAACATGGCACGAGCGCCGTCCGGGAATCAAATCCGTGGCGGCGCTGCAACTCCTGACCAACCCACCAAACGCCGCTCCAGCTTCGTCCATCCGCCCTCGGACCCGGGTGTTCCCGGAGCGCGTCTCCGCAGCGCAGCGAGGACTAGCGCGAAGGGAGCGCCGGGTCCGACGTCAAGGCCACTTCTGTCCGTGGCAGGTATAGCAGGAAGGCTCGCCGTTGTTGCCGCCGCGGAGGTCCGCCCCGTGGCAAGCCGTGCAATTCGTCTCCGGATCGTTCAGACCCGGCAGGTGCCGCACCCCGTCCTGCGAGATCGTGTGGCTCGCCGGCGCGTTCGACGGGCCCGTGAACTCGTCGTCATCGTCGCTGCACGCGAGCGGCGCGCCCGCGACCAGGGCCACGAGCCCGAACGCCCAAATTCTCCGAATCATTTGTTGACGAAATCGCTGACCACCGGCTCATCACCCGAGTAGTCGTAGAAGCCCTTGCCCACCTTCCGCCCGTGGTACCCCGCCAGGTACATCCGCTTCAGCAGGGGCGGCGGAGCGAAACGCTTCTCCCGGTACTCGTCGAACATGATCTCGGCGATGTAATAGAGCGTGTCCAGTCCGACGAAATCACCCAGGATGAAAGGTCCCATCGGATAGCCGCAGCCGAGCTTCATGCCCGTGTCGATGTCCTCGATCGAGCCGATCCCTTCCTCGTACCCACGGATCGCGTCGAGCATGTAGGGCACCAGCAGGCGGTTCACCACGAAACCGGAGTTGTCCGTGCAGGCGATCGGAACCTTCCCGAGCGATCGAGCGAACGCGAAGGCGCGATCGAAGGTCGTGGCCGACGTGGCGCCGGTGCGCACGACCTCGACCAGTTTCATGATCGGAACGGGGTTGAAGAAGTGCAGGCCCACGAACCGATCCGGCCGGGCCGTCGAAGCGCCCATTTCGGTGACCGTCAGACTGGACGTGTTCGAAGCGAAGATCGTCGAGGCCGGACACTGCCGATCCAGGACCCCGAACAGGTCCTTCTTCACCTCGATATCCTCGACGATCGCCTCGACGATGATGTCGCAGTCCGCCAGGTCC
>CAZRRU010000058.1:0-26568 GCA_964602635.1 uncultured Gemmatimonadota bacterium | reverse complement strand
CGTGCGATCGAGATCAACCCTGAAGACCCGTACTACGCTCCCGCGCTCGCTTACCTCCATGCCGCGTCCGGACAGCGGGAGCAAGCGATCGCAATCCTCGAGTCCTCAGGGACACCCGGCACGCCGGAGATGCCCCTGAAGGAAATTGCCATCGTGTACGGGGAGCTCGCCGAGCTTGACCTCGCCTTCGAGTACCTGGATCGTGCCTACGAGACAGAGCGGGGATCCCTGTTTTACCTCGACGCCGATCCGAGCGCGGATGCCCTGCGGTCGGATCCGAGATTTGACGCGTTCCTGGCAAAGCTGGCTGCAGAATAGGTCCACGACCGGCCCGGTCGCCGGGAGCCGATGGGACGGCTAGATTCGCAGCACCCCTTCCTCCTGTCCGCCAGCGGTATCGCCCATACCCGGGCCCCGGTCGCCCGGAGGGAACGGCGTCTTCGCATGACGATGAACCTGTACGCCGCATGGATCGGCTTCCTCCTCGGAGCCGTCGCCGGGGCTTCTTCCGGCCTGTTCTTCGCCAACGAGGACTGGCTCGGCGGGTACGCCGACTGGCGCCGGCGCATGATCCGCCTCGGGCACGTCTCGTTCTTCGGCATCGGGTTCCTCAACCTCGGCTTCGCTCTCACGGTGCGGGCGCTCGATCTGCCGGCAGGGGTGGGTGTGTGGCTTCCAGCGGACCTGCTGATCCTCGGGGCGATCACCATGCCGATCATCTGCTACCTGTCGGCTTTTCGGAAGGGCTTCCGGCACCTGTTCTTCCTCCCGGCAGGCGCCGTAACGGTGGCGCTGGCCGTGTTCGCATGGAGGCTCGTGTCGGCATGAACGTCGGCCTCCTGGCGATCAGCGGAATCCGGGTGGTGGACCAGGAGCTTCTCCGCCTCGGCCTCACGCTCCCGGGCTTCGTGGAGCGCAGCGAGACGATCGCCTCCCTTCCGAGTCTGGGCCTTCTCACGCTCGCGGCCCTGACTCCGCCGCAGCACGAGGTCCACTACCTCGAGGTGCCCGATCCGCGAGCGCTGGTCGAGCTGCCGAACGGGCTCGATCTGGTCGCGATCTCCTCGTACAGCGCGCAGATCCCGGAGGCCTACGAGCTGGCCGATCGCTACCGGGCGGCCGGGATCCCGGTGGTCATGGGAGGTCCGCACGTGAGCGCCGCTCCGGAGGAGGCGATCGAGCACTGCGATGCGGTGGTCGTCGGCGAGGGCGAGCCGTGCTGGAACCGGCTTCTCGCCGACTGCGAGGACGGCCGCATGGCGGGTGTGTACGACGCCCGCCCGTTCGACTACGACCTGTCCGATGCTCCGGTCCCGGCCTTCGAGCTGCTCGACATCTCGCGCTACAACCGGCTGACCGTGCAGGCGAGCCGTGGCTGCCCACACCGGTGTGAGTTCTGCGCCAGCTCGGTGCTGCTCACGGATCGGTACAAGCAGAAGCCGGCTGCCAACGTGCTCCGGGAGATCGGCCACATTCTCGAGATGTGGGAGTACCCGTTCATCGAGTTCGCGGACGACAACGCGTTCGTGGACCGGGCTTACTGGAAAGAGCTGCTGGCCGCGCTGCCGGGGCGGAGGCTCAAGTGGTTCGCGGAGACCGATCTGTCGGTGGCCCGCGATCCCAAGCTGCTGGATCTGATGCGGGACAGCGGATGCGCGCAGGTGCTCGTCGGCTTCGAGAGTCCGGTGGAGGCCGGCCTCGAGGGGATCGAGCTGCGGAGTGACTGGAAGCGCAGGCGATTCCCCGAGTACCGGGACGCGATTGCCGAGATCCAGGCGCACGGCATCACCGTGAACGGGTGTTTCGTGATCGGGCTGGATGGTCATACGCCCGAGATCTTCGAGCAGGTGTTCGATTTCGTTCGGGACTCGGGATTGTACGAGGTGCAGATCACCATCCTCACGCCGTTTCCCGGCACGCCGCTGTACGATCGGTTCGAGCGTGAGGACCGGCTCCTGGAGCCCCGGTCGTGGGACCGGTGCACGCTGTTCGACGTGAACTACCGGCCGGCCGACATGACGGTGGCCGAGCTGGAGAACGGATTCAGGGAACTCGCCGTGAGACTCTACTGCGACGAGTTCACCCGCTGGAGGCGCAGCGGATTCAAGAGATCTCGTGAGAAGGGAAGTGCATCGTGAAGCAACAGCGATCCGTGTCTGTCCTGTTCTACTTGGCAGCCCTGTACGATGGAGTTCTGGGAGCGGCGTTCCTGGTCGCATCGCCTGCGCTGTTCGAATGGGCCGGCGTCACTCCGCCGAACCACTTCGGGTACGTCCACTTTCCGGCAGCGCTCCTGATCGTGTTCGCCCTGATGTTCGTCTCCATCGCTCGTGACCCGGTCGCCAACCGGGGCCTCATCCTGTACGGAATCCTCCTCAAGGTCTCGTATTGCGCCGTGGCTTTCTACCACTGGGCCGCGGGCGGAATACCTTTCATCTGGAAGCCGTTTGCCGTCGCCGATCTCGTGTTCCTCGTCCTGTTCGCGTGGGCTTCCATGGCCCTGAGCAGGCAGGCGGACCTGGAGGATGCTCCAGCCTGATCCCGCTCCATCCTTCCCTCTGGAGCGACGTTCTTGTAGCCTCGGGGCGGCAGCGTACATCGGGTGCGCGCTATCCCTGGCGGGATCACTGACTTGGAATCAACCAGGCGGGAGACACGCTTGATCAAGCCGTCCTCACATAGCTCCTTTGCGCTGCCCGTGCACGGGGCGGACAATCCATCGACCGACCGTCAGGGCACCTCTCCGGGCAGTTTCGCGCTCGCCTCCGATGTCGGTGGGCCGCTGATGTACTCGTCGCCGGATACGCCGGGCATGCCGGCTCCGTCGTCTCTGACGGCGTGGGACTTCAACCCGGCGCCCCGCGGTACGAAAGACGCGGTGACGCAGCTCGAGAAGGCGCGACTCGGGATCGTCACGCCCGAGATGAGCCGGGTTTCCGAGCGCGAGCCTCACCTCACCGCCGGCCAGGTGCGGGACGAGGTAGCGGCCGGACGACTGATCATTCCGGCGAACCGGATCCACCTGACCTACGACCTGGACCCGACGGCCATCGGCCGGGCTTCGAAGACCAAGGTGAACGCCAACATGGGCGCTTCGCCGGTGAGCAGCGGCACGGACGAGGAGGTCGAAAAGCTGCGCTGGGCCGAGCGCTGGGGTGCGGATACGGTAATGGACCTGTCCACCGGCGGAGACCTCGACGCGTGCCGTGAGGCCATCATCCGGAACTCGACCGTCCCGATCGGCACCGTGCCTATCTACTCCATGATCATCGGGCGGCGCATCGAGGACCTGTCGTACGACTGGATTCTGGACACCCTCGAACACCAGGCGAAGCAGGGCGTGGACTACTTTACGATCCACGCCGGGGTGCTGAAGGAGCACCTGCCGCTCATCCAGGACCGGCTGATCGGGATCGTCTCGCGTGGCGGATCGCTTCTCGCCAAGTGGATGCTGGTGCATGGCAAGCAGAACCCGATGTACGAGATCTTCGACGACATCTGCGACATCATGCGCGAGTACGACGTCAGCTTCTCGCTCGGCGACGGGCTGAGGCCGGGCGGCCTGGCGGACGCCACGGACGAAGCTCAGCTCCGCGAGCTCGAGACGCTGGGCGAGCTGACCGAGCGGGCGTGGGCCAAGGGCGTCCAGGTGATGGTCGAGGGTCCGGGGCACGTCCCGTTCGACCAGATCGAATACAACATGAAGCTCCAGCGGACGCTGTGTCACGGCGCGCCGTTCTACGTTCTCGGGCCCCTGGTCACGGACATCTTCCCCGGCTACGACCACATCACGAGCTGTATCGGGGCCACCGCGGCGGCCTACCACGGCGCGGCCATGCTGTGCTACGTGACGCCCAAGGAGCACCTGGGCCTGCCGAAGAAGGACGACGTGAAGCAGGGGTGCGTGGCCTACAAGATCGCCGCCCATTCGGCCGACGTGGCACTCGGGATTCCGGGGGCCCGCGATCGAGATGACGAGCTCACCAAAGCGCGGGCGGCCCTCAACTGGGAGAAGCACTTCGAGCTCAGCTTCGACCCGGACACGGCCCGCGCCCTGCACGACGAGGACCTGGACGTCGATACCGACTTCTGCGCCATGTGCGGACACGACTGGTGCAGCGTGCGGATCAGCAAGGAGATCCAGGAATTCCAGTCCGGCAAGGACGAAGAGTACGTTCGGGAAGAAGTGATGAGGAGTGCGGCGCTTACCGAGGAGCAGAGGCTGATCCTCGAGCAGCGCGGCGTTCTGTCGCCGGCAGAGATTCACCGGCTGGCCACGAAGACCCGGAAGGCCGTCAGTGAGGACCACGAGGGCAAGGCGTCGTGCCACTCGGACTGCGTGGAGAACGCGGAGGAGGCACTTCGGCTGCAGGCGGTGGGTACGAACGACAGTGGCACGGACTGACCACCGCGTCGCGGGGTAGGACGGGGATCACGATCGACCGGATCTCCGGTCTCAGGCTGGGGGTGCTCTCGTGGGCACTGCGCCCATTCCACCGTGGATTGCGCGGCTCGACCCGCTGATCAACTGGGCGCGCCGCAACTCCATTCGTATCATGCCATTCAACACTGCGTGCTGCGGCATCGAGTTCATGGCCGCCTTCGCATCCAAGTATGACCTGGCCCGTTTCGGCATGGAATGGCTCGCATTCAGTCCTCGGCAGGCCGATGTGATGGTCGTCGGCGGGCGGGTTCCCTACAAGATCGCGCCCGTGCTTCGCCGGATTTGGGACCAGATGCCGCAACCCAAATGGAGCCTCGCGATGGGTGCCTGTGCCTGTTCGGGGGGCATGTTCGACAACTATGCCATTGTTCAGGGAGCGGATGCGATCATTCCGGTGGACGTGTACGTGCCGGGCTGCCCACCGCGGCCAGAAGATCTGATTTACGGCATCATGATGATCCAGGAGAAGATCAAGGGAGAGTCGATCCTCAATCCCGTGCTGCGGGAAGAGAGCCCGAACGCGGCTGGCCGCCCCAACTTTCCTCCCGAGACTCTGGAGCTGATCTCCCAGCCCTTCGGCAATTCCACGCGCCAGAATCGGATCAGCGGGATCGAGGAAACGTCCGAGGTCGGTGAGCACTTACCGTCTTATGACAATAAGTGCGCACATTACGCTCGGGAGAACTAGCGGTCCTTGGTCGACCTTCGGGGTGAAGGGCATGCAGGGAGGGCGACAGGGAACGTACGAAGGGGGCGCACGCGCGAAGCGCGCGGGGCGACCCGTCTCGCCCCGCGCGCCTCGAGTGTACTGCCTGGTGTCAGAGAGCCGGGATCAGAAGCTCTTGCGCGGAATGGCCTTACGCGGCATTGCCTTACGCGGCATTGCCTTACGCGGCATTGCCTTACGCGGCATCGTGCGCTCTTCCAGCTCCTCGGCGCTGAGTTCGATTGCGCTCGCCTCTTTGCCCGTGGCTTCCAGGATCTGAGCCTTCTGCTCGTCGGTGAGATCAATGCGGATCGGATCGTTGGCCTGCGTCATAGTGTGCCTCCCGCCTGGTGCGTGGTGGTGGCCAACACTCCGGCCACCCGACTACGGGGAATGCTGCCCCGTTCTGACATGTTGAAATATAGGGCAAGACGGGACGGGGTAGTTAGGACTGTCGTCACGGCCATCATGTTCGTTTCGTCCATGTCTTTCGTGACGTCTCTGTGGTTTGGAGAGAGACTCCACTGTGGGTCTCGCAAGCGACTGTAATCACGCTACCGTTGTGACAGCGGTCACATCTTATGGGCCGGGCGCGCCGAAGGCTGTCAATCCTCGCGCACCACGAGCGCGGACAGCGGCACGCGGATCACGCGTCCCCCGTCGGCCTCAAGCACGTCGTTGTCCATGAGCTCCGCCAGCAGCCGGGACACCACCTCGCGGCTGGTGCCGATCCGGTTCGCCAGCTCCTGGTGGGTGGGCCGGGTGAAGATGACGCTTTCGTCCCCCGGCTCGGACTCGCCCTCGGCATCGGCGATGTCGAGCAGCGTGTCCAGTAGCCGGTCACGGGCACTCATCAGAGCGTGTGCGCCGATCTGCTCGTTCAGCTCCCGCGCGCGGCGTGTCAGTTCACGCATCAGGGCGTTCTGGGCTCCGGACGAGCGGCGCGTCCAGCCGAGAAACGCCTCTCCGTTGAACCGGGCCATCTGCGTCTGCTCGATGGTGATCGCGGTGCCCAGCTGGTCCTGGCCGTCGAGTGCCGAGGTGAGACCGAAGATGCCCCCGGGACCGCACAGGGCAACGATCACCTCGCGGCCCTCATCGTTCGTCAGAATGATCTTCACCCGGCCGCTGATCACCAGGTACACGGGCCCGGCCGGATCACCGCGGTAGGAGAGGATGTTGTTCTTCGGGTACTCATGGAACAGGGCCAGCGAGCCGAGCTCCGCCAGCTCCTCCTCTCCGACGCCTTCGAACAGCGCGAAACCGCCCATGGTGAGGGCAAGGTCGTCGGGCCGGCGGGTGCGCCTCACAGCCATAGGTCTGTCCTGACCGTCTGCCGCCAGGCGCGCGCGATCGCGTGGGCCAGCGTGGCCCGGCGCGTCTCGATCCTGGCGATTCCCGTCATTCCGGGGGCCGGCTGCCATTCCCCGGACGGGAGATGAACGATCGCCTCCACCGTGCCATCGGCGGCGGCAGGCGCCACGGATGCGACGGTGGAGCGGAACTCGAGATCGGGCCGCGTGACCAGCCGCATGCCCGCCGCCTGCCCCGCCTCCAGCTCGCCGGCCTTCTTGAGCGGGATACGCACCCTGGCCAGTCGCCCGTCCAGAGATGCGATGGATGCGAGCTCGTCTCCGTCATCCAGTCGCTCGCCAAGCCGCTCGTACAGTCGGTAGCCGAGCACCGTGCCGGTCGTCGGGGCCCGGATCACCAGGCGCTCGCGCCTCAGGCGAAGCACCTCCAGCTCTTCGGCCACCTTCTCGAGGGTCGCCGACGCGTCCGCCGCATCGGCGAGGTCGAGCCGCGCCTCGGCCCGCGCCCGCCGCAGGCTCAGCCGTCGGGCCTCGGCCTCGCGGTCCAGGTACTCGGACTCTAGCGCCGGATTCCAGAGCACGGCGAGCGGCGCCCCGGCCTCGACGGTGTCGCCCTCGGCGACCAGCACCTGGTTGAGGATCCCGTCCACCTGTGCGCGGACGGGAGAGGGGGGTGCGGACTCGATCGTCAGCTCGCCGGAGGCCCGGTAGGTCCAGGGGATGACGAAGGGAAGCGCAAGAACCGCGACGACCCCGATCGCCAGCAGGCCGGCCCGAGGCCCGCTCATGAAGCCAGCCCTCCAGCGGGTACGCGCGGCGAGCGCCAGAGCTCGGGAGCGCCCCGCGTGCTTGCGCGCCAGCTTCATGGCCATGAACGCCACCAGCACCCAGATCCACGGCCCGATGAAACGGCCGAAGATGAAGATCAGCCACAGCAGTCCGACCACCGCGACGAACACGCTGTACACGAACGCGAGGCCCCCGTAGGCGAGAAAGATGCGCTTCTCTCGCGGCGTCACCCTCGGCTCCCTCGCGTCCACGCCGAGCAGGTACCGTTTCACCAGCCAGCCCCAGTACTCGAACGAACCGTCGCGCAGCCTGGGAATCTCCAGCCAGTCGGCGAGGGCGTAGTAGCCGTCGAGCGGGATCAACGGATTCAGGTTCGAGAAGATCGAGGACAGCCCCCCGAGAAGGAAAGTGAGGAAGGCCACCCAGTGGATGAATGTGCCCGGCTCGGTGAACGCCCACACGACGCCCGCCACGGTCGCGGTCATGAGCTCGATCCACGGGCCGGCGAAGGTGGTCCACAGTCGGTGCGAGCGTTTCTCGAACGTCCATGCGTCGTCGGTGACGCAGTAGAAGGCCGGCGAGAAGTAGAGGAGCATGGCGCCCCACTCGTGCACCTCGCCGCCCAGCGCCTTGGTGGTCAGGCCGTGCCCGAGCTCGTGGATGATCGTGATGACCGCGGTGATCGCGATCAACAGCACGATGTCCAACGGGCCGATGCCGTTGAGCGTGTACACGTCGATCGTGCCCCGGGCGAACTCCGGCCACTTGGCGAACGTGACGATCAGATAGGTAGCAAAGAACAGCATCGACACGGCGATGAAGCCGGGAGTCCACATCCAGCGCAGGGCCCGTTGCATGCGCCCGAAGCCGACGTCAGGATCACCGAACCCGATCTGCAGCTTGAGGATCGAGCCCTGCGTGCGCTGCTTGCTGCGGACCTTCCGCTTGCGGCGCAGGCGCTCCTGCAACATCAGGTGCTGCTCGGCCGGAGAGCGCTCGACGATGCCCATGCGCTTCAGCTCCTGCGCAATGTCGGCGACCACTCCGGGATTGGGGCGCGCGCCGTAGATATCGACCGCAGCGTCGGAGATCTCCTCCGGCGTCCGGCGACCGTCCATCAGCCGCATCAACGCAACCTCCGCCTCGTCCAGCTGGAAGTACTTCCTCTCGGTGGGCTCGCGGACCACGTAATGCACCTCGCCCTTGACCTCGCGCCGGACGATCTTCACGTCCGGGTGGAGCCTGGGCCGCGAGTCGAGCGATGCGGTCACGAGCCGGCGCCCTCCGCGCTGGCCTGGTCAGCGGGGGTCGCGAGTTCGGCGGTGGCCGAAGCGCCCGGACGGAAGTCTCCCACATCTCTCAGCTCGACGATCACCTCCCGCGTGCCGCTGCCCGCATCGGTGGTCGGGCCGACGATGATCACGCGTGCCGTGCCCTCGGAGCCATCCGCGGCGGTGAGACGCACGGCGGCGCCGGACGCGAAGGCAGCCACCTCGGACTCGGGCACCAGCAGGCGGGCACGGAGCGGGGCCATCGCGGTGACCCGGAACAGCGGTATCTCGTCGTCCACCATGTCTCCGACCCGCACGTAGCGCTGCGAGACCACCCCGGCGAACGGGGCACGGACCTCGGTGCGGGAGAGGTTCAGGCGGGCCTTGTCGAGCGCAGCGTCCGCCGTGCGACTGCGCAGCAACGCATCTTCGTACTCGGCCTGGGTGACCACGCCCGTGGCGGCCAGTTCCTCGACGCGGTGCAGATTCGAGGCGGCCATCTCCGCCACGGGCTCCGCCGCCTGCACTTCGAGACGGGCGTCGGCGGACTCGAGAGTCGCCAGCAGCCGTCCTTCCGCCACCCGATCTCCGACTTCGACCTGGATCGCGGTGACCGGAATGCCGACACCCGCCGTCTCCTCGACCATCAGGCGGCTGTACAGGTCCGCGTCCCGCTCGGAGTACAGGTGCGTCTGAAAGGTGCGTTGGCTCTCCGTCCCGGGCGCGGTAAGAGCGACCGTGGCCTGGGATGCATCCGCCGCCTGGCTGGCCGAGGCATCCGACTCGTCGGAGCCGATCTCCCGCGCACAACCCGTCGCCAGCATCGCACCGACGAGGACCAGGCCAAGCGCCGATCGCGTGTGATTCATCTGCGTCTCCTCAACGCCAGAAGCGGAGCTGCATCCATTCCACCAGTGGACGGATGACGATCCAGCCCAGCGGACGGCGATCGCCGACGATCTTCGCCCGCGCCTGCATACCCGGCCGCAACAGCTGCTCGGAGTTGTCGATCCGCGCCCGCACGACGAAGGTCGGCTCTTCCTCCTCCGTCGCTCCCCCCTCGGCCTGCGGAGCGATCTCGGTCACCCGGGCCACGAACATGTGCTCCGGCCGCGCCTCGACCTTGAGTCGAACCTCCTGGCCAACCCGCACCCGGTCGATGTGTCGCTGCGGAATGCGGGCCTCGAGCTCCAGGCGGTCAGTGCTGCCCAGGAGGACAAACGTCTCGCCCGCGTCCAGCCACTCTCCGACCCGTTCCCAGGGGCGCATGGTGAGCACGACCCCATTCAGCGGCGCCGTGAGCCGGGTACGGCCCACCTGGTCCGAGAGCAGCGCCACGCGACCTTGCATCTCATCCGCCGTGATCTGAGCCATGCGGGCCGCCGACTCATCTCCCCGCGCCCGCGCGGAGGCCGCCGTGCGCACGGCGGTGGCGTGCCCGGCCTGGGCCTCGCGCAGGCTGATGTCGAGATCGTCGTCCCGGAGCACGGCGATCACCTGTCCCTCGTCCAGCCAGTCCCCCTCGTCGACCAGCACCTGGGTCACCAGCCCATCGACCGTGGCTCGCACCGGCATTCGCCCCGCCGGCAGCAGCTCGGCCTCCGTGGCGCTGGTGCGCTGGTTCCAGGGAAATAGGGCGAAGGCGAGGAGGATGAGGGCCGGGATCCCGTAGCGGGCGAACAGACGCCGGCGGGACATGTCCAGGACGCGGGCCTGCCAATTGGCGATCGGGGCCAGCAGGCCGATGAACGGGGTCTGGCCGTACAGCTCCGCGTTGCGCAGCGCCACGGACACCTGGTTGGAAAGCAATTCCGTCGCCTCCAGCCCGCTCTCTCCCAGGAAGGCGTGGGTCGCCGACTCCATGTAGAAGGCCCCCAGCCGCCCCTCCTCGTCCCTGAGCGGCACCAGGCAGAGGGAGCGGACCGACTTGCTTTCGAGGTAGTCCCCGAACGCGCCCCGCAGGGCGCGAGAATCCTCCGAGTCGTCGGTGACGTCGTCGACGGAGGTCGTCTCAGCCCGTTCCAGCAGCCAGGTGACGAGCGCCGTGAGCTGCTTCGTGTCCTCGTCTTTGCGGTCGATCTCCTCCACACCAGAGATCGCGCGGATGACCGGCTCTCCCGTTTCGTCGAGCGCGATCGCCGCCCGGTCGTAGGCCAGCGTCTGGCTTGCGAGGTTCACCACCGAGTGGACCAGCCTGTCGGTTTCGAGCGTCGAGTTGATCTCACGGCTGATGCCGAGTAGGGCGCGGAGGTCGCGGGCGCGCTTCTCCGCGTCGAGCAGCTGCGCGTTGTGCAGGGCTAGCCCTGCCGTCGAGCCCAGCGCCTCGAGCAGGTCCCGATCCTGCTCGTCGAAGCGGCCGTTACCCGAGCGCTTGTTGATCAGCTGGAATACGCCCAGCACCTCGCCCTTGGCCGATAGCGGCGCAGCGACCATCGACTTCGTTTCGAAGCCCGTCGCCTCGTCGACCTGGAACACGAAGCGCGTGTCGCTGGCCGCGTCCTCAACCAGCTCCGGCTCCCCCCGGTGCCCCACGTTGCCGACGATGCCGGCGCCCCACGGGAGCTCCATTCCCTGGATCCGGTCGGCGACCGGCCCCCGCGCGAGCTCACAGACGAGGGTGTCCCCGTGGCGAAGCCAGATCGAGCCCGCCTCCGCGTCCAGGTCCTCGACGACCCGGTCGAACACGCGGGGCAGCAGCTCCTCGAGCTCCAGCGTGGAGTTGAATTCGAGGCCGGCTTCGTACAGCAGTCGAAGGCGCTCGGAGCCAGGATTCATGGATTCGGCGGCCTTCCCGATCGACCGCTGCAATCCCGCCACGGGACACCGGGTGGGGGCCGTGTGTCACGGGTATAAGAGGACGGCACGGTCGCTCCAGCATTCATGTGATTCGTGGGGCCTCAATCCTCGCGTGCTGAGGGGGTACCGGAATATGGGCAAGAGCGGGTCCAATGGGAAGTAACGGAAAGGCGCGGCGGGGGAGTGTGAGCAGAAGCGCGCTCTGGGCTGAGAGAGCCCCCAAACGCTACCTGCGGGCGCTCCGGAAGCCAAGCGCGACGGCTGCAGGCCGCGGCGGTAACGCAAGGCGACTGACCGACCCCTGCATCTTTGCCTTGAACACCCGATTCCGGCTACCTTGGATCGGAACTGCGACGACAGGCTGTTTCGGGGGTCGCGGCAAGCCCCACGAGTTCCCTTAGCAGGCATGACGATCTCCGGACGAAGCGTCCGCGAGTCATTAATAGCCGGTGCGCGAGGCTCGCTTCACGCGGGGACGGGAGCTTCCCTGTCGCGGTGAGCGTTGAACCGACCCGAACCGACAGCCAGACATGCCCCGCAATTCAGAGCGAACGGCCGCCTGTCCCGCCTGCGGAGAACCCACATCGTCGGCTGCGCGGTTCTGTTCGGCATGCGGGGCTCTCCTTTCCTCGGTGGCCGACGCGGACCGCCGCGTAGTCTCGGTCCTGTTCGCCGACCTTACCGGCTTCACCTCCATCTCCGAGCGTTTGGACGCGGAGGACGTCAGATCCTTCGTGTCGGCGTGTCTCGACCCGATGGCCAATGCCGTCGCCGCGTGGGGCGGCTACGTGGACAAATTCATCGGAGATTGCGTCATGGCGCTGTTCGGGGCTCCGGTCGCGTATGAGAACGAGCCGGAGCGAGCGGTCCGCGCTGCTCTCGATATGCAGGAGGCGATCCAGGGCCTGGATCTTCCGGTCGCCACCACGATGGTCACGGCAGACGGGTATCGAGCTCTCCTCAGGATCGGGATCGCCACCGGACCGGTCGTCACCGGTGTGTTCAGCGGCGGCGGCGCGCACAACTATACGGCGGTAGGCGACGCGGTCAACGTCGCATCCAGAATCCAGGGACTGTGCGACCCCGGCTCCATCCTGGTCGATGGGACCACACACAGACACACGCGGCATCTGTTCGAGTTCGGGGACGAACACCGGGTTCGGGTCAAGAACCGGGTGGAGCCAGTCCAGACACATTACGTGGTCGGTGTTCGCCCGGAGCGGGGCAAGGCGCGCGGGCTGGAAGGCCGGCACGCGCCGCTCATTGGTCGGGACCGCGAGCTGACCGCGCTGCGGGAGCGTTGGGCCGAAGCATCGACCGGAACCTTTGGTGTCACCGTCCTGCTGGGGTCGGGAGGAATCGGGAAGACGCGGCTCGTTGAGGAGTTGGTTGCCAGCGAGCAGATCCCGGATCCCCAGGTGGCTCGCGGACGCAGCTTTCCCTACGCCAGCAGCAGCCCGTGGGAGCCCCTGGGCGAGCTTCTACGGAGCATGCACGGTATCGATCTCGCTTCCCCGGCTCACGAGGCGGCCACCCGGATCGCGCCGGACGACGATTCCGGCATGCTCCGCGATTCACTTGGTGTCGCCCTTGGAGTGGCAGCCGGGGAGACGGCGTCGCTGTCGGCTCTCGGCCCGTCGGAACTGCTCGGACTGGTACGCGACGCGGTTGCCGGCGAGCTGATCGGAAACGAAGGATCGCGGCAGCTCCTGATACTCGATGACCTTCACTGGGCGGACCACGCCACCCTGGAGTTTCTGGAACACCTGGTGGAGCTCCCGCTGGCGGGCTCGACCCTGCTGCTTCTGCTCGCCCGGCCTCCCATTTCGGGAGAGGCGGCTCTGGCACGACTGCTGGCGAAGTGTACCGACGTGATCGAGTTGCCGCCTCTCTCCACACAGCAGTCGAGGGACCTTCTGGAGCGACTTCTCGAGCCCCACGACGTGCCGGATCGGCTGCTCGATCGCATTGCTGCCCGATCGGGAGGCAATCCGCTTTTCCTGGAGGAGTTCTGCAGGTCTCTGTTCGAAGATGGGACCCTCCGCGAACAGGAAGGGGTGCTGATCTCGGCTGGCGATCACGAGCTCGTTCACGTCCCGGACTCCGTCGAAAGCCTTCTCAGCACCCGCATCGACGGACTGGATGCTGAAGTGAAGCGGGTTCTCCAATATGCCGCGATCGTCGGTCGCCGCTTCTGGGAAGGGGCCATCTCCGATGCGCTTGCCCACCGGCCCGTCGATGAGGAGCTCGCGACTCTGGAGACGGGGGCCCTGGTTCGCAGCCAGGAGACCTCTGCTGTCGAGGGCGATCGAGAGTTCGTGTTCGAGCACCTCCTGACGCAGGAGGTCGTGTATGGAGGTCTGCTCAGGGGTCTTCGATCGGAGCTTCACGGGTCCGTCGCCGAATGGCTCGTCGGGCACCTCGGCGAGAGTGCGGGGGAGCATGACGGCTGGATTGCCTTTCACTTCGAGCGCTCGGGCCAACCGGAACTGGCCGTTCCGTACCTGGAACGCGCGGCCCGCAGCGCCCGCGACCAGGGAGCGCTCGTCGACTCGGCGGAGCTACTGGCCCGTGCCATGGACCTGACGATCGATCCAGAGACGGAAGCGCGGATCGCTATCGTCGCCGAGGAAGTGGCGGCGCTCCAGGGTCATCCCGCGGAGCGGCATCGATACATCGAGAGGCTCGAGGAGCTGGCAGAGCACACGGGCGTCGTGGAGCTCAAGGCGACCGCCCGGTATCGCCGCGCCCTCATCGCCCTCGATGGAGGAGATCTGTCGCGGACACGTGAGCTGGCAGAGGAAGCCCTGGACCTGTATCGGGAGGTGGGCGACGTCTCGCTGGAGGGAGATGCGCTCCGACTGCTAGGCCGGCTCGAACACTTGGAGGGCCAGTACGACCTTGCCGTAGAGCGATATCAGGCGGGGCTCGCGTGTGAACAGGAAGCCGGCGACGAGGATGGCCAGGCGGATATGCACGATCGCCTCGGCCTGGTCTGCCTGGACCAGGGTGACTACGTCGAGGGACTTGCCAGCCTCGACCGGGCGCGCGCCATGTACGCCGCGAACGGCCGGCGGGCACAGGAAGCGCGGGTCCTCGCACATCGAGCTACCGCCCTGTGGTGGCTCGGCGACCTCGAGGATGCTGTGGAAACGGGCACGGAGGCTCTGAATCTGGCCACGACGACCGGGTCCCGCCGCGCCGTGGCGTCCGCGGAAGTGACGCTCGGCATGATCGAGGCCGCCGCGGGGCGGCCGGAAGCCCGCGACCGGCTCGAGCAGGCTTCCAGCCTCGGGCTCAAGATAGGTAACCGATCCCTGCAGGCTCGCGCCTGGCTGGCGCTCAGCGACGTGGAGACCGAATCCGGGGCCGCGCGTGAGGCCGTGGGCCGGGTGTTGAAGCTTTGCCAGGGGTCAGGACTGGTTCACCTCCAGGTGCTGGCCCTGACGCGCAAGGCCGAGCTAGGGCTCGCCGAGGGCCTGGCGGCCGAAGCCGACGAGGCCTCGGGCCAGGCGCTCACCATGCTGCGTCGGCAGGGCAATGTGCAGGGGTCGGAGGAACGGGTGCTGATGGCCCGGGCTGCGGTCCTCGAAGCCCTCGGCCAGCCGGAGGCCGGAGCGGTGCTGGTAAACGAAGCGGGCGGAATCGTGCGGTCCAAGGCCGAGAGGATAGCGGATCCTGCGCTGCGCGGGCGCTTCCTCGAGTTCCCCGCGAACGCTGCCATCCTGGCCCGGCAGCCCCCCGGCTGATCGATCAGGCGCCCTCTTCCTCGTACATCTGCTTCAGGCGTTCCACCACGCTCGGATCGGCAAGCGTGGTCGTGTCCCCCAGGGCCCGACCTTCCGCGATGTCACGCAGCAGGCGGCGCATGATCTTACCGCTTCGCGTCTTCGGCAGGTCAGCCGTGAAGATGACATCCGCCGGCCGGGCGATGGCGCCGATCTCTTCCACGACGTGCTGCTTGAGGTCATCCCTGAGGTCGGGGCTAGGCTCGAATCCGTCGCGGAGGGACACGAACGCCGCCACGGCCTGCCCCTTGATCTCGTCCGCTCTTCCGACGACGGCGGCCTCGGCCACGGCTTCGTGGTCCACCAGCGCGGACTCCACTTCCATCGTCCCGATCCGGTGACCCGCCACGTTGAGGACGTCGTCCACCCGCCCCATGATCCAGAAGTATCCGTCCTCGTCCTGCCTGGCGCCGTCGCCCGGGAAGTAGATTCCGTCGAACTTTGACCAGTACGTCTCGCGGTACCTCTCCTCGTCGCCGTAGATGCCGCGCAGCATGGAGGGCCACGGAGACTCGATCACCAGGTACCCGCTCTCGGCCGGCTCGCCCTGTTGATCCAACACCGCCGCATCGATTCCGGGAAACGCCACGGTAGCCGAGCCCGGCTTGGTCGAGATGGCTCCAGGCAGTGGCGTGATCATGATCGCGCCCGTCTCGGTCTGCCACCAGGTGTCCACGATCGGGCACCGCTCGCCCCCGATGTGCTCCTGATACCAGGTCCACGCTTCCGGATTGATCGGCTCCCCGACGGTCCCGAGCAACCTGAGTTTCGACAGGTCGCTGCGCCCCGGCCACTCTGCACCCCACTTCATGAAGGCCCGGATCGCCGTGGGCGCCGTGTAGAAGACCGACACCCCGTACGTCTCGCACAGCTCCCAGAACCGGCCCTTGTCCGGCCAGTCCGGCGCGCCCTCGTACATGACCTGCGTGGCCCCGGCCGCCAGCGGGCCGTACACGATGTACGAATGGCCGGTCACCCAGCCCACGTCGGCCGTGCACCAGTAGACGTCCTCGTCCCTGAGGTCGAATACCCAGCTCGTGGTGGCGGTCACCTGGGTCAGGTAGCCGCCCGTGGTGTGTACGATCCCCTTCGGTTTTCCCGTCGTGCCCGATGTATAAAGGATGTAGAGAAGGTCTTCCGAGTCCATTTCCTCGGCCGGACAGTCTGCCGAGGCATCCTGGATGAGCCGGTGATACCAGTGGTCCCGGCCCTCGCGGAAATGCATGAACGCCTCGTCGCCCTCGCCGCCCGAGCGGCGGCGCACGATCACCACGCTCTCGACCAGATCCAGCCCGTCGATCGCTTCGTCGGCCGTACGTTTCAGCGGGATGACCTGGCCTCGCCGGTAGCCCCCGTCGGCAGTGATCAGGACCCTGGCCCCGGCGTCCACGATCCGATCACGCAGCGACTTCGCCGAAAAACCGCCGAATACGACGGAATGAGGGGCACCGATCCGGGCGCAGGCCAGCATCGCGATGGCGGCCTCGGGAATCATTGGCAGGTAGATCGCTACCCGGTCGCCCTTCGCGACGCCCAGCTTCTTGAGGGCGTTGGCGAACTGGCACACCTCCCGATGCAGCTGCCGGTAGGTATAGACCCGTCGGTCGCCCGGCTCGCCTTCCCAGATCAGTGCGGCCTTGTTGGCTCGCCAGCCATCCAGGTGCCGATCCAGGCAGTTGTAGGCCACGTTGAGCTTGCCGCCGACGAACCAGCGCGCGAAGGGCGGCTCCCACTCGAGCACCGTGTCCCACTTCCTGAACCAGTGCAGCTTCTCGGCCCACGAGGCCCAGAAGGCTTCGCGATTCTCTCGCGCGTCGATGTAGGGGGTCTCGTCATATACGGCCGCTGCCCGCCGGAATTCCTCGGACGGCTCGTACGTGCGTTCCTCGCGAAGAAGAACGTCGATCTCACGGCGGCGCTCGTCCGGCATGTCGGCTCTCCTGGGGCGGTGGTCAGGGCAAAGATCTGTCCAGGGTAGAAAATTCGGCTACAGCAAGGCAACCCGATGCCCCGCTCGTCCGCAGCCGCGCGCACCACGTTTCGGGTCGATCCGTCCCGTTCCCCACAATGTCGTCCCTGTCGTAACTTCTTCATATCATTACAGGGCAACGAATTGTAGACGTCGTGCGCATCGACGACGGATGGAATGTCCCTTGCTGCACTGAATCGGGTTACCCGCGAGCGATCGCACGACCTTTGATCAGAGGCTTCCAGCCATGCGAAGATACGCAGCCACGCTCCTGACCCTGCCGCTGGCGATTTTCGTCACCGCCTGCGGCGAACAGACCTCGGACTACGCGATGACCGACTTGAACGACAACGTGTTGCTCGCAGAATGGAATGGCCCATACGGGGGCGTCCCAGCCTTCGACGAGATGGACCTCGCCGCCCTGAAGCCGGCCCTGGAGAAGGGCATGGAAATTGAACTCGCCGAGATCGATGCGATCGCCAACAACCCGGAGCCGCCGACCTTCGAGAACACGATCGAAGCGATGCAGGGTGTGGGTAAGGACCTCGACCGGGTCGGCACGTATCGTGGCATCTGGAGCTCCAACATGTCGTCTCCCGATTTCCGGGAGATCCAGCTGGAGATGGCCCCGAGGATGGCGGAGCACCGCACGAAGATCACCCAGAACGAAGCGCTGTTCGAGCGCATCCGTGCCGTATATGAGAGCGACGAGGCCGAAGACCTGCGTCCGGATCAGCAACGCCTGGTGTGGCTCGTGTACGACGGCTTCGCCCGGAACGGCGCGACGCTCGAGGGTGCGGCGAAGGAGCGGTACGCGGCCATCAACCAGCGCCTGGCCGAAGTGCACACGGAGTTCGGCAACAACGTGCTGGCCGACGAGGAGGGCTACGTCACCTACCTCACGGAGGATCAGCTCGGCGGCCTGCCTGACGCGTACGTCGCGGCGGCGGCGACGGCGGCAGCCGACCGGGACCACGAGGGCGAGTACGCCGTCACCAACACGCGATCCTCCATGGATCCCTTCCTCACGTTCTCCGATGAGCGTGATCTACGCGCGCAGGTCTGGCGGACGTACTACAGCCGCGGTGACAACGGCGACGAACACGACAACAACGCTCTCATCGCGGAGATCCTCGAGCTCCGGAACGAGCGCGTCCAGCTCCTCGGATACGAGAACTACGCGGCGTGGCGGCTGGAGAACCGTATGGCGAAGGAGCCGGACAGGGTCTTCGAGTTCCTGGAGGCCGTGTGGGCCGCGTCCACGGCCAGGGTCGCGGAAGAAGTGGCCGATATGCAGGCGATCGCGGACGCCCAAGGCGCCGGGATCAGCCTCGAGCCGTGGGACTACCGCTACTACGCCGAGAAAGTCCGGCAGGCTAAGTACGATCTCGATTCGGACGAGGTGAAGCAGTACCTGCAGCTCGACAACCTCATCACCGCCATGCATTTCGTGGCCGGCGAGCTGTTCCAGTTTCAGTTCGAGCAGATCACCGACGGGTCCGTGCCCGTGTGGCACGAAGACGTGACAGTATGGGAGGTTACGGACCGGAACACCGGCGCGCACATCGGGCTGTGGTATCTGGATCCGTTCGCGCGGCCGGGCAAACGTTCGGGCGCCTGGGCCACCACGTACCGGAGTCACGAAACGTACGACGGCTTGAAGACCACGCTCGGATCGAACAACTCGAACTTCATCAAGGGAGCGGCGGGGGAGCCGGGGCTCATTTCGTGGGGCGACGCCGAGACTTTGTTCCACGAGTTCGGGCACGCGCTGCACTACCTGTCGTCCAACGTGGCCTATCCGACCCTGAACGGTGGCGTACGCGACTACACGGAGCTCCAGTCACAGCTCATGGAGCGCTGGCTGCAGACGGACGAGGTGATCGACAACTACCTGGTGCACGTCGAGACGGGCGAGCCGATTCCCGACGAGCTGGTTACCAAGATCCGGAACGCGGCCACGTTCAACCAGGGATTCGAGACGACCGAGTACACCGCTTCGGCGATCATGGACATGAAGTACCACACCATGGATCCGTCGGGTCTCGACGTGGACGCTTTCGAGCGCGAAGCCCTGGCCGAGCTCGGGATGCCGGGCGAGATCGTGATGCGCCATCGCAGCCCCCACTTCACGCACGCGTTCTCGGGCGAGGGCTATTCCGCGGGTTACTACAGCTACGACTGGGCCGAGGTGCTGGTCGCCGATGCCGCGGAGGCGTTCGCCGAGGCTCCGGGCGGGTTCTACGACCCGGAGGTCGCAGCGGCTATGGTCGAGCACCTGTACGCGGTTCGGAACGCCGTTGACCCGGCGGACGCGTACCGTGAGTTCCGGGGAAGAGACGCCACGGTGGATGCCCTTATGCGGGCGCGAGGGTTTCCGGTCCCGGGCGAGTGACGCGCCTTCCGTGTTGACCCTGGATCTGCTGCTCGTGCTGGCCGGGACCGCGCTGTTCGCGGTTCTGGCCTGGGCAGCTGTGGAATCGGTCGGTGAGGGCGAGCGGCGGGCTGCCAAACGACTGTTCGCCCTCGCCCTGATGGCGCCACTTCCGTTCGTCGCCGTAACGGCCGTTCCCGGTGACGCCGGTCAGCTCACCGGCGTAGCTCTTCTCGTCGTGACAGCCCTGGGCGCAATCACTCTGGTCATCCCGACCGGCACCAAGCACCGAGCCGAGCGGGATACTCCCACGGCCCGGCCCGACGAGCGGGACATCATGTTCTCGCGCGCCCGTCTGGAGCCGGGTTCTGATCGATTCGAGGCTTACTACGCGGAGAAGCCGGAGAATCGCGAGCCGGACGATCGATTCCGCGCCGAACCGGGACTTCTGAGGCCAGGGTCCTCACACTACGACCCGTACATGTTCGCCGCGGCGGACGCCAGCTTCGAGACCATCGGCGAACTGCACTCGATGGTGGACGGGCCGGTCGCTCCGGAGCGGCAGGATCCGGATCCTGCGCCGATCTCGGAGTTCGTCAGAGAGTGGGCGATCAAGCTCGGAGCCGTGGACGTCGGCATCACTGAGCTCCGGGACTACCACAAGTACACGATCGTGGGGCGGGGGGAGCAGTACGGGCAGCCGGTTACGCTCGATCACAGGTACGCCATCGCCCTGACGGTCGAGATGTCGAAGGAGATGATCGACTGCGCTCCGCTCGGACCCACCGTGATGGAGTCCGCGCAGCAGTACATGGCCTCCGGCGCGATTGCCGTGCAGGTGGCCCAGTTCATCCGAAACCTGGGGTATCCTGCCCGGGCGCACATCGACGGCAACTACCGGGTCGTGTGCCCTCTGGTGGCGCGGGACGCGGGCCTGGGTGAGATTGGCCGCATGGGACTCCTGATGACGCCGAACCTCGGTCCGCGCGTGCGAATTGGAGTGGTGACCACGGATCTTCCTCTCGTGCCCGACGACCGCGAGCCCGAGCATTCCGTCCTCGACTTCTGCTCCATCTGCGAGAAATGTGCGGACGTGTGCCCGAGCCAGGCCATTGCCCGAGGTCTTCGCACCGAGATCGACGGGGCCCTGAGGTGGCGGATCAACTCGGAGGCGTGCTTCACCTACTGGTCGAAGATCGGGACGGACTGCGCGCGCTGCGTGTCGGTTTGTCCCTACTCGCATCCGGACAACCTGATGCACAACTCCGTGCGGCTACTGATCCGGAACTCGGGGCTGGCGCGACGACTGGCTCTGGCGGCGGACGACTATCTTTACGGTCGCCGGCCGCCCCCGGCCGAGCTGGAGGCGTGGTTGAAGCTTCCGGCCTCCCGACGTCACGTACAGAGAGCATCCACCGGCACCCGGTCGAAGACTGTTAGATAGAAGCCCCTCCAAACCGCATCGGAAAGCGTGTCGAGTGGGGGCTACTCCAGTGCCCCCAGCTCGTCTTCGATCCGCTGCCACTCTTCCAACAGGCTCTCGACTTCAGATTGGAGGCGGGCGCGCTCCGCCTCGAGGTCCCGCACCTCGTCACGCCCCGTGTGCTCGTAGAGCGTCGGGTCGGCGAATCTCTCGTCGATGGTCGTGACGCGGCTCTCGGTGTCTTCGATCTGACCGGTGATCTCTTCCAGTCGGCGCTTGAGTCCCTGTCGACCCTCCGGCCCCGATTTCCCGCCCGCGGCCTTCGGGCCCTTCTTCCGGCGCTCGGTCTTCTCGACCTTCTTCTCCGTGCGGGCCTTCAGCACGACGGTGTCCACGTCCAGGTGGTCGTCGCCGCAGAAGTGAACGTATTCCTCGTAGGTACCCTGGTAGTCCCGTATCGCGTCCGCCGTGATTTCCACGATCCGGTCCGCGAGGCGTGATACGAACCAGCGATCGTGCGACACGAAGATCAGCGTACCGTCGTAATCCTTCAGGGCTTCCACCAGCGCCTCGATCGATTCGAGATCCAGGTGGTTGGTGGGCTCATCGAGCACGAGCACGTTCGGCTTCTCGATCGCGATCTTGCAGAACACGAGCCGGGCGGCCTCCCCTCCCGACAGGGCCCCGAGCTTCTTCTTCCCGTCGTCGCCCGAGAACAGCACCCGACCCATCTCGCCTCGCACGAAACCGTACGTCTTCCCCGGGCAGAACCCGGTGATCCACGCCTCGGCCGTGTGGTCGGCGTTCTCGAACTGTTCCTGGTGATCCTGCGCGAAGTAGCTCGGGTGCGTCTCGTATCCCCATTTCACGATTCCCGCATCCGCCTCGAGCTCGCCCATCACGATCTTGAGCAGCGTGGACTTCCCGATCCCGTTCGGTCCCATGATCGCCAGACGGTCCCCCCGCTCCACCGTCAAATCCACGCCGTGCAGGACCTCGTTATCGCCGAACGCCTTACGAATGCCCTTGATGGCCAGGACTTCGCGACCACTGTGCCGCCTCTCCTCGAAGCGGAAGTTGGGATAGCGCCTCGAGCTGGCCGGCAGCTCCTCCAGGCCCTCCGCCTTCTTCTCGATCAGCCGAAGCTTGCTCTGTGCCTGCCGCGCCTTGCTGGCCTTGGCCCGGAAGCGATCGACAAACTTCTGGTGGTGGGCGATCTCCCGCTCGCGGCTCGCGATGCTCTTCTCCCTGCGCTCGCGCTCTTCCTGCTTCGCCACCTGGAAATCGCTGTATGTGCCGGGATACTGGAGGACCGCCCGGTAGTCCACGTCCAGTGTCTGGGTTGAGATGTTGTCCAGGAAGCGGTGATCGTGTGAGATCACGACCACCGGCCCGGTGAAGTCCCGGATGAACTTTTCGAGCCAGCGGATCGACAGGATGTCCAGGTGATTCGTGGGCTCGTCGAGAAGCAGTGCATCGGGTGACCCGGCCAGCGCCTGGGCCAGGAGGACGCGGAGCTTGAAGCCGCCCGAGAGAGTGGACATGGGCTGCCGGTGAACGCTCGTCGGGAAGCCGAGACCCTCGAGGATCTCGGCGGCCCGCGCTTCCGCCGCGTATCCATCATGGTGTTGAATCATTTCCTCGAGCTCGGAGAATCGCTCGGCGTCGAACTCGCCATGCGTTTCGGCCAGGAGCTCCTCCTTCGCCACCATGGCCTGCCACAGCTCCTGGTTGCCCTGGAGCGCAACTCCCAGGATCTCCTCGTTCTCGTAGATGAACTGGTCCTGGCGCAGGATCCCCAGCTTGACGTTCTTCGGGACGGTAACGGACCCGGCGGAGGGTTCCTCGTGACCACTGATGATGTTGAGGAGTGTAGTCTTGCCCGAGCCGTTGGCGCCTACCAGCCCGTAGCGCTCACCCCGATTGAGCTCGAGGTAGACGTCCGTGAACAGCGGTTGAGCGCCGAACGATTTCGCGAGGCCCGAGACTGAGATCATGGGAGCACATTGTATGAGGACGCCCCCGTTCGGGGCTATACTGAGCCAGGCGGCGGCACCGAGACGGCCATTCGTCAGCCGGGAAAGGTCCTGAATCCCATGATCCTGGTCACAGGCGCAGCGGGAAAGACCGGCCAGGAGGTGGTCCGGCAGATCGCCGAAACCGGCGAAACGGTCCGGGCCATGGTTTTCCGTGCGGACCAGGTGGACGGAATCGTCGGACTCGGTGCGCATGAGGCCCTCGTCGGAGATCTCCTGGGCGAAACCAGTCTAGTGCGGTTCCTGGACGGAGTCCGGGCCGTCTATCACATCTGCCCCAACGTTCATCCCCGAGAGGTCGCAATCGGCAAGGCCGTCATCTCGGCTGCGCTGAGCGCCGGCGTGGACCATTTCGTCTTCCACTCGGTGCTCTATCCGGACGTGGAAGCCATGCCGCATCACTGGCTCAAGTTCAAGGTCGAGCAGCAGCTGAAGGCGTCCCGCCTGCCGTTCACGATCCTGCGGCCATGCGCCTATATGCAGAACCTGCTGCCCCAGATTCCGCAGATGGCTGCGAACGGCAGGCTCGAGGTTCCTTACGCTGTCGAGGCGAAGCTCAGCGTCGTCGATCTGCGGGACGTCGTCGCCGCGGCCGCCAAGGTCCTCTCGGAGTCGGGGCACGAGGGAAACACGTACGAGCTGTGCGGTCCGGCGCCGATATCTCACCGCCGGATGGCTCGGGAGTTGGAAAGCGTCCTGGGACGGCCGGTGGAGGCCGTAGCCATCGATCCGGCGGAGTGGGAAGAGCGGGCGCGGTCGTCAGGTCTAGGCGACTACGCGATCGGCGCCCTGCTGAAGATGTTCGCCTGGTACGATCGAAACGGATTCGTGGGCAGTCCATCGGATCTCGAAAGACTGCTCGGGAGGTCGGCTGGGTCGTTCGTCGAGTTCGCCCGGCGAGCCTCGGGTCGAGCCTAGAGCAGGTCCCGACTCCACGAGTCACCGGCCCCCGGCTCCTGACGGGAGAAGCCCATCTTCGCCAGGTAGTCGGCCGCCCGGTCGCCTCTCGTCCTGGCCACGATCTTCGCATACCCGCGATCGCGCAGGGCGTGCTTCGAATACAGATGGCGTCCGATCTTGAAGTCGCGATAGCCGGGGATCGCGTAGTCCAGCTCGAGCTCCAGCGTTTCGCGGTCCAGCACCTTCGCCACGAACAGGCCGGCCGGGACCAGGTCACGCAGGATGAACAGGGTCAGGATGTTCTCCTCGGGACGATACTCGAAACCGGGCCACGCATTCTCGATGTCCTCGGCGTAGTGATCCAGAAAGTAGCGCAGGTAGTTCGATTCCTTCCGCACGGCGAGGACCTTGAAGTACTCGTCCGAGCGCCTGATCTCCCCCAGGAAGTGGAGATGGATCAGGACGATCACCACGTTGGTCCACACTATGGGCCACGCCCCGATCAGGTAGCCGTAGATCACGAACGTGACCGCCCCGGCAAGGCCTATCAGGCGGAGCTTGAGGATCGACCGCATCGCGAGCGAAGTCACGACGAAGGCGGAGCCCAGGTAGCCGATCAACGTGTAGAGTGTCGTGGTTTCCATATCGTCCGCATCGATTCACGTCAGGCGCGTGCTCCACGATGGAGAGACAGCCGAACCCTGTCCAATCCCCATACGACCGGTTCATTGCCCGTTCGCCTCTACAAGACCACATTGTGGCCTCCGCGGGGCACCCCCTGCGTCAGGCTGATTTCCGAGGAAGACCAGAGGCCTTGTGACCGGACCTGCTGTAGCGCCCGAGGTGAGTCGAAGCCTGTTCTCCGACATTCGACACTACGTCATCCACCGGCCGCCGATTCCCACGCTCGTGGAATTCGACACGGATGAGGTCCGAGAGGACTACACCCAGCGCATAGCCCAGCGAGTGGGGATCGATGTGTCACAGTACTCGGTCCTGAATATCCATCGAATCGGTATCGATGCACCGGTGCGGTACGTGTTCGAGGAGCTCATCGCGTGGCGGGGCGACTCTCCCTACTGGCCCAATCACGTCGCGACCCTGCAGATCCGGGACGGACAACCCGAGAACGTGCGCGTCGTGGCTCTCGGACGGTCGATCGGCGGTTGGCTGGGATCCGTGTCCGGAGGCCGCCTGGGTACTCTCTTCCGCATGCACACGAGGACGGTTCGCCAGGTGCCGGGCGACGCCGACGTGGACAACGCTCGATACCTGCTGTGGGACTGCAGCGGGGGCTATCCGATCGGCATCTTCTCGGTGTTCGCCAGATCGCCGATAGCTGAGAGAGATGAAATCGAGCCGACCCAGCTGTTCTTCGCGGTCGGGTTCAATCCGCACGGCAGGAGGGTGCTGTCCGACATCCGCCTGATCAGACGGACCTGGGAAACGCTTCACAACCGCGTCACGAACAACGTGCTGAACCGGTTCAAGCGTCTGTGCGAGGCAGGTTTCCAGGCGACACGTGACGGCACTCCCGGTCAGGGCTGGACCTCGGCCGGTTGATTCGGCTCACCCGCCGGTCGCCCGTAGTTGAGGCGAAGGACGGTGGCTTCACCGGCTCCGGGGCCCACCGACACTATGTACAGGTTGTCGTACTCGGCGTCGTCGATCGGAGGTGGCTCGGGGGCCCCGAGGGCGACCACGATCTCGGGCACGGTGTTGGAGTGGCCGGACACCAGGACGACGCTGCCCGAGTGCTCTGTCAGGATCCGCTTGGCCAAACCTTCCGAGTCGCGTGCGTCGTGTACCAGGATCTCGAGACCAAGGCTCTCAGAGATCGGTTCGAGGGTCTGGCTCGAGCGCTGGTACTGCGTCGCGTAGAGGACCGAGACGCCCGACTCGTCTGCGATCCTGAGAAGTGCCCCGGCTCGCTCCCATCCGACATCGCTGAGCGGCGGGTCACCATCCTCCCACGCCTTTTCGGCGTGACGGACGACGAGGACGGTGGTGAGCTCCTGGGCTTGGAGGGGTGACCCGAGGGCCAGGATGGTCCCGATCACCAGCGGGACGGATCGGCTCCACGCTGACGCCGTCATTGATTCGGCGTCGTCTCACCCTGCATGTGCTCCATCGCCGGCGCGTCGCTGTCGTTCACCTCCAGCCCGTGCTGCATCCCGTGCCCCGAGCCGATCACCCCCTGGCGCATGCCGATCGACCACAGGCCGGCGAGCAGAACTCCTGCCGCCAGCAGCCGGCGCACGCGCATGTCCTTGAACGCGATCTTCCTCAGGCCGAACGTCACCGTCGCCAGCGCCGGCACCGTACCAAGCCCGAAGAGCAGCATTGCCGCCGCGCCTGCCGCAGGTTCGCCGAGCGCCACGGGAACAGCCAGGGTCGCGTAGACGAGGCCGCACGGAAGCAGCCCGTTCACCAGGCCGAACAGGTAGCGCGCCCCGGCTTCCGGTCTGGAAATGAGGTTACTGGCCGCCCGTCGCACGCCCGGGATCTTGATCTGTGGCTCAGGCAGCAAGCCCGCGAGAACCGCCGCGAAGTACACGATGAGCAGGGTCGAGACGACGCCCGCGACCCACCCCGGTCCGGGAATCGATCCGCCGAAAGCACCGGCCAGTGCACCGAGGACCATGTAGGTCGTGAGCCTGCCGGCGTGCCAGAAGAACGACTCCCGGGCCGTACCCCCGCAAGCCACGGCGAAGGAGCCGCACATTCCTATGCAATGGATGCTGCCGACGAGTCCGGCG